>JACQUA010000131.1 GCA_016210565.1 Chloroflexota bacterium
ACCCTGAACAAGTCCGCGGGGACAGGCGCCGCCACTTTCTACGTCCCCTTCAATAACACCGGCACGGTCAACGTCAGCAGCGGCGCGCTGAGGCTCGACGCCGGCAGCACCCATGCCGGAACGTTGAATATCCCCTTGGGCCAGACCCTCCAACTGGCCAACGGGACCCACGACCTGGGCAGCGGCGCCACGGTCACCGGGGCGGGCGTAGTGGCCGTGATATCCGGCACGTCCAACTTCAACGGCGCCATCACCGTCCCCAACCTGAACCTCTCCGGCGGCGCCCTGGGCGGGTCCGGCGGCCTCAACGTCACCGGCGCCTGGAACTGGACGGCAGGCGACATCACCGGCCCGGGCGTCAAGACCAACTCCGGCGCCCTGAACCTCACCGGCGGCAGCAGCCGGAACTTACGAGACGGGACCCTCAACAACACCGGCACCGTCAACTGGGCCACCGGCGCGCCCTGGACCTTGGAGTATACTGCCACTCTCAACAACCAGGCCGGCGGCGTCTTAAATGTCCAGGGCGATAACAGCCTCAGCCTCTACGGCGGCGGGTCTAAAATCCTCAACAACGCCGGCACCCTGAACAAGTCCGCGGGGACAGGCGCCGCCACTTTCTACGTCCCCTTCAATAACACCGGCACGGTCAACGTCAATAGCGGGACTCTGAAGTTCGACGCCGGCAGCACCCATGCCGGAACGTTGAATATCCCCTCGGGCCAGACCCTCCAACTGGCCAACGGGACGCACGACCTGGGCAGCGGCGCCACGGTCACCGGGGCGGGCGTCCTGGCCGTGATATCCGGCACGTCTAACTTCAACGCCGCCATCACCGTCCCCAACCTCAACCTCTCCGGAGGCACCCTGGGCGGGTCCGGCGGCCTCAACGTCACCGGCGCCTGGAACTGGACGGGAGGCAACATCACCGGGGCAGGGGCCAAGACCAACTCCGGCGCCCTCAACGTCACCGGCGGCAGCAGCCGGAACCTGTCAAGTAGTACCCTGAACAATAGCGGCACGGTCAACTGGGCCGGGGGTACGCCCTGGACCTTCGAGTATACCTCGACAGCCAACAATCTCTTCGGCGCTACCTTCAACATCCAGGGAGATAACACCCTTAGCACCTATGCCAGCGGGACGCGCAATTTCAACAACGCCGGCACGCTCAACAAGTCCGGCGGGACGGGCACGGCTACTTTCTACGTCCCCTTCAATAACACCGGCACGGTCAACGTCAATAGCGGCAAGCTCAACCTCGCGGCGGGTCTGAGCAATTTCTCCAGCAGCACCAGCACGCTCACCGGGGGTAGCCATGTTGTCCAGGGGACCCTTCAGTTCCCCGGCGCCAATATCGTCACCAACGCCGCCGGCATCACCCTCGACGGCGCCGCTTCCGCCATTGTCAACGAATCCGGCGTCAACGCCCTGCTTAACCTGGCCGCTAATGGCGCTGCGGGCAGTCTCACCATCCAGAACGGGCGCAACTTCAGTTCCACGGCAGCTTTCAGCAATGCCGGAAACGTGACCGTGGGCAGCGGCTCTCTTTTCACCGCCAACCCGACATATACGCAGACTGCGGGAACGACCACCGTCAACGGCGCCTTTGCGGCCAGCGGCGGGGTCAACATCAACGGCGGTACCCTCTCCGGTTCGGGCACAATCACCGGGAATGTCTCCAACGCCGGCGTAGCATCCCCCGGCAGTTCTCCGGGCATTCTGAACATCACCGGTAACTACACCCAGACCGCCTCCGGCATTCTGAATGTTGAAATCGGCGGCCTGACCCCAGGGGACCAGTTCGACCAGATCAATATCACCGGCTCGGCCTCGCTGGACGGAACACTCAACGTCACCGCTATCAACAACTTCACCCCGGCCGGGGGCAACAGTTTCCAGATAATGAGCTTCGCCTCCCGCACGGGTGATTTCGCCGCAAAGAACGGCCTGAACCTCGCCGGGGGCATCAGGCTGGTACCCAACCTGACCGGCGCCGCCCTGACCCTGTCCACCGTACAGGTCCTGAAAGGCGCGGAACTGGAACTGACCCAGGATGTGGATGCCAGCGGTTTCGTTATTTTCAAGGTGGCGATCAAACGCGTCAAAGACCTGTCGAACGGCACAACCACCACCGCGGCCGGCGGCCTCGGCTCTTACGACGCCAGCCTGACCTACGCTGCGGCCGGCCTGACGATTCTCGATGCCAGGGGCGTGGCGCCCTTCTCCACCATTAGTTCAGTCAGGAACACCGAGGGCGGCGCCAAGACCACCTTCAACTCCAGCCAGACCGCCAGCACCCCCCAGGCCCCCGTTACCGTCGCTCATCTGTACCCCTCGCTTATCGGCAGCAGGGACAATACCTACACGGTGACCCTGGCCTTCTCCGGTGTTTCCTCCGTCTCCGCAGAAGTCATTTCCCCCGATCCCGCGGTCAACCTGGGCAACCTCCGGCGCGGCAACGCCCGGGACATCGACGACGTCGACATGAGCGACGCCCTGTTCATCGCCCAGTACCGGGTGGGAATCCGGGGCCTGGGCACCGGGGACCTGGCGGTCAACCCTCTCAATGCGGCCAGCGTAATGCACGACGTGGGGGGCGAAAAGATCGACATGAACGACGCCCTGTTCATTGCCCAGATGCGGGTGGGGCTGAGAGACGCCAGCTACAACTGGATGGCAGGATGAGGCGGCACCGCCGCTGCTCCGGCAAGCCAAATTACGCGGGCGCCGGGCTGGTTTGTACCGGGGTTGTAGCCGCAGTCTTCAGCCTGCGCGCGGGTGGGGCGTCCCGATAAGATCGGGATGGCTTTAGCCTTGCGGGTGGGGGCCTGGTGGCACAGGCGTGGAGAGCTGACTAACCCGCTTCCAGGTCGGCCAGGCATTCTTCGTAGCCGGCCACGAAGCATTTCTTCCCCTTTTGAATTACCGTGTGCCCTTCCTTCTCCAGCAGCTTCTTCTGGCCTTCCAGCCCGACGGGGTATTTTTCGTTGAGCTCGCCGCTCTGCTTCAACGTGCGACAGTAAGGCGTAACGCCCCCCTTCCCCTCCGCCGCGGCCTCTTCGGCGGCGTGGGCCGCCACCCAGGCGAAAATGCCGGTGGTGATGGGGCAGCCGATGGAGGCGCAATGGCGCCGGGCAAGGGCGGCGCGGATCTCGTTGATGGTGGTCAGTTTTCCCTCCGGGATCCTCCTCATGAACTCGTCCACCTCTTTGGGCGCCGGAATCACCACGGTGCCGGTACCCCACCTGGTGCTCATCTTGCCGGCGATTTCTTCCACTTTGGGAAGACCTTTGCTGTCTTCCAGTTTGGCCTGCCAGTACTTCTTCGGTTTGGCGCTCAATTTGCACCTCCTTGGATGGCTGTCGGCGGTCAGCTACCAGCCGGCCGGCAGCCGGCGCTCGGGGGGACCCGCTTGGTTGCAGCAGAATCGGACAGTGAACCAAACCAGCGGTGCGAGCACCTCATTTCTTGCCAATCAAATTGGCAAGGTCCTCCTTAGTGAGACCAGACTGTTTCAAGATACCCAGGAGCGTTCCTTTAGCAAGCTCTTCGTGTAGCGGCACGACGGTCTTGTAACTGCCTTTCTGGAGACTCACGTGACTTCCCTTCTGCCGCACAACATCAAAACCTTCTCTCTTCAGCAGTCGAACAACCTCATCCCCAGATAGAACAGGGAGTTTAGGCGCCAACCGCCACCTCAAGGCGATACAAGACTATCTCTCCCTTGCTTTCAGGAATGTCGTCGGCGCCGAAACTCTCCAGATATAGCTCAACCGCTTCTTTCAGATTCGCCTGTGCCTCCTCGATCGTCTTGCCCTGACTAACCACGCCCAATTCGACACAATGCCCAACATACCATTTTTCTTCCTTTGTGATTATCGCTGTGAACTTCCTGGACATGGGTAGCCTCCAAAAAGACCGGTCCTGTGACAATAGTATATCAGACCGCGACCCCGGGGCGAACGAATCTGACGTCTTCAGCTCAGCCAGCCCTGTTTTCGTGTCGGCGGCTGGGTTTGGCGGTCAATTGGCATCTCCTCTAAAGCTAACAGCTATCAGCCTTCAGCTATCAGCCGGTCGGCAGTCAATCGTCGGCAGTCGGCAGTCGGCGGTCGCCGGCCGATAGTTGATGGTCAGTCTCCGGGGGAGCTGTCGGCCGCCGGCCGTCAGGGTGCAGGGCGGGGAACTCAATAACTCAATAACCCAATAACTCAACGACCCTTCCAACCTACTACCTTTCAACCTTACAAACCTCATGAACTTTGTAACCTTATAGACTTTCTTCGACGCTCCGCATGACCAGCCCGGTGGGCAGCTTGGGATGGAAGTAACTAGACTTCCGGGGCGTTTTATCCCCCGCCAGGGCGATGCTCTTGATGTCCCTGGTTTCCAGTGCTTTGATGAAAAACCCAATCTGGTACTCCCCGGCGCCAACCCGGTTCACCACTTCGACCTCATCGGGCGTGTAAACCACTTCGAGATGTCTGTTGGCCGTTTCCAGCTCATCCATGACCAGGTGCTGCAGGCGGCTTATCTCCAGCCGGTAGTAGTAATAGGAATGTCCGGGCGGCATCATGGCGTCATAGTCAGTCCCCTGGCGCAGCCGCAGGATCAACAGATTGTCCTCTTCCTGGCCCCAGACCCCGATGGCCATCCCTATGTTTCTGCGGCGGCGGAGGGCGTCGCTGATCATGGTCGCCTTTTGCGCCGGGTCGGACGCCCTCACCGGCAACGTCTTGACATCGAAAAGCGAATGCAGCTTGCTCTTCAGCCCGGCCATCTCCCCGGGGGGTAATCCCCTGACCAGGCGGTGCACGGGCAGGATGAGGAGGCCGGGGTCGGAGAATTCCACCAGCGTCATCATGACATAGCCGGCGCCGGGCATGGCCAGGCCGGCTTCTGTCATCTCGTTCTGATAGGCCAGGGCCGTCTCGTAGCGGTGGTGGCCGTCGGCGACGAAAATCTTCTGCCCGGCGAAGAACTCCTCGATAGACAGCAGCGGCGTCCCTCCAGCCACGCTCCAGACAGAGTGGGCCTCCCCGTTTTCCAGGCTGGCCTGCGCGGTGGGCGGGCTTTCCTGCGCGCCGGTCAGAATCCGGGAGAGCGCTCCCCCTGAGTCCTGGTAAAGAGCGAAGATGGGACTGATGTTGGCCCGGCAGGCGCGCATCAGCTCCAGCCGGTCCGCTTTCGGTTTGCTGCCGGTGTGCTCGTGGGGCAAGACGATCTTCCTGTCCCAGGGTTCCAGTCTCACGCAGGCTGTGAGCCCGGTCCGTTCCCGGATTTCTCCCCGGTGCGGGAACCGGTGTTTGTGGACATAGAACGAAACGGCGTCGCTTTCCAGCACGCCCTTGTCCCGCCAAAGGCGCCAGTCGTCCCGGGCGCGGGTGTACTTGTTGTTTCCGGCCCAATCGCCGGGCCGGTCAAGCCCGAACTCCAGGCGGATGATGTTGTACGGTGATTTTTCGTGATAAGCATGCTGTTCCCGCAGCGAAATGACATCGTACGGCGGGCAGATGACGCTCGCCGGGTCGGAAACTTGTTTCTGATTGAACCGGATGCCGTGAAAAGGGCGAACTTCAGCCATTAGTTGTTTCTTTCATGATCCCGGTCTGTGCAACGGCCGGGGCGGCCTAGCCCATGGCTTCAGCCTTGCTGGGGTGCAAAACGCCCGGCATTTGAGCTTCGGGGATATCAGGTTTTGGAATGAACCAGGCGGGGGCCCGGGGCAGACCAAACATGGAGCAATTACCGTTATTATAATCCAATCTTCGTTTTCCTTCACGGGCGCTGCGGGCGTGGTTGACACCTTTTCCCGTCTCGGAGTGGTGGGTTCGCACAGCCACCCGTCTACCCCGCTGCCCCGCTGTGCTTAACCCACCCTGCCCTGCTCTTCTCTACGGGAGGGATGTCGACCACCCCGGCAAGGCTAAAGCCATGCACTACACCCCGCCCATTTAATCCGGGATCATTGCATCTGTATCAGCTCGCGCAGGAGCTTCTCCAGGGCTTCCTGCCAGCCCGGACTGCTGCCGGGTTTGGCCGGCAGTCTGAGCCCGTCGTAGCTAATCTTCAGCCCGTCGTAGCCGCCCTTCAGGGTCCGTTTGGACCACCGGGCCATGTCCTGAAACCGGAGAAGAATATTGCCGTTGTCCCGGCCGATGCCGGAGAGGCCGGCCTCCCCCGCCAGTCTCTTGATTTTGAGAACATACAGGAGATTCCTGGCCGGCGGCGGCAGCTTGCCGAAACGGTCCACCATTTCCCGGCCGATCTCTTCGATTTCGCTGTCGCCGGACACCCGGGCCATTTTCTGATACAGGTTCAGGCGCACGGCGATGTCGGAAACATACGACACCGGGATATAGGCGCTGACAGGCAACTCCACGGAAGGCAGGGGGGATTTCGGGACCAGGACGGGGGCCGTTCCTCCGGCGGGTCTCGCCGCCCTGAGGTTCGCCACGGCGTCCGCCAGGAGCTGGGTGTAAAGCTCGAAGCCCACCGCGCTGATCTGGCCGGACTGTTCGGCGCCCAGCAGGTTGCCCGCCCCCCGGATTTCCAGGTCCTTCATGGCCAGGTGGAAACCGGCGCCCAGTTCAGTTGCCTCGAAGATGGCCTGCAGGCGTTTTTCGGCCTGGGGCGTCAGCCGTTTGCCCTTCTTGTAGAGGAAATAGGCGTAAGCCCGGTTGGTCCCCCTCCCCACCCGTCCCCGCAACTGGTACAACTGCGTCAGGCCCAGCCTGTCGGCGTCATTGACGATGAGCGTGTTTACGCTGGGCATGTCCAGGCCCGATTCGATAATAGTGGTGCAGACCAGCACGTTGTACTTCTGCTGCGAAAAGTCCAGCATCACCTGCTCCAGCTTCTCTTCCGGCATCTGACCGTGGCCCACGGTGATCTTCGCTTCAGGGACGATTTCTCTCAGGCGGTCGGCCAGGGCATTGATTCCCTGGACGCGGTTATGGACGAAAAAGACCTGGCCGTCGCGCTCCAGCTCCCTCAGGACCGCTTCCCGGACGATCCGGTCCTGGTAGTCGCCGACCATGGTCTTGATGGGCAGCCTCTCCTCAGGGGGAGTTTCCATTGTGCTCATGTCCCGCACGGAGACGAGGGCCATGTAGAGGGTGCGCGGAATGGGGGTGGCGCTGAGGGCCAGCACGTCCACCTCGTGGCGCATTTTCTTGAAATGCTCTTTGTGAAATACGCCGAAGCGCTGCTCTTCGTCGATGATGACCAGTCCCAGGTTCTTGAAGGCGACGTCTTTCTGGAGGAGCCGGTGGGTCCCAATGCAGATGTCCACCTTCCCCAGGGCCAGGGCGTCCACCGCGGCCTGTTGCTCTTTCCGGGAGCAAAACCGGCTCAGCATTTCGATTCTCATGGGAAAGGGCTTGAGCCGTTCCGTAAACGTCCGGTAGTGCTGCTGGGCCAGGATGGTGGTGGGTACCAGGACGGCGACCTGTTTGCCATCCATGACGCATTTGAAAGCAGCCCGCAGCGCCACCTCGGTCTTGCCGTAGCCCACGTCCCCGCACACCAGGCGGTCCATGGGCCGCTGCTTCTCCATGTCTTCCTTGACCTCGCGGATGGCCTCGATCTGGTCGGGCGTCTCCGTGTAGGGGAAGGAAGCCTCCAGCTCCTGCTGCCACACCGTATCGGGGGAAAAGGCGTAGCCCTGTTTCAACTCCCTGGCAGCATAGACTTCGAGAAGCTCTTTGGCCACTTTCTCCGCGGCCTCTTTGGCCTTCTGCCGGGTATGTCGCCACTCCTGGGTGCCGAGGCGGCTGACGTTCGGGGTCTCGTTCCGCGCCCCGACGTAACGGGTGATGCGGTCTATCTGCTCCACCGGCACGTAGAGTTTGTCATCCCCGGAGTATTCCAGGATGAGGTACTCCCGTTCGCTCCCGTCCGTGGTCAGCCTGGTGGTGCCGGCGAACCGGGCCACGCCGTGGTCGGCGTGCACCACAAAGTCGCCGGGTTCCAGCTCGGAAAGGTACAGGAGGCGTTTCACCGCACGGCGTTTGACCTCGCGCCTCTGCTTGACGAAACCGAAAATCTCCCGGTCGGTGAAGATGATGAATTCTTCGTCCCCGTCCTGGAAGGCCCAGCCGCCGTCCAGCATTCCCCTGACGAGCTTGATGTCTCCCCTGGCCGGCAGCTCATTCAAGTCGGCGGCCACGGCGGCGATGATTTCATTTTCTTCGAGCAGGTTGGACAGCCGCGGCGCTTGATGCGAGACGATGGTAATGCGCCGGCCTTCTTCTTTCATGCTTCCTACATCCCCGATGAACTTCTGAAGCTGGGCGCTATAGCCCGGCGCGGGATCAAAGGCGAAGGTGAACCGGTTGCCTCCCTCTCCCTTGAAGGGAGAGGTCAGGAGAGGGTGAAGGTCTCCCACTCCCTCGTTCGCAGCCGCCGTGTCGCGCCCTCGAGAATCAGACTTTGCGCCAAACGGAAAATCCCCGTCGCTTGGAACCTGGAATCTGATGATTGGAACTTTAGTTTTGAGCCTTTCCCCCAATTCCGGCCACGATAGATACGGGGCGGGGAAGCCGGGCGGCAACTCGCACTTTTCCAACTGGGACTGCCGCACCTCGCCGGCCATGGCGTCCAGTTCGTCCAGCGCCTCTTCCAGGCGCGCCGGGTCCTCGCAGAGCAGCAGTCCGTTTGCGGGCAGATAGTCGAGGATAGTATCGGTGTTGAACAGAGGCGCATAATAGGCCATGCCGGCAAATTTCTGCCGGCCGCGGACCATCTCCAGCTCTTCGTTGAACCTCTGCCTCGTCTCCTCGCTGCACCGGTCGAGCTGGAGCTTCTCCTGCCATCCGGCCAGATAGCCGTCAAGGTCCGGCGGGAGGGACATTTCCAGGGCCGGCTCGATGGTGAACTCGTTAACCTGCTCCCGGGACCGCTGGTTGGCCGGGTCGAAATGGCGCAGGCTTTCGACCTGCTGGCCTACCAGCTCCAGCCGTACGGGCCAGGTATTTCCGTAGGGATAGACATCGATGATGCCGCCGCGCCGGCTGAAGGTCCCGGGAACCTCCACCGTGGTTTCCGCCTCATAGCCCATGGCGTCCAATCTGGCCAGGAGCGCGGCGACGTCCGCGGAGCCGCCCTTCGCGATGGTGAAAGACGTGCCGGCAAAAGCGTTCTTCGATATCGTCTTCTGGGCCACGGCGTAGGCGGACCCCACGATGATGAGACCCTTCCCCGGCCCGGCGCCGGCCTTGCAATCCCCGACTGGATCGGGGACCAAACAGGACAGCGCCTTGATCCTGGCCTGGGTGGTGCCGAGGTCGGGGGTGAGACGTTCGTAGGGCAGCGCGTCCGGCTCGGGGAAATGCAGGAGCGTCACCCCCGGGCACCAGGGCGCCAGTTGCTCGTAGAAGCGCCTGGCGTCTTCGGACCGGGCGGTGATGACCAGCGCCGGGCGGCCGGAGACCTTCCGGAGCGCAGCGGCCAGCAGTGGCCAGGTTACCGGGATGCTGGAAACGTATCCGGCCCCGTTCTGTTCGACCAGCCCGGCGAGTTTTTGAAACTCCGGCTGCTTTTCAATTATGTCAAGTAATTTAGATAGGTCCAATTCAGGCCTCAGTGCCACAGTCCAGTGCCACAGGCGTCCCGCCTGTGAATACTGGATCGCGCCGGCGGCAATTCGCTTCCGGGTTCGCCCGGAGCCCTTGTCCGGAGGCCATTGCCGCGACCCTGCCTTTGTGGCAGTGCGCCGTCCACCCGGTATTCACGGGCGCGCCCGGGCAAACGCCCAAAGGGCTGGCCCCCGCGGGGGCCAGCCCTGCTAAGATTTTACCAGAAACGCTGCCTCCCATGCTCCCACGCCCGGGTTTTGACGAAGCGTCAACTGCCGGTTATAATGGGCCTGTCGGCGCAAACAACGGAATCTGTTAACTACAACCGCGCCGCGCACCTCCGTGCCGCTGACAGCCGTCGCGGACAGCCGGCAACCCTCCCCGGGGGCGGTGGGGGGAATCTTCGAATCTTGAATCTGTAATCTTGAATCCTCTTGCGCCTGTAGCTCAGCGGATCAGAGCATCAGTCTTCGGAACTGAGGGCCGTGGGTTCGAATCCCACCAGGCGTACTAATACTTGCAAGACTTTTACAATTCTCTGCAGTTTCCCCGCAAAGGCCACACTTTGTTATCGTCTTGTCCTGGCAAACGACGCCGCCTCTTTCGGCACTGTCCTTGCCCCCAAACGGACTGACCCTCAATCAGGTCCTGATCCCGGCACTTTGGGGTTGATGATACTTACGCCGCCGTCTCGCAAGCGCCAACTAGCTTGCCATCGGCACATGGAGTGGTTGTCTGGTCTCTTTCTCCACTCTGAGTGGAGTGGCTAGCCCATCCGATCCGGTTCTGGCAGGCGCAGCGACAAATTCCCCTTGCACTCAGCAGGACGCCGGATGTATGATTGAATCGCCCAGCACATTTGTTCTGCGAATTCTGAGGAATTGTCCAGGCAAATATGGCCGAGCCGGGTCGCCGAATTGGGAGGTACGAGTTATCACATGGAAGAACAAATTGAGAATATCGCGGATGCCCTGCTGCCGATCACTGTCGATATCGACTCGGTGAGGGTTGATCCGACAAACGCCCGGGTGCATCCGGCAAGCGATGTCAGGCGGCTGGCGCGCAGTCTGATAGAGTTCGGCCAACGCAAGCCCATTGTCGTGAATTCCGCAACAGGCCTGATCGAAGCCGGCCACGGAATCTGGTTGGCGGCCAAGCACAATGGTTGGAAACGGATCGCGGCTGTAATGGTGAACGATGATCCTTCGAAAGCGAGGTCCTTCGGCATAGCAGACAACCGGTTGCACGAATTTAGCTCGTGGGATGACAACCAGTTGGGAAAGACGCTTGCTGACCTCCGGGCCGAAAACGTTGACCTTGCCGCACTGGGCTTCCTCAGTCGGGAGGTCGACAAAGCTATCGAACGTTTGAATCAAGACTCCGCCCCTGATGAACCAGTATTCCCGATTTGCCCGAGTTTTGACGAGCATTACGAGATCATAGTGATAATATGCCGGACTCTGCAAGACTGGATGATGGCGCAAACAGTACTGCGGTTGCGCAAGGAGCAGAACCCCCCGGGTAAGACTCAAGGGGTGAAGTTATCTCACGTGGTCGAGTTTGAAAGGTTTGCAAAGCTGTGGAAATCAAGGTAGTCATTCCGTCCCATCTGAGAGCCGGAAGCGTGACGAGCAAGACGCTGGTCACGGATCCGATTCTCTGTGTCGCGGAGTCCGAGCGAGACCTGTACCGAGAACTGAATCCGGACGTTGAAATCGTGAGCCATGAAGAGCATGGGCTTGGCCACATAAGACAATGTATATATGAGCGGTTCGGCAACGTTTTCAGCCTTGACGACGACTGCACTGAGGTGGCGGCCATCTGGCCAGAGAAAAGAGAAACGCTGAGTCCGACCCAGGTCCGGGAGCTCATTCAGCGGAGCGCTGAGATCACCAAGGACCTTGGAGCATATCTGTTTGGGTTCGCCATCTTGAGTGACCCGCGCGTCTATCACTGGTGGAGACCCATCGTCGCCACCGGGTGGGTAACGGGCACCGCTCACGGCATACTTGCCGGATCGAACATACGTATTGGCTGCCAGGGGTAGATTTGCATGGAGTCAACGAGGATATACTTGCCAGCTGCCTGAACGCATACTACCACCGCATAGCTTGCATCGACCAACGCTACGCCTTCCACACCCCAGCGTGCAGCAAGCGCACCGGAGGGCTTGCGGAGGTGCGAACCAATGCCGCAGAGGAACAATCGTTCCTGGAACTCAAGAAGTTGTTTGGCAATGCCATTGAGAGGAAGAGGCATCAAAGAGCGGGGCGCAACAACATTGGTAAGTTCATTTTGGCTCTTCCATACTGAACTGGTCTCATTGCAAGAGCACGAAAGGGGCAGCAATGCACGAACTTCAATTGAAGAACGGCTATGATTTCGGGGAAGTTGCCTCCTCTTTGCAGAAGGCTATACGGCGCGCGAACGAGGCCGATGCGCTGTACTGGGCCGTGGAACTTGATATCTCAGGTTTTGGAGAGTACCTCTGGAAACGGCTCCGCGTAATGTCATCCGAAGATATCGGACTCGCCGAGCCTATGATGCCATCGGCCATCAGAGCGCTCTACGACAGTTGGTCGGAGCTGCATAAGAAGAAGGACCCGGGCGAGAGGCTGTTTATCATTCACGCGGTCCTGCTGCTGGTCAGGGCCCGGAAGAGCAGGCTCGTCGACAACTGCTTGATTGCCAGCTATGGGAACCACCCCGCCGGAAAAGCAATCCCGGATTATGCCCTCGACAAACACACTTTGAAAGGCAAGAAGCTGGGTCGTGGATTTAATCACTTTTTTGAAGTTGGCGCTCGCCTCGAAAATCACGCAGAGCAGGAGGGCGAAAAGGAATATGGCGAGGTAGCTCGGCGACTAGTGTCCAGCAACAGTATTGCGTCATGTGGCTCGAATCAGGCAGCCGATGAAGGATGACAGGTTCTCGGAAAAGCTAGCCTGGTTCAAGCAGAACGAAAGACCGGAGACGGTGCTCCTGGTGGCGGATAACCCGGACATGGTGAAGATTATCGTCGCCTGGACCAGCCTGGAGGTTCGCCCGGTCGAAAAGTTCACAGAGCTAACGGGCGAATCACAGAGTCACGTATGGGAATGGCTCTGGACGAATACCTCCTATTCCAAAACTGAGCTCGTAGATTTGATCGGCATTTCTTTCTCCGAGGCCGGCCTGGAAAGCAAGATGAAACTCCTGGTTGGTAACCGCATCCTCTACCCTGACGGCACGGTTAACTCATTCGTTGGGCGTTATTTGCGGGAGCAAGTGCTCAAGCATTTTGAGACAAAACCCAAAAGGCACGCCGCGAAGGGCTAAGTGGATGGCGTCCTTCGCCGGGGCCGATCCTCTGTGGGATGAACGCCCCAATCTCTCTGAACCTGGCCTTGCCGCATCCCTTCCAGCTCTTCGGTCAATGTCGAGCAGTCAAGCACGAGTGATGTTCCTTCCTTGCTTCCCACCCGTGTTCTTCTTGTTCCTTGCTTTTTCCCTCAGAAAGCCCACCAGCTCCCGGACGAACCTCGCCTCGTCTTCAGGTAGACCGCCAAGCACCGGCTCTTCGCCCCGCGATGGCGAGTCCGCTACCCTGACTGGCCGTTGCCGGACCAGCTTTTGATTCGCGGCGAGTCTGTCCCACTCTGCCCGGATTCGTTCGTCCAACCATCGCTTGATCAGGACCTGGTAACCTACTCCCTGCCGCTCAGCAAAGGCTTTCAATATCCGAAGCATCGGCACGGGTACCCGCAAGCTAATCGGGGTCGCGGCCCCCGCCCGGGGGACCGCGTCCGGCGCGTCAATCCAGGCCCTGGGACTCCTGGCTCCGGAGTCCCACTCCCGGGCTTCGCGCTCAAGCTCTTGTTCACTTGAAGGGTGATATTTCTCCATGCTCATTTCAGTTTCTCCCAATACCGGGATCCTTCCTCAGGCTCGAAAGCTGTAATCGGCCTGAGCAGCCGTTTCGTGCCCTCGGTCCAGTCCTCACAAATGACGATGATCCAGCGATCAAACCGGGTGGCGCCCCAGAATATCGTTCGGTTCGGACAGTCCAGATGCCGCCGTGCTTCAACGTAGGGAGGCGCCTCGAAGAGCACCTGCTCCACCTCTTCCTCGGTTAAATGATGTTTGGTCCAGATGTGCCTGGCTCCAAAACTCGAATTGTCTCGTTCCCAGACAATCTCGACCCCTGCCACCTCGGGGTTGGGATCACCGGCAGGGTGCAGGTAGCCGCCGAGCAGCCGCAGGAGGTCCTGATCATCCATCGAGCTGTATATATGGTCGTATATACATAGTACGCCGCCCAGCCCACAAAGTCAATACCTCATACCCCCAGCAGCGGCTTCGTGTCCGTCTTCGTGACGGGAGTTGTCTCGTCCTTGCCTGCGGCGGGCTTTCTGCTCAGACCATCGATGATTTCCACGAGTCGCCTCTTACGTTTATTGGCCTCGCGGAGCTTAGCCAGGTAGCTCTCCCACTCCTTTTCCCGGTCCAGCTTTTTCAAGGTGCGGCGTATGCTGTGGAGAAAACGGGCCGCTGCCTCGTAAGCCGCGGGCTTCGTTTCAGCGATCTGGCTTTCGGCCAGCTTCTTCCAGATTTGCACCGCCCGGTCGGGATAAGCCCCCGCTATCGCCCCCGCAACCTGGTCATCCTTCGACCAGGTCTGTAACCATCCCCATGACGCAGGCTGCGGCTTCTTCCGGTCATACCACCGGAGGACTTCGTCCGGGCGCTTCTCAGCTATGGCGACATCTATGAGCGTTCCGGTCAGCGGGAAGTCCTGGCGCTCCACCCTGACGTCTTCCGGCAGGCCGGTCTCGGGCAGCGGCCAGGGAGAAGCCGCCCCGTCTCCGGCTTTGCCGGCATCCTGAGGCAGTCCGCCCGTTTCCAGGTAAAGCATGGCCGCAGCCCTCACCCCGGGCCAGACCCCGGCCCGCTCCGCTGCCTTCTGCAGCTCCCGGAAGGTTTGTAGCGAAGGCCCGGCAAAGAAGTCACCGGCGCGGAAGGCCGCCACGCGCGGCCAGTCGCCCTCTCTTTCCCGCATCTGCCGCATCATCGTGCGTAGCTCACCGGCGATAGCCGGCGACTGCTTCTTCGTGGCGCCGAAGCCCTCCTGTATCCACCGTTCCGCATCTCCCTGACGCCCCGCCCCGATGAGGCGGCCCACCAGCCGGACATAGCTTTGCGTTCGCCTGGCTTCCCGCTCACAGAGAGGGATGATTTCTTCTCCCCGGCCGGCCTTCTCCAGGGCCATGATCAACCAGTCGGTCAGATCGTCCCGGCGGTAGTCCGTCGAATAGCTATTATCCCCTTTCGCAGGTTTCTGCTCCTCCAGGAGGCGCGTGAGCTTCCCGGCCACGGCGTCCCAATCGCTGGCCGCGTGTTTCCGGTCGAAGAATGCCCGCGCCCCCACACAGAAGTCGTACTCATCATTCAGGTCGGCCTTCACCGCCCAGAGCAACTGTTCCGCGGGAGGAAGCGATGTCTGCGGCAGCGCCTGGAAGACCACGTCCATGCATTGGGCGATTTCTGCGGCGGTCTCGCCTTCATCGTCGCTCTCCTCTACTTGCTCGGTGCCGGCCTCCAGGATCTCTCCGCCCAGCGCCAGCACCTCGTCGGCGTGGCCTGCTTCCAGGAGGGCTCGAAGACGGTCCCGCACCCTGGAGTAGTCGGGCGTGTACCCTTCGCCGTCCCAGTGATGGCGCCAAGCGGGGCTGGCGCTCAGGGCATCGATCTCCTTCCGCACCCCCGCCACCATCCGGGCCACAGTCCCTCTGGACAGGTCGGCCCTGTCCTTCAGGGCCTCCGCGACGGCAGGGTGCCGCCCGGCCAGATCTTCGATGAGAGCCACCAGTCGCCCTTTGGTCTGCTGCTCGAGGTACGAATGCACGGCCCCGGGAACCGCCCCCGGGCGCCGCCGGTCAGCAGGCTCCCCACCGCCGTCCCCCTCCTCCACGTCCGTCCCCGGCTCTGAACCCGGCCCGGCCATAGCCCCCAGCAATTTCAGCCTGGCGTCCCCTTCCGCAATGGTGGGGACTTTGCTATTCTCTTCCAGGCGCTCCACGTATTCCAGGGCCACGGCCACCGCGTGCTTGCAGGTATCGTCATAGGGACAGGTGCAGGCCGAAGTAAGGTCCTCACCCTCGATATCGACCAGAGTGGCGTATCTTTCCGTGCCCAAGACCCACGCCACCACCGCCCCTTCAGGGGTGAGGGCCAGTTTTTCGACCTGGTCGCCGCGCTGGTAGCTTTTACCGCGGGAGGCAACGGTGTCTCCCGCCCACGCCAGGATGTCCTCCCAGGTCAGTTCTCCGAATTTCTCTGCCTTTGATGTCATGGGCCCCTCGCTTAAAGCTTCTGCGCCCAATGATACCACACCGGCGGGGGATTTTTGGGCCGCCGTTTTCACCTACTGGCCGGGTTGCAACGACGGGACGTGCGGAACAACGAACGGAGGGCCGCCATGTTTACAGAAAGGAACCAAAGCGGGCGGAAACCAAAAAACCTTTTCAAAGGGTCCCTGAAAACGTCCAAAGCCCCTTTTTTGCCCATTTTGGCCCGTCCTTGAGCTTCTTCTAACACAAGAAGTCGTTCACTGGTCTGTCTTGTGGCAAGAACGGAGCGTCCAACCAACCGTTTCACCCCAAAATCAGCGCGTTTCGCAGGAAGCTCTCAAGCCGCAAAGCCTAGACACCAACACGCTTTACGTAGCGATCCCTCGGTTTCTTCGCTAAGCCGCCCGGGACGTCACATACCGCCGCAAACCATTCCCCGGTACGCCCGGTAGGCTACATTCCTGCCAGTACCCTACGAACCATACTCATGTCCACCGGCTTGTAGTGGGCTAGATCATTGCGCATCAACCGCACGGATTCCAAGAAGTCGTGGTCGTACCCGCATCGATTTGCCAAAAAGATTTTGCGGTTCAGTGAAACGAGATACCCCAAATCCGCGTCGAAGGGGTTGACTCGGAGTCGATCCAATTCCCGTGGTTCTTGAGGCGGAACGCCCAAACGCTCAAACCATTTCTTGCCGTATCTATCAACCAGATAATCGCACACTCGTAGCCTGACCTGATCGGCAAGAGGCATTAGCGTAGAAGACTGGGTTCTCCAGAGACGCCGGCCGAGGCGTTCCGTGGCATCCCTCGCAAGAGAAAGAAAGGCAGGGTGCAACTCCACACCGTGCTCGAAGGAGCTCACGATACGTCCCTCCGCCCAATCAATCCGGCTTGCCAGGGGAGGCTCTCGGATCGAAGACTTTGTCGGGCCACTGTGCGTGACCAAGACCTGAGAGTTTAGCTTTTCTATACCTGCGTTTTGGGCGAAAGCTCGAATTATGCATTCGCACTCCTCGAGTGAAGATGTCGGTTCCGCCATCAGTACAGTTGTCAGGGTGGCGTCGCCGGCACCAAAAGCGGCGGCCAGGCATTCCTTCCATAGTGTTTGACTGGCATTGCCATTCATCGTCAGCCTTGTCAAGAGTCGAACCTCCAACTCTGAGGGAAACCCCCACCACCACCGGACGCTTAGTCGGATATCCCCCTAGGGCAAGTCCCCTAGCAGACATGTCGCCCGGCATGGCGCAAACAGGGTTCGGGGCCCCGGCAACTCAATTGTAGAATGGCCAATTTGCTCGGCCCATTGCCTCATCAGAATCAATATTTCGCGCCAATGGTTTTCTGAGTGATCCGCGTTCTCAAGAAGGATTACCTCTGGAAACGAAGATCCCTGCCATAGATTGATCAACGAACGGGACGCGCCCGACGCATCCTTGACCATATCGGCTGCAACTGTTTCCGGGGTGAGCCTGGCCGTTTGCCCGGGCGGGACAGCGTAATTCAGGTAAGAGACATTACGTTTGAAGAGTTCATCGGCGACAAGCTCGCTAACGTCCTCGGGCTCTGTGCCTTTGGGAAGCAGAAGGACAACCGACCGGTTGTTGACAAGGTCGTCGGCCAAATCACCCAGGAATCGGTCTATCGAGGGAAGCAGTAGTAAGGCCCGCCAAGCAGCGCCGCTCATGTTAGGTGACTGTGAATTATATTGCTAGTCTTGACTCGATCGTTGTTCAGGCTTGTCCAACCTATTCTGGCCAGGAGCTCGAGGGAATTCGCAGCTTTCCCAGGGCCCTGAACTTCAATTACAGAAGCGATTTCACTTACAGTCTCTTCTCTTGGTCCAACAAGTTCGCCAAGCGTCCTCTCAAATTCGATCAATTGTGGAGGGCTATCTTCCCGCAACATTGAAAATCAAAGATTTTGATAAGTTGCTGTCGCGGTCACACAACGCTGATCCAAAGGTCTTTAGGATATCGCCGAAGCTGCGCCGTCCCCGCTCTTCCGAAATGAATTCAAGCAGACGAACCATCAAATAATGGCGTGAGTCTGTGACGGTCGCTACGAGAGCCGCGTCCTCCGGGTTGGCCGGCAAATCGTTGTCTTCAAGCCATCGCTTGATTGCGGGCGGGCTCCAGCCAGTTAGAACGACACTTCCTGCTTGAAGCTCCAGGCCCCGGCGCTCTTCTTCGCCTAACGTAAGCCACGTTTGACAAGGCATGGCACCGACAAGGAGAATAATCCGAACGCACCGCTGTTTGTGGCCCCTCCGGGCAGTCTCGGAAAGTATTCTTTCGATGAGGTTCGCCAATCCCGTCGCGCTTCCCTCAATTGAGGCGCAGACTACAACCTTGCTCGAAACCGCACTGCTCGACATGTCGCTTATGGTCTGTTGAAGCTGCTGCCAGGATAGAACCGGTTTTGTAAGACCGCGGAACTCCGCGTTCTCACCCATTAGCTGACAAATCGCTTCCACTGTTTCCGGGACTCTGTTGAGACCGGTTAGTTCGCTTCCAAAAATCAGACTCAGTCCACTGGCATTGGCGCCAGCGATTCCCAGGTGCCGGACTTGCCCCTGCGTAAGAGGGCTAAAGAGCCCTGATCGAATGCGCGGGTGAATCTCATCCGCGTTTTGCCAGTCTTCTTCCGGCTCCTCCTTTCCATCCAGGTACTTTTCCAACTCCCCTTCGATATCTTCTTTGGTTCCGAGCAAGCGCGCCAGGTTAGGGCTGCGCAAACGGTATCGCCCGTTATCGGCCTGGGCCAGTACCCAGAGACCCGCCAGTTCGCTGGTGTAGGCACGCAATTCATCGTTTGATACGTTTTGAAAGCCTTTTTCCCACCAGCTCCGTCCAAGCTCCAACAAATCACCGACAGAGTACGTCTTAGAATATCCGTCTTCCTGGCTGATTTGGTCAAGTACCATCGCACGGACGAGGACCGAGTAGTGCTTATCGAGAGCCAAGGTCAAGATAAACCGTTGCTTGATCTCCTGCCTCAGATCAGGGTCGCGGGCAATTGCGTCCACGTCGTCAATGGTCACACAGTAAGGTGGTGTGACCCGCCGTTCCCGGAGTGCGCGTGCCAGCCGGAAGCAAAAGATCTGGAGCAGGCCAGGATGATAGTTAGTTAGAGAGAGTATGCGGAAGATCGCCTCTTCTTCACGGAATCGGAACCCCAACGCTTCCATGGGTCTTTCAATGAGTTCGCGGGCATACCGCGCCTCTAAGGGACCGACAAGAATCGGAGTGCCCAGGTGAGCCAGGGGTTGGTTGGGTACCTGTGAAAACCGTTGGACATCGTGCAAACCGGCAAAAACTACCTTAAATTTTCGCTTTGTCGAATCCATTAGGCTTTTCAGCGAATGGGTAATCTTGAAATCCCCAACGGCGTCGGCCGTCAAGAAATGGTCCGCCTCATCAAGGAGCAACAGAATCCCCTTGTTCCCCTCACCAAGAATGTCCTGGAGTTTCTGCCGAATGGTCTCAGGCTTCTGGGGGAGTCGCTTCTTGAGGAAGCCTTTGTGGGATAGCGCTTCGGCAACCTGGCCCCACAGGAGTTCCGGCGTTTCGAGACTGCCAGGTGTACCGAGGTTCTTGATGTCGAGGTAGACCGAATATCTGCCCTTGGAAGGGTTGTGAAATTCAGCTTCGGCTTGGCGCAGAAGGCTTGATTTCCCCAATTGCCGGCCGCCATAGACAAATGCGGACCCATTGGGGTCCAGGATGTCTGTCAACTGCTGTCGCCGACCAAAGAACATCTCCCGTGGAACGTTTCCCCCGACGTATGGGACATAAGGGTTAATTGCGGAAATTGGTAGGGCGCATTGGAAGAACGGCAGTAATCGGAATTCGTACTCCCGGGCCAAGAACAGAAGAAGCAATTCATCGAGTACTATGGCGCTCAACTCTTCTTGCTGGGCGTGATGAACGGTATCCTGCCACTGGCGGGCCAGAAGCCGGCCCAAGTACAGTATCAATATAGGCTGCCGCTGCAATTGCTGCCCACGCAGAATTGTTTGTATAGCCTGCGGTCCGGGGCGCTCCCAGACACAAAGTACAGCGATTGACCCGTTCGTCAAAGATCCAAAGTGCTGGATCGGGCATTCCGGTATGGTTGTGGCGAATTGCCAGAAACTCCAGTTCCGATCGTGACGCTGCATGGTACCCGAGAGGGAAGGTGACTCTGTGCAATGGAAGCCAAGGTAGCCGAGGATTGTGCCGATGCGCTTGCTTTCTTCCAGTGGATTACTTCCCGGGCTGCTCTGTGCTTTCAACAAGCGCCAGGCGGCCACTGCGTCCGAGGATTCTTTGAGCCGGGGCTTCGGCAGTTTATCCATTTTCAAGAAAGGATGAGGACTATCTGTCTTCATACCCCCTTCTATATCTGAGAGGGTAATCCTCTGACCATCCAGCATGTCAAGCAGCTTTTCTCGGGCAGCGAAGAAGTCCTCGAGGTCACAGTTTGGCTTTCTAACCGGGTCAGACCAAGAAGTCAACAGACGGCGAATCGGTCCGTTGTCGCCCAAAGCGACGGAGTGCTGTGCTGTCGGCAGGAGTTCATCAAGCGTAAAGATATCCCGGCGGTTCAACGCGTCATTGACTACCCCAGCAAGACGGTTCATTTCACCAGCAACCAGACGTTTTTCCATTTCAGGGCGCAACGCTTCCCAGCTACCCTGCCTCTCTTTCAGTACCTCGTCCCGGAGGAGTTCGATTCTTTTCAGTTCATCCTCAAGCCTGTTTCTCGCTCCCCCAAGATTCGAATTCGGCTGCTCAAGGAACCGTCGCGTCTCCTCGAGTGCAGCCGAGAAGTCACTGTGCTCATCTGCGTCAAACGCCCCTTCTGCCATTGCCTTTTCGATCCGGTTGTTTACCTGCTCCACCTTCTTGCGAAGGTCAGTTCTTGTCTCGTCCTCAGCGGTTTGCACGGAGCGCTCCAGGGATTGCCGTTCCTCATCCGGGGTGACGAATGGCAGGATCGCGCTGACCCACCGAAAATCTTCTTTCCCCACAAGCAGTTTTACCAGCGATTGGTAGCCATCTTCTTCGGTGGCAGGTCGTTCCAGCAAAGACATGTTCAAGGTTTCTAGACTGGCAGAGGAAACCGCGGGAAAACCGCCTTCGTTGGTGACAAGCTCGATGCCGGAGCAATGAAGCAATCGAAACGAAAGGCCGGCATGCAGGCCGCATTCAGCAAAGGGGGGAACCCGTAGTTCAGCTCTTACGCCGCGAAAAAAAGAGTCGAGGTCTTTGACTGCCGTGTGCAAGGCCGCTGCCATCGCGCGTTGGTGGTCAGGCCCTTGTCCGGCAATCTCGCCCGTGCCAAACATCGAGCCCGGCAAAGAACCCCGAAGTCCGGTCAGTAGACCAGTAATGCGGGCCTTGCGCCAGTCGTCGGAGCGGTTATTCCAGTTCTGCCATTTCCTGCAAGCGGCGCACCAGGATTGGACCAAACCCACAGCCTCAGCCGTGGCACGCACCAGTTCCCGATTAGCCTTCCCGACGATAACCACATTTACGGGTATCACCGACTTGGCAGCTTCCCGCACCTTCGTCCCTATGGCGCTAGGGCCTACCCAGACCCCAAGGTCTTTGCTGACGCGTTCGAGATCTTTGCGTCTATCGCTGGCGACAATCTCCAGCATTTGTCCCAATGGCGACTTGTCGGCATCGGCCAAGTGCCTCAGAACGGTTGTTGCACGGGCATAACTCTTCCTTGATGCCCGCGCCCGCTGCAGCCATTCCTGGGTGTCCCCGGAGATTCTTGCGATATCTTCTTCCAACCTCTCGCCACTCTCGGAGGTCCGGACATCGACGGGGGATACCGAGAGACCCTGGTTGACGAACGTCCTCACCTCATCAATCACAGGATTCATAACTTGAAGTGAAGCTCCCAATGGCAAGAGCCACGATTGAAGGCCCGTTTCCGGATGGGTCAGCGCCGGGAGAAGAGAGGAAGCGACCCCCAATGGTCTGAAGCGCTGATCTTCATTCTGCAGGTCATGGTCGTGGGCAATCATGAATAGATCATTGGCAATTCGATCAGCCCCTTGCGCCAACCAGCGGCTTCCGGCGTAGGAGGCAAGCAACCAAGTCGGCACTGGCGTAGGATGCCCCAATTTCTCCCAACTGTATGCTAGCCAGTAGCACCCTGAAATGTCGCCCTTCACCAGCATGCGCCAGAATACCTCGTAGCCGGTCACTTCACTGGGTACGGTTCGTACGGACAGATCTGCCTCGGCCTGCGATTTGTCAGCTTGGGGAAGGGTTGCCACGGTACCCGAGGGTGGCTTCCCGGTATCGGAAAGGGCTGATGCCGGTGCGATGTTGGGGTCAGCTTGCTCCGGTCCCCCTGAGGCTGGCACGGTGTGGATTTCCTGAACTTGCCCGCTTTCCAGAAGAACAGGTACGGAAGCATTCTTGGTTCCTGTTTCCCGCTCGGGGGTCTCACTGGCACCCGGGGGCAGGAACCCGGTTTCGGCGGGAGGCCCGTCCTCTGCTGCTTTGGCTGCCGGGGATACGGCCGTTGTTTCGGAAGCCGCAAGCGGTGTCCCTGCAGACGATGCAGGATCTGAAACCTTCTCCAGAGGCACGGGACTCTCCGACCGCCGTTCAGGAGGGGACTCGGAGGGGGAGGGAGATTCTTGAGGCGGGGGAGATTCATGATCCAACTTGCGAAGTCTGGCGACAACCGCCGTGTGAATGCGGCCATGGGTTGCGACTATTTCTTTGGCCAGATTAAGTTGTTCCTGTAGTCGCGCAATCGTTCCGCCGGCGTGGGGATCACGAGGTGCGCAAAGAGCCTCGTAGCGAGCAAGCATCTGTTGGAGTGATTCTGCCTGGTTTGCCAGGCTGTCAAGTTCTGAGCGGGGGGAATCAACCAGAGCGAGGTTTTCCACCTCGAACTTGGTGAGTTCCGGGAATAGGAAAAGCAGCTTATTCAGGCCGCCAAGAAGCTCTCTGACCCGGGTCCGCATCAGTTCCTCGGATTCTTTCTTCTTGCGGGTGAGAAGTTCCATCAAGTCAGCGGACAAGGCCGCCGCAGAATCCCATTGCTTCGATTCTGGAGTCAAGCCCTCCAGATGGTGGAACACTGCCTCAAAAAGCGAACTCAGGTGGCTGTCGCCCTCGTTGGCGGCCTTGTCCCGGGAGTCGGTCTCTGTCATCGTTGCCCCCTTTGTGTTCATCTCTGCCTCAGGGGTTCCGCTGTCCTCGCAGTTCGATGCGAAGTCCTCCTCGCTCGATTCCAGAAGCGCGGTGGCGATCTGTGAATCCATTGAATCCACAGCCGTTGTCATTCCACCGGGAGCCCCACCGTCCGTCACACTGGTACCCTTACCCGAAGTCTTGCCTGTCTTTGTGACCTCCTCCATTGCTCCCGTGTTGCAGCAAGCCCACGCAGTGGCAAAGGTTGCGAGGAAGCGGTCTGACCTCTTGGCTGCATCCAAGAATGTTGGAACAAGAATATTTGGTGGAGCTCTGAACGGGTTCTTGAACCCAGTAACGCGGCGTATCAACTGCTGCTCTAAAGCCGCGCGCAGCTTGCGAGGTATCGCAGTGGAATCTCGGATTACCGACTCTGCCATTCTTCGGAAATGTTCATCCTGAAGTCTCTGGCGCAGATCCTGTACAGATTCCCGAGTTATTTCCATGACGTTTCCCCCTTTGATATCCCATAGCGGGGTTTGTCACTGCAAAATCATGGTTCCCAAAACAGCCATGCACCACGTGAACTTGGTCCTGTCGGGCCGGAGGCGGGACAAAAAAGGCCGGAGGACCTTCAAACGCACAATCGGACGAGACAACCACAGAATACTACCATAATAACGCAACGTTGTAAATCGCACGTGCGCGCCTACGAGTGGCCAGAACGCAGAGTTTGGTGGAAACTATTGGCGCCCGTAGCGACACTGGTTGTCCCCATCGTGCCCGTTAACTGCTACGGTTTCGACACCCGCGAGGGTTTCGCGACGGGGTTCCAGTTCCTGAGTTGCAGGACCGTCAATGGGCCGGAGGACCATGGCACCCGCGGAATTATCCTTCGGTTGGTATACTGGCCTGCACAGGCACGGCGGCCCGCGGTACCGGGGGGCGCACACAGGCAGGGACGCCTGTGGTACGTTATAATGGTAACATGCCGTTGGACGAAAAAAGCCTCCAACTATTGGGGTTCCCGCAGATACAGCAGATAGTGGCGGGATTCACCTCCTTTTCCGCCAGTCGGCAACTCGCCCTCGAACTGCGGCCGTCCGCCGACTACCAGCGGGTCAGCACGCTGCTGAAGCAGTCAGCGGAGGCGCGGCATCTCCTGGCAATAGAGGGGGATTTCTCCATCGGGACGGTTGCGGACATCCGCGAAGCGGCGGAAATGGCGTCCCGGGGGAAGGCGCTTGAACCTCAAAGTCTCGTGGAGATAAAGAACACCCTGGCGGCAGTCCACCAGGTCCGCAGCCGGCTGAAAAAGCTCTCGGGGGAGGTCCCTCTGCTGTGGAACATCGCCGCGCCCATCGTCGAACTGGACGGTCTGGTCGGCCGCATCGATCGCTGCCTGGCGCCGGACGGAGCGGTACTGGACCGGGCATCCCCGCACCTGGCCGCTCTCAGACGGCGTGTGGCCGAGCTGAAGGGGACCATCTTCGAAAGCCTTAAAGCCATCATGGCTTCCACCCACGGCCGCGACGCCATCCAGGAGCCTGTCATTGTCGAGCGGGACGGCAGGCAGGTCATCCCGGTGAAGATCGAGCGAAAAAGGGAAATAAAGGGCATCGTCCACGACCTCTCGAATACCGGCGCCACGGTATACGTCGAACCCCTGGCGACCGTAGAACTGGGCAATGCCCTGCGAGAAGCGGTGGTCGAGGAGAGGCGGGAAGTCGAACGGATACTGGGGGAACTGAGCGCCGAAGCCGGTCAACATGCGGAAGAAATCTCGCGGAATATCGCCCTCACGGCGGAGCTCGACCTGGCTCTGGCCAAGGCCCGTTATGCTGCCCGGGCCAGGGCGGTGGAGCCGGACCTGGTTGACCTTGGCGAGGGTCTCCCGTCCGCAGCCAATCACAGGCACGGAGGCCTGTGCCACCCGCCAGACCTGGTTGACACCGGCCACAGTCTCCCGTCCGCAGCCAGTCACAGGAACGGAGGCCTGTGCCACCCCCACAGCCCGGCTGACCCCGGCGAAGAAGCCCCCTCCGGCGCCCGCCCCGGCGCGCCGGGGCGGGCGCTCAGACTCGTCGAGGCCAGACACCCCCTCCTGGGCGCAACCGCGGTCCCCCTTTCGGTGGAAATCGGACGCGATTTCCAGATCCTGGTCATCACCGGCCCCAATACCGGCGGGAAGACCGTCGCTTTGAAGACCATCGGGCTGCTCAGTCTCATGACCCAGGCCGGGATTCCCATTCCGGCGGCGGCCCACAGCCAAGTCCCCGTCTTCGACAACGTGTTTGCCGATATCGGCGACGAACAGAGCATCGAGCAAACACTATCGACTTTTAGCTGGCACATGGGCAATGTGGTCCGGATAATCCAGCAGGGCACCGCGCGGAGCCTGGTGCTGCTGGACGAGCTGGGTACCAGCACCGACCCCGTCGAGGGGGCCGCCCTGGCCATTGCGGTGCTCCGGCGCTTCCTGGAGCGGCGCATCATGACCGCGGCCACGACCCACTTCGCCGAGCTCAAGGCCTTCGCTCACGCCACCCCCGGCGTGCAAAATGCTTCGTTTGATTTCGACCCCGTCACGCTGACTCATACCTATCACCTGACCATGGGCATCCCGGGCGGGAGCAATGCCCTGAGCGTGGCCAGGCGGCTCGGCCTGCCGCCGGAAATCATTGCCGAAGCCGAGCGTCTCGTTCCCGGAAACGTCAAGGAGATGGAAAGTCTTCTAGCCGGGCTCAAGACCAGAGAGCAAGAGGCCGCCATGCTCCAGGGCCAGTTGGAGAAGGAAAAGGAAGAGGCGGCGCGCCGGACCGGAGAAATCGAGGAGGAGCGGAGGCAAATGGAGGTCGAGCGCCAGGAGATGAAGGCCGAACTGCGCCGCATGGTCCGGGAGACGCGCGATAAAGTGCTGGTTGAGGCGGCCGGGTTGCAGACGCAAATCCGTGAAATCGCCGCAGAGCTTCGCAAAGATAAGTCCCGGGCCAGGGTCGAGCACGCCAAAAAGGCGCTGCCGGCCATTCTCGAGCGCGTCGACGCCGGCCCTTTGCAGCCCGAGAAAGACGTTGCGCAAGGCGACGCCTTGCGCAACGTTCAGGCCGGGGACACGGTGCGGGTAAGAGAGGTGGGCGTGACGGCGACGGTGCTTTCAATATCCGAAGCGCGCCGCGAGGTCGAGCTTGAAGCCGGCGGGACCAGGCTCCGCCTTTCCCTGGATGAAGTGGACAGGGTGGCGGCGCCCGCCGGCGAAGCCGCGCCCCAGGTCACAGTGACCCGGGCGTCCCCGCCGTCCGTTGCCCGCGAGCTCGATTTGCGGGGCAGGCGCGCCGACGAAGTGGAACCGGCGCTGGACGGCTACCTGAGCGATGCCTCGCTGGCCGGTTATCCGGAGGTGCGGGTCATCCATGGTTTCGGCACCGGCACCGTCCGCCAGATAGTGAGGACGCTGCTGGCGCGGCATCCCCTGGTCAGGGCCTTCCGTCCCGGGCAGCGGGGCGAGGGTGGCGACGGAGTAACCATTGTTCAACTGTGAGTACTGAAACGTTGCACCGCAGAGGCGCGGAGAACGCAGAGAAAGGGAGCCACGGCTCACAGGCGAGACGCCTGTGGCACTGGCTATTCTTCTCGACGCCCTCTGTGTCCTCTGCGGTGAAAACCAGGGCGTAACACCAGGATGCTTGTAGCCCGAAGGTATTCTCTGTCCCGGCAAAAGACGCTGGCCCTTCTTGACAGCCTCGAAGCTCCCGGCGCCGCGGCCTGGTCTCTGTACTTCCCGCCGGGGCTATCCCCTCAAGAGTGCGCGGAATACCTATCAGTCCTTGCCCACGCGAATCAACAAAAGATTCTTCGCTTCGCTCAGAATGACAGACACGTTCAGAATGACAGACACGTTCAGAATGACAGACATGCTCAGAATGACAGACACGCTCAGAATGACAGGCTATCCGAAGCGCGGGAGGGACTCCCGGAGCTGTTTGAACTGGTCTCCGGTTCCAGGACGGGAGCGGTGGTCTTCTCGGGGGAATCGCAACGGTATCTCTTCCTACCGCCCTTCCCGGTCGGCGAAAAGCGGGTCGAACCGGGCATTGTCACCGGACCCCTGAAGGAGCTGATAAGCCGGGAGCTCAGGGTTGCCCTGGTGCTGGTCCGCCTGGGCGCCTACGCCGTCGGCCTGTGCCGGGGCGAACACCTGGTCGCCAGCAAGGTCGGTACCGGGAACATTCACGCCAGGCACCGGCAGGGCGGATCTTCGGCTGCCAGATTCGCCCGGCACCGGGAGAAGCAAATCGAGTCCTTTGTGACCCGCGTTTGCGGTCACGTTCAGGAGATCCTGGGGGCTGACGGCCGGTGGGTCAACTACATCGCCTACGGCGGTTCGAACACGGCGATACTCCTGCTGGAGAAACGTTGCCCTTACCTCCGGCAGTTCGAAGACCGCCGCCTGCCGGCTCTTCTGGACGTGGCAGAACCCCGCCAGCGGGTACTCGAAGGGGCGGTCACCCGCATCTGGTCAAGCACCGTGATCGAATGGCGCGAGGACGGCCCGGGGGCGTCGCCGTAGGTCTTTTGCCCGCTGGGGGCCGTCCTCGCGAGTCCCGATTGCATCGGGATGCGAGCCCACCAGAGCGAGGGCACAAGCACAAAGCTGTCAGAGCCGACCAACAAGAATGGTGGGTTCGCGCAACCACCCCCGTCAGAACCACCCCATTTGCGCTTAACCCACCCTACGTGTGTCACGTCCGGGAGAAGGGCTGTGCTGCCTGTCGAGGAACCGGCGCAGCTCCAGGCGCAGTTCGGTGTAGGCCGCGATGGCCTTCCGGCCCTCACTCGTCAGCCGGGCGTGGCCGCCTCCTGTCCCACCGACGCCTTTTTCCACCAGAGGGGCCGGCGCCAGGCGGTTCATTGCCTCTATCCAGAGCCAGGCGTTGCGGTAGGCGAGCTTCATCGAGCGGGCCGCCGCCGCGATGGACCCCAGCTCGTCGATGCCTTCCAGAAGCATCACCCGGCCCCACCCCAGGTATAGCTCGCCGTCTTTCTCCAGCCAGACCCGGCCGCGGAGGGCGTAGCCGGCTCCGTGACCGACGGAAGAACCGGCCGGTTTTTTTGTCTTGAAGAGCTTCGGACTGGTCTTCTTCATTGGCTAATCTCGGATTGTGCATGCACGGGGCGCGGCATAGTGCATGGCTTTAGCCTTGCCAGTGGTGGTCGTCGTCCCCACCCGCAGAGCTGAAGCTGTGCACCACGCCCCCCGCACCAATGCGTATTCTGGGTTAATGATCGGCGACCGCCGGAGATAGGTGTATAATATTGCAGCCGGTACCGCTGGCCTCCGCGCCTTTCGATCCTTCAAGGCACCTGGCAGACCCGGCGGAGATTTAGAATCATCCCGAATTTACATACATTGATCTGAGCGCTTCGCTTTCCCCTGCGCCGCAAGGCTAAAGCCATGGGCTACACCCCGCCCCGGCATGTGCACCATTTGAGATTATACGCCCAACCGCTCCCCTCTGGCGAGATACAGGGATGGGGACCTGAGGCAAACATCGAGCAACATGAATTTGAGACAAGCACTGGACCTTAGAGACCGGGAAGTCATCAGCCTGGTGGGCGGCGGCGGGAAGACGACCCTGCTGTTCGCCCTGGCGCGGGAACTGGTTGCCGCCGGTAGGCCCGTCGTAACCACCACCACGACGAAGATACTCGAACCTTCGCCGGAACAAACGCCGCTCCTCATCGTCGAAGGGGACGAGGCAAAACTGCTCCGGCTGGTCCGGGACAACCTGGGGAGATACCCGCACCTCACGCTGGCCAGCGAAAGGCTATCCGGTTCAAAGTTGAAGGGAGTCAGCCCCGGCCTGGTGGTCCGGCTGGCGGAGATGGTGGACGGGTACATCATCGTTGAAGCCGATGGCTCCGCCCGGAGGCCATTGAAGGCGCCGAACGCCACCGAGCCGGTCATCCCCCCGAACACCTCCCTGGTCATCGCCATGGTCGGGGCCGACGCCATCGGCTGCGCCCTTACCGAGGACAACGTATTCCGCTCCGCCATCGCCTCGCAGCTCCTCGGCCTGAGGGAAGGCGAGACCGTTCCGGCGGAGGCGGTGGCCGTGCTGGTGACCCACTCCCGGGGCATTGCAAAGGGAAGCCCGCTCCGTTCCGGGAGTCCGCAAGGCGGACCGGGCGCCAGGATCGTGCCCTTTCTTAACCGGGTAGATATCGAGGGGACGCTGCCCAAAGCCAGGGAGTTGGCCCGCCTGATACTGGCGCGGCGTCATCCGCAAATCGAGAGGGTGGTGCTGGGCCAGGCCCGGTCACCCCGCCCCGTGGTGGAGGTTGTTCTCCGCGACGGACCGACGGACTCTGCAACTCGGACGGTGAGAAACCCGTAGCGACACCCCTCGTCCCGACGCATCGGGGCTCCCGCAAAGCGGAGCGGGTGTCGAATCACGTGGATTCCCGCCTTCGCGGGAATGACGGCGGGACGCCATGGGCAAGCCCTATCGCTACGGGATCCTCGGTGGACGAACGGGCAAGATGCCCGTTCTACCGGTCCAACGGGAACGGCCCCAGCGCGGGGTTTTACACGGCAAAACCCGCTATAGTATAATTAGGTTTCGTTATCCGACTGGATGCCAGTCCGTTCATGCGTTGTCTCCCCGCTGCGAGCGTGCGGACGGGTATGAGCCGGACGGCAAGTAGACATCACCCCCAAAGGAGAACATATGGAAAAGCTCGAACTAACGGTTAATCCGCGGCAGGTCCTCGGGAAAGAGGTCAAAACGCTGCGGCGCCAGGGAATTACCCCTGTCCACCTGTTTGGTCACGACATGGAAGCCCTGGCTCTCCAGGCGGAATCGGCCCTCCTGGAAAAACTCGTCGTCCGGGCCGGCACCTCCCACGTCGTCTCGCTGGCCGTCGGCGGCGAGGCAAAGCCTCACAACGTCCTGGTGCGGGAGGTCCAGCGTGACCCTATCACCGGGAAGCTTTTCCACGTGGACTTCTATGCGCTTACGGCCACCGAGAAGATCAAGCTGGAGATGCCCATCCGGTTCGTCGGCGAGGCCGCCGCCATCAAGAACAAGAAGGGTCTTCTCCTCGAGAATATCCGCTTCCTGGAAATCGAGTGCCTCCCCGCAGACATACCGGCTTCCATTGAAGTCGATGTCAGCGCCCTGGCACAGCCCGGCGATTCCATCCACGTGGAAGACCTGAAGCCTATAAAGGGCGTTACCGTCCTGAGAAACCCGAAGGATGTCATCGCCAAGGTCGAAGAGATCAAGGTAGAGGTCGAAGCGAAGCCAGCCGCGGCTGAAGTCAAGGCCGAAGCCGCTCCGGAAGAGGCAGAGGCTGCCGAGGGGAAGAAGGAAGAGAAAGAAGCGAAGTAGCCGGCCGGTACCCCAGGCCACCGTGCCTGTGAGCTCCGTGGGGTGGGTTCGTCCCGATGTAATCGGGACGAACCCACCCGAGCAAGGGCACAAGAACAAAGCTGTGAAAGCCTACCATGCAGAATGGCGGGTTCGCGCAACCACCCCCGTCACCGCCACCCCATTTGCGCTTAACCCACCCTACGCCTTGGCGCACCCGTAAAGGGTGCGGCTACGGCACATACAGCCGGTGGGCAGCAATGTATTCCGCCACCCCGGGAGACACCAGGTAACGAACGGACCGCCCTTCGGCGACACGCTTCCTGATGTCCACCCCGCTGATGCCGATGCACGGGTCCTTCAGTGAGATGAGTCTGGAGGAGATGCCCGTCGCCGCCGCTTCCAACCGGTCCGCCGGGATGTCCGGATACCCCGGCCGGGGGACCACCACTAGGTTGGCCAGCCTGATTATCTCGCCCGGCTCCTTCCACCGCGAAAAGCCCTGCAGCGCATCTGCTCCCAGGATGAAATAGATCTCAACCGCCGCACCCAGGCGCGCTTTCACGTCCCTCAAAGTATCCACGGTGTAGGTCGTCCCGCCCCGTTCCAGGTCGGTCCGGTCCACGACAAAGCGGGGATTGCCCGCCAGCGACAGTTCCAGCATCTTCAAGCGGTGGGCCGGGTCGGATATCGCTTGCCCCTGCTTCATCCACGGTTGCGCCGCCGGCACGAACCTCACTTCATCCAGGCTGAGTCTTTCCAGTACCTCCTGGGCAATGATAAGGTGGCCCAGGTGTACCGGGTTGAAGGTGCCCCCGAAAACTCCTGTCCGCATCGTCCTACAGAGGCCACTGCCATTCCCACTCCACCCCGCCGCACCGCACGCGGTCGCCTATCTTGACGCCTTCTTTTCTCAAGAGCCTGGCTACCCCGGTCCGGTGGAACTGCCGTTTCATGTAGGCCTGGGCGTCCTCGTGGAGAATATCTGTCCGCTTCAGCACCTCTTCCAGCTCGGGAGCTTCTATCACCACCACTCCCTTCTTCCGGTACACGACGTTCGGTCTCTTTCCTTCCGGCAGCAGGACTATGGTGGCAGGTTCTTCCGTGGCGGCCTCCACCGCCGCTCCAGTCGGCCCCACAAGGTCCGCCAGTTTCACCACCGCGTCCATCAGCCCTTCCAGCCCCTCGCCCGTAAGGGCGGAAATAAATATCAGGCTGCCGCGCCGGTGGCCGACCCGGTCCCTTATTCCCTCCCTGGCGTTTCTCACCTCCGGCAGGTCTATCCTGTTTATCGCCACCACCTCCGGTTTATCCAGCAATCCGGGATCGTGGGCCGCCAGCTCCCGGCGGACTCTTTCGATGTCTCCCGCCGCGTCCGGCGAACTACCGTCTACCAGGTGTACCAGGACCCGGGCCTTCCGCAGATGTCTGGCAAAAGCCAGGCCCAGCCCTTTTCCGGTGTGCGCTCCTTCGACAATGCCCGGCGTCTCAATGACCAGGTAAGTCTTTCCTTCTCGCTCGTAGATACCCTTGATCACCTCTTTGGTGGTGAAAGCATAGTCGGCGATCCTTGCCTGGACCCCGGTCAGCCGGTGAAGCAGGGTGGACTTGCCGGAGTTCGGCATTCCTATGATGGCTATGTCCGGCGCCAGGGCCATTTCCAGGGTGAGTGTGCCCTCTTCGCCGGCCTGGCCCTGCTGGGCGAGCTCCTGCGCGCCGGTGACAAGCGAGGTCTTGCGCAGGCCCTTGCTGGAGCCCTCGTAGCGCGGCTTGACGATGAGCGGG
>JACQUA010000137.1 GCA_016210565.1 Chloroflexota bacterium
GGATTGCTTCGTCCCGACGAAATCGGGACTCGCAATGACAGTCCATTTTGTTTTTTGAATTTGCTCTGAAAATGTCACCCTGAGCGCAGTCGAAGGGTCTTTCGTCCGGCGCCCCACCTCGAAAGATTCTTCGACTATCCCGATTCTATCGGGACTACGCTCGCTTCGCTCAGAATGACATTTTCATCGTTCATTGTCCCGACTCGTCGGGATGGCCGATTGTTTGGAATTTGCTTTTTGGAATTTGGAATTTAGCGTAGCTTCTCGTGATTAAGCTTTACGATACAACCTTAAGAGACGGCGCCCAGGGCCACGGCATATCATTTTCGGTGGCCGACAAGCTGAAGATATGCCGGAAGCTGGATGAGATCGGCCTCCACTACATCGAAGGCGGCTGGCCGGACTCCAATCCGAAGGACGCCGAATTCTTCAAGCAGGCCCGGGGCCTCAAGCTTGCCAGCGCCACGCTGGTGGCTTTCGGCAGCACCAGGCGCGCCGGTACCCGGGCGGATAACGACGGCAACCTCAGGGCCCTGCTGGGGGCCGGCGCACCTGCAGCCACCATCGTGGGGAAGGCCTGGGACTTCCATGTCACCAGGGTGCTGGAAACGACCCTGGAGGAAAATCTGGCCATGATTGCCGACTCGGTGCGCTTCCTTAAGTCCCGCGGCCTCACGGTATTCTTCGACGCCGAGCACTTCTTTGACGGTTTCAAGCGGAACCGGGACTACGCCCTCCAGGCTCTGAAAACGGCCGGGGAGGCCGGGGCCGACGGGCTCGTTCTCTGCGACACCAACGGCGGGTCCCTGCCGTTCGAGGTGCATGATGTCGTCAGCTCTCTGGTGACGGTTGTGACGGTCCCTCTGGGCATCCATGCCCATAATGACGGCGAACTGGCGGTGGCCAATTCCCTGTCCGCGGTCAGGGCCGGCGTGCAGCAGGTGCAGGGGACGGTCAATGGCTATGGCGAACGGTGCGGCAACGCCAACCTGTGCTCGATCATTCCCAACCTGACCTTGAAAATGGGTGTGGAGAGCCTGGATAACCAGAAGATCCAGAAACTGGCGGAGCTTTCCCGTTACGTGGCCGAGCTGGCCAACCGCGCCCCCAACCCGTTCCAACCCTTTGTCGGCGCCTGCGCTTTTGCGCACAAGGCTGGGCTCCACGTCTCGGGCATCCTGAAGCACGAAGACAGCTATCAGCACATCGACCCCGCCCTCGTAGGCAACGTCAAAGACGTGCTCGTCTCCGAGGTGTCCGGGGCCAGCAATATTATCTATAAGGCACGGGAAAAGGGGATGCTGGGCGACCTGAACAAAGCGGATGCCCGGCGAATCGCCGACCAGATCAAGAAGCTGGAAAGCCAGGGTTTCCAGTACGACAGCGCGGAGGCTTCTTTTGAGTTACTGGTGCGGCGCAACCAGGACGGCTACCAGCCTCCCTTTGAGCTGGTGGACTTCATGGTGGTGGTGGAAAGGCACCGGCGCCCCGCCACGCGCAACGGTGAAGACATGCTCGCCGAAGCTACCGTCAAGGTTAAGGTGGGGGATGAGATCATCCACACGGCCGCCGGGGGCAACGGCCCGGTGTCCGCCCTGGACGGCGCCCTGCGCAAGGCCCTGTTGCAATTCTATCCGAAGCTGGCGGCGGTCAAGCTGGTGGACTACAAGGTCCGTATCCTGGAGGAGAGCGAGGGTACGGCGGCCCAGGTGCGGGTGCTGATAGAGTCCACGGACGGGACCGATAGTTGGGGAACGGTGGGGAGCTCCACCAACATCATCGAAGCGAGCTGGCTCGCCCTGGCCGACAGCCTGGAGTACTGGCTGGTAAAGAGATTAGAAGATTCGAAGATTACAGATTGAAGATTCCGCCCCGGGGGCGGGGAATCTCCAATCTTGCTGCGAAAATAGGCTGTCACCCTGAGCCGTACCCCTCAGCGAAGCGAAGGGGCAGGCGAAGGGTCTTGCGGCCCGCGCCCCACCTCGAAAGAACTTGTCCTGAGCAGTGCGAAGGATTCTTCGACTACGCTCGCTACGCTCACTACGCTCAGAATGACAGAGGACACCGCCTATGAGGTGGGGACTCTTGAATGTCGAATTTTGAATCTGCAATCTGCAATCTGCAATCTGTAGTCCTCAATCCTTGTGCTTGCCGATATCGGTTTCCTCGTTGCTGATCAGCCCGTCCCGGAAGTGGATGATGCGCCTGGTGTGTTCGGCTATCTCGCGCTCGTGGGTGACCACGATGATGGTGATGCCGTCGGTGCGGTTGAGTTCCTCGAAGATTTTCATGATCTCGTGAGAGGATTTCGAGTCCAGGTTGCCCGTAGGCTCGTCGGCGAGAATAATGGCCGGTTTCTGGACCAGGGCGCGGGCGATGGCTACCCTCTGCTGCTCGCCGCCTGACAGCTCGTTTGGCCGGTGCTTGGCCCGCGGGCCGAGTCCGACGCGTTCGAGGGCTTCCATCGCTTTGTCCTTGCGGTGTTTCATCCCGCTGTAAACCATGGGCAGTTCCACGTTGGCCAGGGCCGAGGTGCGGTGCAAAAGGTTGAAAGATTGAAAAACAAAGCCGATCCTCTGGTTTCTGACCTCAGCCAGCTTGTTATCACTTAGCTTGCTTATTTCTTTGCCCTCAAGACGGTATGAGCCGGAAGTGGGCTTGTCCAGGCAGCCGATGACGTTCATGAAGGTGGACTTGCCTGAGCCGGAAGGTCCCATGATGGACAGCATTTCCCCCTTTCGGATGGTCGCCGTAACCCCTTTCAGGGCTTGCACCTCTATCCGGCCCATTTTGTAGGTCTTGACGATGTTATCAACCTCGATGATAGGCTGCTGTTGTTGTCTGACGTATTCCAATTCTGTTCCTTCGATTCTCGCCACGGTACCACCCCGATCCGCCGGGGTGAGAGCCGCGAATAGACCGGTACCACAGGCCACCGTGCCTGTGAGAGCCGGAAACTCCACCATTGATGGTGGTTGGCCGGCCAAGCGTGAAATCTTGCACTTATTATAACGTAAGGGCGGCTCCATGAGATAGCTCCGTCAGCTTGCAGCCGACAGCTATCAGCCAACGGCTTTCGGTGTTGGCCGGAATCCTCGTCCTGTGGCTGCAGACTCCTGAGCGCCGACTAACGACTGCCGACTGGCGACTATCGACTGCTTCTTCCCACCGGGATGATATACAACGGGCGAATCGCGGTTGCCATGCCGAGCACCCGCTGCACCGCGGCATCGTCAAAGGCGGCCACCGGGACGCTGCCCAATCCCAGCGAGACGCACTGGAGATGGATATTCTGGGCAGCATGGCCCACTTCGATGAGGACGTAGCGTTCCCCCCGTCTGCCGTAGCATTCTTCAGTACGGCGCGGCTCGGCCCCGATGACGATGTTGACCGGCGCCGCCGCGATAAAGTCCTGGCCCAGGGCGGCGTCCGCCAGGAGTTCCCCGAAATCCCCTGCTTTCACCAGACTCAGGCCGTGCCCGGTCACCTCGTACCGGTAGACACCTTCGGCAAGTCCGGTCACACCCCGGGGGCCGGTGACAACGAATATTTCAAGCGGGTAGGTAGCCCCGGCGCTGGGGGCCGTCCGCAGCCCTCCGCTCGCGGTGACCCCTTGCGCCGCCCATAATAGCTGGGATAGCTGCTCCAGGGCCAGGGGCGTATCCCGGTAGGCCCTGACCGACCGGCGTTTGGCCAGGGTTTCCTCCAGGGAGGTCGTTCCCCTGGTGGTTGGGGGTGGAAGAAGAATGAGATCGTTATCCATCCCCGGACAAAACAAGGCCAATCAATCTAACCATCCCGATGCATCGGGAGACACGAATGAACATCCAAAAGCTTCATAAGGCGACCCTAAATTGTGCATGACAAGAGCCGGGGTATGAAACTATAGGATTTTCGTGTCCATTCGTGTTTATTCGTGGTTTGAATTCCGGGATCCGCGGGTTTCAAGGCCGAAGAATACTCTTTCCTGCGTCAGGGGTAGCTCCGTCAGGCGCACGCCGGCGGCGTCAAAAACAGCGTTGGCTACGGCAGGGGCCACGGGGGCGTTGGTGACTTCCCCCAGCCCTTTGGCGCCGTAAGGTCCCCAGTTTGAGGGGACCTCAATGATCTTAGACTCGATTGCCGGAATGTCGGTGGATGCGGGCACATGGTAGTCCACGATGTTGTTGTTGAGGGTGCGGCCGTTTTTCACCACCATTTCTTCGGTGAGGGCGTAGCCGAGGCCGCAGGCCACTCCGCCTTCGATCTGGCCTTCCACGTTGGCCGGGTTTATGGCAAAGCCGGCGTCCCAGACCGAGTGGCACTGCAATACCGTCACCTTCCCTGTCTCACGGTCCACCGCCACTTTCACGATGGCGGCGCCGTAGCTGGGACCATCCACTATTCCTTTGTCGGCCTCGATTCTCCGGAACCTTTCCTTCCGCTGGCTGAGGCCCGTCCCGAGAATGGGACCGCCTGAACTGGAAATGGCTTCCCTGGCGGCGTCCTTCATCGGAACGGAGCGCCCGGGGGCATCCCGGACGAGGATTCTTCCCTCTGCCAGGACCAGTTTCTCCGGCTCGCAGTCGAGTTTCCTGGCCGCGAGGGACAGAAGCTGGTCGCGGGCGTCCCGGGCGGCCATTTGCACCGTCGGCCCCACCCGGTAGGTGGTTTCGCTGGCCCCCGTGCCCCGCTCCCAGGGTGAGACATCCGTGTCCGGCGGGGCAACTGTGACGGAATCCACCGGGATGCCCAGTTCCTCAGCCACGATCTGCTGCAGCACGGTGACAATGCCGCTGCCCTGCTCCGTAGAACCGGTGAGGAGTTGCACCGTGCCGTCATCGTTGATCCTTACGCCGGCGCTGGTGGTCTGAAGGCCACCGGGCAGGGGATGAATATTATACTGCGCCATGGCGATACCCCAGCCGGTGTTGGGTTCCACCGGGCGCTTCTGTCTTTTTATGAACGCAGCGGTGGCTTCGAGCACCTGCCCGGCGCTGACGTTGCGAAGAACGCCGCCGGTGCACACCCTGTCCCCGTCCCGCATGATGTTGCGCAACCGGATCTCCACGGGGTCCATACCGACTTTCCTGGCAATGGAGTCGATGTGCGATTCGATGGCAAAACAGGCCTGGGGGTAGCGGACACCGCGGACATGGCCGGTGGGGGGGTTGTTGGTGTAGACCATAAGGGCGCTCACGTCAACGGCAGCCCAGCGATAGGGACCTTGAAGATTGGCGAGGTCCCCGCTCAGGTTGGACGCCACGGCATCCATGTAGGCGCCACAGTCATGTATTATTCGACCTTTCAGGGCCAGCAAGGTCCCGTCCTTTTTTACCCCGGCCTTGAGTTGCGCCATGGCCCTGGTCCGGACAAAGGTAGATCCGAGCTCTTCGTGCCAGTCGAGCGTGAGCTTCACCGGCTTCCCAGCTTTCAGGGCAAGGGCGGCGCAAATCCCTTCGATGGTGGTGCTGCCTTTGCCGCCGAAGTCGCCGCCGCACATCCCGGCGACGATGCGCACGCTGGACATGGGATATCCCAGTATTTGAGATAGCTGGCGCCTGATGCCGAAAGGGTCCTTGGTGCTGGTCCACAGGGTCAGTTTGCCGGAAGGGTCGGCGCCGGCCACACACTGGTGAGGTTGAGTGAAGCCGGCATGCTGGATAGGGGTGGCGTAAGAGGCTTCGTATATCAGGTCGGCTTTTTGGAAGGCTGCTTCCACGTCGCCAACGGTGATGCGCTGACTGTGGAGGATGTTGCCCCGGCAATTGCGCTCCGGCGGAAAGTAGCGGGCCGCTTCCTCGTGCACCCGGACCGAGTCTGGCTCCATCGCTTCCACGGGATCGAAAACCCCCGGCAAGGGCTGGTATTCCACGTCGATCAATCTGAGGGCTTCTCCGGCGGTTTCTTCATCCACCGCGGCCACCGCCGCCACGGCTTCCCCCACGTGCCTGACCCTGTGCCGGGCGAGGACCGTCCGGTCCAGCAGCCACCGCCCGGTCCTGGTTTCGGGGAAGTCCGCCGCGGTGATCACCGCCGCCACGCCCTCTACCGCCCTGGCGCGGCTGGTATCCACCGAGACGATCCGGGCGTGGGGATGGGGGCTGCGGAGCACCTTGGCCGCCAGAAGGTCCGGCAGGCGATGGTCGGCGGAATACTCTGCCAGGCCGGCGGCCTTTAGCGCCGCGTCTCCCCGGATGACAGGTTTACCCACGATGTTGAAATGTTCTGATTTGGAAGGCATTTGTGGCGCGCTCCTGCGGTGAATTGCCGCCCGTACCGCAGGCCATCGCGCCTGCGAGAGCCGGATTACCGCCGGGTATTACAGGTCTCCGTGCCTGTAATAGCCGGATTGCCATCGGGTATCACAGGCCTCCGTGCCTGTGTGGCACCGAATTCTGCCGGGAGCGAAAAACGGTCTCCAGTGCCTGGCCGTTGACCATGCCCAGGATGCGGCGGCCGCGTAATTGGAGCAATGACCCGTTACCAGCTCTCACAGGCACGGAGGCCTGTGGTACCGTGGGGGCATCGCCGCGCCCCGGCCTGCAAGTCTGAAGCCATCCCGATTCTATCGGGACGCCCCTCCTGGCATGCCCTTCCCGGCCAGTTCGTTTTCGTACATTGCCCGGATCGCCGGGTCCTCGTCCTGGTACTCGATCTGGTCGGGGCCGGTCTTGACCATTTCCGAGCTGAGATACTTGATGCCCAGGGGATACTTGCGGCTGCCCGTAAATTTCAACGCCACGTACCGCGCCGGTTCGGCGCCTGCATTGAAGTGCTGGTGGAACCACCTTCCCGGCGGGACGAAGAGGCTGCCTGCCCGCCAGGGCACCCTCACCCTCTCCCCGCCCTGCGGCCACATCAGGGAATAGCCTTCTCCCCTGACAATCACGACGTTGGCCCCCGGGCCGTGGCGGTGGGCCTTCTTGTAGGCGCCCACGGCGAATTCGGCGATGTGGGCCGCCATCGTGTTGTTGGCCATTTCAAATATAACCGCCGAGCCCCCGCCTCCCCTTTCTTTCAGCTCGTAGAGCTGAAACCGGCGCACGTCGGGGATGAAATTGGTCTCCCACGACCGGCCGGTCTGGCCGGCTACCCGGTAGAGCTTCCCCTGCCCGCTGAAGTAGCCCTCTTCGCCTCCGTACCGGTCGGTGAAGACGTAGCTGTTGTTGAAGACGAAATTGATATTGTGGTAAAGGTTGATGACAACGGGGGCGTTGGTTGCCGCCAGGAACCGCACCGGTTTGTCTCCCTGGCCGTTGAAATGCTGGTGCCAGGCGTTGAGGGGCATGGCGAACAGGCTGCCTTCCTGCCATTCAAAGGTCTGCTGGCGGCTGCCTCCATTCCAGATGGTCGTAGCGCCCCGCCCCTGGAGTATCAGAAGGGTTTCCTCGAAAAGATGCTTTTCCGGCTTTAGGCTCTTGCCCGGCGCTATCTCGCAGACGTAGGCATCGGAGGCCTGCTCGTTGCCGGTGAGATTGATATAGCAGCCGTTACCCCCCTGGCGGGGCCAGGGTCCCAGCCTGAGCGCGGCGAGGTCTTCGACATAGTAGCCGCCGTAGACCGGGATACCCTCGGCCTCCAGCCAGCGCTCGTAGGAGGTGATGCGCCCGGAGAGTTCCCCGGCGATCGGTTGTTCAGTGGTCATTTGATAACACCCTTTCGACGCCCGCAACGGGCGTCGTTACGGTTTGGCGGTCATTGCGAGCGAAGCGAGGCAATCCTCTGGTGGCTGGCCATCCGGGAGATTGCTTCGTCCCGACGAAATCGGGACTCGCAATGACAGTTTGGCCTTTCACCGCAGGTAGAACACGCCGGGGTCGGTCCCGAACTCAGCGTGCAACTGCCAGCCCTGCCGCGTCCTGATCAGCCGTGAGACTTCGCTTTCCGGGTCATCGAGGTCGCCGAAGAAACGGGCCAGCCCGATGCAGCTATTGGCGCAGGCCGGAGTGGCTTCCCGGTCCACGCCGGGCTTCAGTCCCTGCCGGATCCCTTCATCGATTCGTTCCCGGCAGAAATCGCATTTCATCGCTGTGCCTGGCTGGTATTTGGGATAGCCAATGGCCTCGTAGGGCGTGAGGCCGTATCCGGGGGACTGAGGGTTCTCCCTGTCGTAGAAAGACCGGGCGCCGTAGGGACAGGCCATCATACAGTAGCGGCAGCCGATGCATTGCGAATAGTCGATGGTGACGAGGCCATCTTCTCTCTTGCGGGTAGCGCCGGAGGGGCACACCCTGACGCAGGCCGCGTCCCGGCAATGATTGCACAGCACGGGAAGGACGGTCCGGTGGACGGCCGGGTATTCCCCGCTTTCTTTGAACAGCACCCTGGCCCAGAGCATGCCTGGTGGGAGGCAGTGCTCCACCTTGCACGTTACCGTGCAGCCGGTGCAGCCCACGCAGCGGGCCAGGTCGATTACCATGACGTACCTCATGCGCCGAAGAATGACGAAGTCCGAATGACGAATGAACAGTCAGTTACGAATGACGAAGTCCGTATGACGAATGTGGCCGAGAATGACGAACTAATGTTCAAAATCCGAATGTTCGAACGAGAATGGCGGCTGCCAGCTATTAGCACTACTTGCTACTGGCTACTCTGGCCACAGTCATGGTGGGTTCGCGCAGCCACCCCCTCGCCCCAGGACCGCCTCTGCGCTTAACCCACCCTACCTCTTGCTACTCGCTACTGCCTCGCCCTGTACATCTTTGCCTTTATCACCGATGCCTGCATGTTGCTCATAAAATGGTCGGTCCGGTCGGGGCTGATGCGGGTGAGCGTGACCTGGCTGACCCGGCCGCTGTCCCTGGCGACCGGCATGGCCCACTGGCCGAACTGTCCCATAATCATCAGGGTATCGGGCCGGATACCCTCGGTCAGCCTGACCCTGCGCCGGATTCTTCCCACCTCGGACTCCACCCAGACTTCGTCCCCATTCTTGATCCCCCTGGCCCTGGCCGCTCCGCTGTTCATGATGATGTCGGTCTGGCCCGGCACGAGGTCGGAGGCTTCATTGAGCCATGGACAATCGATGTTGCTGCCCCAGGAGAACTGGGCGGGACGGGTAGTGGTGACGTAGAAGTCATATTCTGCCGGCGTCTCCTGCAATACCGAAGGAAAATAGGTGGGCAGGGGCAGGTATTCGTCGGTGGGCCACCAGTCCACTCCCACCGAAGCCAGGTTCCGCGCCAGGTCCTCCCCGGTCTTCTTCACGTGTTCCATGTAGGGAAGATGGAAGCGCATCTTTTTGGCCAGCATTTCCAGGTAAACGTCGTACTGGTGGCTGGCGGGCACGGGCTTGAGGTAGCCGCCGTGCTCGCGGAACCATTCCAGGCCATGTTCACCGCCGGTAACCGACCGGCAATGCCTGTCCACGATTTCGTTCCAGGGATACTTTTTGCCGGATTCCAGCCGGTAAGTCGCCGTCAGGCCAAGCTGGTTGTTGACGGCTTCGTTGTACTTGTCCAGGAAACCGATGCGGTCAGCCAGCTCGGTGAAGACTTCGGAGATCTCCATGGTGTTCTGGACGGGCTCGATGACCGGCTGGCGCAATATGGCGCCGATGAACTTCTTGCCGGTGGCGTCCCGGATGCGGGTACAGAGCTCGTATCTTTCCAGGTCGAGGTGCTCTGGCAGGACGAGGTCGGCCAGCTCGGTTATCTCATCCGGCACGTAGGAAAAAGACACGATGAAGGGAATCCGTCTCAGCGCCTCATAGACCAGTTCAGGTTCACCAATGGACAGGACCGGGTTCTGGCGGTACTTGATGTAGACTTCGGGAGGGGGCGGGAGGGGGAAGTTTTTGGGCGGATCGAGCAGGTTCCGGTAGGCGAGATGCCTCGGATGGCCGAGGGGGTAGACCTTGCAATAGGGCAGCAGGGTTTCGGTGCCGCAATAGGACGCCGGGGGCCAGGTGAAAGGATAGGTATTCAGCTTGATCATGCCGTCAGGACCCGGTGAGATGCCGATGCCGCTGTAGAGATGTCCCCCTTCCCTCCCCCCGCCCAGGTGCCCGCCCGGGGTCATCAGCCCCCCCACCAGCAGCGCCAGGATGTGCTGGGCCAGGCTCACGTGATAGGCGCGCGTCTGGCCGGTGAGGCCCCGGCCGATCTTGATGGCCACGGGCCGCAGCGGGAAATCCAGGCCGTCGATCCGGATGGTGCTACCGATGCGGGCGGCCTGGACGTAGTCCCGGGCCACCTGGCGGATTTGCCCCGCGGGGATTTCGGTGATGGCCGAAGCCCATTCCGGGGTATAGCCGATAACGTGGTCCTTCAATGCCTGGAAGCCGGGCCGGGCCGCGTTTCCGTCTACTGTGTATGTCCCCTCCAGGGCAGGGTCCTGGATGTCCGGGGCATTATAGGGTTTGGGCCTGTTTGAGACGGTATCCCAGACCAGCACCTTGCCCGAGGCATCCCGGACGAAATTGCCATCGCTCCCCACCAGGTAAGGGGCGTTGGACATGGTCTTCAGGAAGGGCGTGTCATATCTCCCCAGCTCACAGACGATCATGTGGATCAGGGCCAGCATGAAGGCCAGGTCGGTCCCGGGCTTTATTGGCAGCCAGAGGTCGGCTTTGCTGGCCGTGAGGGAATAATAGGGGTCGACGACGACGGTCTTCATGCCCCTGGCCCTGGCGTCGCTATAGAGCACGGTTTCCGGCGCGCCGCCGGAACCGGAGGTGTTGCAGCCGATGAGGATGGCGTAGTTGCAGTAGGGCAGGTCCGGTTCGCAGTGGTAGCCGCCGTGCATCAGGTTGCCGAAGACGTGCTCGGCCATGTCGCAGCGGATGCTGCCGCCGGCCCCGAGGTACTGGGTGGGGCCGTAGGCCTGGAAGAAGGCGTCCCAGGTCCCGCCCTGGGTAATCATCTGGGGCCCGCCGGGACCGAGGGAAAGGAGGTTGGTATTCCGGGCGCGGACATCGGCCAGCCTTGCCGTCAGAAGAGTCAGTGCTTCGTCCCAGCTAACCGGGGCGAATTGGGGATCGATGTCGCGGCCTTTTCGCGGGTTGGTCCTCTTCAGAGGCGACTTGATACGGTGGGGGTTGTAGAGCTTGTGGAGCATCCCGTAGGCTTTTGCGCAGACCCGTCCCCGGTTGTTGGAGAACTGCGAGAAACCCGGGCCGCTGGCATTCCCTTCGATGTTGACGGCGGCGCCGTTCACAATCCGGACTCGGACCGGACAGGGTCCTTTGGTGCAGTTGCGGCAAATAGTGGGTACCCACCTGGCGTCCTGCGGCATCTTAGAAGTTCCTTCTACGGGGCAGTGAACCGGTCTTGTCTCTGGCTATCTGAGCCACATTATAGGCGGTGGGCGGGCGCGGTGTCAAAACGGAGGTGAGAAGTTGAGACGTGAGGAACCGGAAACGGGAAGACTTGCCCTCAGGCGAGTCATTTTCCACCCGTCCGGCAGCATTGACTGTGTGGCGTTTCGAAGCTGGAACAGGCCGGGAGTGAGGGCCGGCAAACGGGTGCTTGGGGGGCCGGAGAGAGATTGACAAATGAATGAGATTTGATTATCCTTTAACACGTCGATGCTGGATTGGGTCCGGGGAGGAGGGGAGCAGGTTTTGAGGGCCGCTAGCTCAACCGGTAGAGCAATTGACTCTTAATAACCGGCCCGTGTTTTCGTATCTGGCCGGGGATGTGGTAAAGGTAGGTGGGGCAAGTGATTCTGCAAAAAAGGCCGCTTTTTTGCATTGCCGGCAGCGGGCCAAACCCCTAAACTCAAAGCCAGACATGACACTGGCTAATCTACTGAGAAGCAACCGCGTGGCTTACCGGGCCGAAGGACGCTCTGAAAAAACCGTGGAGAGCACCACCAAAGCCGTAGGCTACTTCGCCGCCTTCCTGGGCGACCTGGAGACCGAGGCCGACGGGATCACCGCCGACCACCTGCGGGCCTTTATCGGCGCGTTGATGCAGAAGAAGCGCTGGAACAACCATCCCTTCCACATGGGGGATGACAAGCCGCTATCACCCTTCACCATCGCGGGGTATGTGCGGACCGTAAAGGCGTTCTGGTCCTGGCTGGTCAGAGAGGGCTATCTGAAAGAAAATCCCCTGGCAAAGGTGAAGATTCCCCGGACGCCCCAGGTGTGCGTGCCGGCGCTCACCCGCGAGCAATTACAAGCGGTGTTCGCAGCGATAGACACCACCACCCTAGCGGGGTTTCGGAACCTTCTGTTATTCTCCGCGTTGCTGGATAGCGGCTGCCGGATTAGTGAGCTACTGAACGCGACCCTGGCCGACCTGGACCTGGAAAAGGGGATTTTACAGGTTACCGGCAAGGGCAATAAGCAGCGGATTGTTCCCGTGGGCAAGCAGGTCTCGAAGATGTTTGGCAAGTGGCTGGCCAAACTTCACCCCGACCCTGAAAACCCCCACAGTTTTCTTTTCTATACGGTGAAGGGTGAGCCACTGACGCCGCACCGGGTCGATAATATCCTGGCCAAGATTTCCATGAAGGCCATAGGGAAACGGATTCACCCGCACCAACTCCGACATTCAATGGCGGTGGAATGGCTTAGAGGAAAAGGCGATGTCTTTACCCTGAAAGAGATACTAGGACACAAGGACATCTCCACTACCCAAATCTATGTCCATTTGCTACCGGAAGATTTGAAAGCGGCTCATAGCCGCGTTGGGGTGTGCGACCGCCTGTTTGGAGTCGGGCGCTAACTAACGGCGGCGCCGGAATCTTATCGTCACTGTAATAGTCCCCGGACGTTCGGGGTGCAGTTCCACATAGGGACGTTGGCGCTTCAGGTCCATCCCCGCTACCATCGCGCTTCCCGACACTTTGACCTTTTCCACTTTCCGGGGGAGGGACACGCGCTGGGGTCCTGTCAGGGTGTGGGTGAGAACGGTTTTCCCATTCTCCGACACTGTCCCCGGAAGGCGACCGGCCTTCTCATGGTCATAGACTGACCGGAGTTTATACCCGAAGTATCGACCCTTTCCCTCTTTCGCCGTTTCCAGCGCGGTTTTCGCCCCACGGGTGGTTTGAAGCCGGTCCGGTCTCTCTGTCCTCCCATCAGTGAATTCCGGGCCGTATGGTTTGAGGCACGACTTACATTGTCCAACCCCGGATTCATTGCGGTAGATGCTACCCCCGCAGATGGTGCAAATTTCGCCCGTTTTTTGCATTGCGCCCTTTCTGTCCCTCGGCTAAACTGAAGTTGCTCAAACATTCCAGAACTTAGTCTAAGACCGCGAAGGGAGATTTGTCAATACGGTGCGCACGATTGAACAACGGAGAATTCTGTATCAGGGCGGCTCTTACCTCATAACGCTGCCTAAACCATGGGTTTTGGCTAACTGCCTTGAGCCCGGCCAGAAGTTGACGGTAAAGGCGAACGGCAAATTGACCATTGAGCCGCCCAGAGCGAAGCCCGATGACCGCAATTCCAGCCAGTAGCGCCATGCCCGACGCCCGCCAGATCGCCGACGCCTTGAGCTGTGGTAAGCCAGGCTGCGCCTGCAACCCCCGGCCCGGTCACAACGGGCAACGGCTGACTCATTGCCCGGCCCACGATGACGAGAACCCAAGCTTGTCGTTGACCGACAGCAATGATGGCCACATCTTGCTGAAGTGCTTCGCCGGGTGCACCCAGGACGCGGTGATTGAAGCCCTGAAGGAGCGTGGTCTCTGGAATGGGCATCGTCCAGCGACCGAGCGCCGCATTGTCGCCACCTATGACTACCTCGACGAGCAATGTAATCTCCTCTTTCAGGTAGTCAGATACGAACCCAAGACCTTCCGCCAACGCCACAAAAACGGTAGCGGCGAATGGACGTGGAATATGGAAGGCGTGCGCCGCGTGCTCTACCATCTGGAAATGCTCTCGGGCGCCGAGGAATTGTATCTAGTCGAAGGGGAGAAGGACGCCGATAATCTCTTGGCTGCTAACGTTATTGCCACCACCAGCCCGGGCGGCGCTAATGCCTGGCGCGACGAATATGCGCAATACCTGATCGGCAAAACCGTCATTATCATCCCGGACAGGGATCCCCCAGGCATGGCCTACGCCCGGCAGGTGGCTAATTCGCTGGCGGGCAAAGCTAAAGAAATTCGGGTGATCCTCCTGCCCGGTGATGGGGTCAAGGACATTAGCGACTGGCTCGCCGCGGGTGGCAAGGTGGACAATCTCGTTGCGCTTGAGCAATCCGTCGAGGTTCTCCGCCCGAGCCCGGTTGATAAACCCCCCTGTCCTGCCCCGGCCGCCCATCCCCAAAACACCGGGGTGGTATTTCCCGAAGAAGCGTGGGTGAGTCTTTTCAAAGATTACCGTGACCTGGTGGGGCCGACCACCGAGGCCGCCGACGCATTTCATTACGCAACATTCTGCCAGGTGCTTGGGTGCACGCTAGGCAGGGATGCGCACTTGTACCACGCAGGTAAGCTATTCCCGAACTTCTATGTCTGCCTGATAGGGAAAACCGGTTTGACCCGCAAAGACACGTGCTGGGCCAGGGCGAGGGGTCTTCTGGACGAACTGCACAGCTATTCTACCGAGGGGGAAGAAAACCCGCCCTTTCGGACGGTCAAGGGAATCCGTTCTTACGAAGGGTTGCTTGACGAACTCGCCGGGGAAAGAAAAGTTCGCTTGATACAAGTGAGTGAGCTGCTGTCATTATTGGCGAAGGCGAAGCAAGAATCGCTAGGAAATATCATCCCTCAGCTAACGGAGCTCTACGATAACCCCGACCGCGTTAACCCACCGGTTCATCAAAAGATGGTGGATTGCAAAGAGCCTTTCCTGTCAATCATGGCCGGAACCACACAGGCATGGCTGCAGAAATCGTTGACCGAGGGCGAAATCTATGGCGGTTTCGCTAACCGATGGATGTACTTTGTGGGACTGCCAAAAGGGCCGAAGGCCAACCCGCCCAAAATGGTCGAGGACAATAGGCGGAAGTTGATAGACGCCATAAACGAGGTACGGCGATGGGCGAAGGCGCTGCCCAACGGTGGCGAACTGGACATCTCGGACGAAACACAGGCCCTTTTCGCGGAATACTACGGGCCGTATTACAAACGGTGCCAGGTGGAGGGGGTGGTGCCAACGTTAGCCGTGCGCGTCCAGGATTTCATCTGGAAGTTGGCGCTGCTCTATGCGGCTATGGAGCAATCGCCCAAGATCAAGGAATCGCACATGACACCGGCTATCGCAGTGGGGAAATACCTGGAGGCCAGCGTTGCGGAGATCTTTGGCGCGTTCACGGATTCAGGTTCAAAGCAGTCTGAGAGCAAGGTTTTGACCTATCTCAAAAACCAGGGCGGGCCAGTTGCCTACCGCGACGTGTATTACAACCTTCATCTTTCGGCCCGGGAACTCGAATTGGCGACAGGCCCCCTCGTAAAGTTGGGACTGATTAAGCCTGTGTCGGTGGACGGGAAAAAGGGAAAGAGGACGGTTCGGGGACTGGAGGCGGTATGAGAGTGAGCGACCCCCCTGTGACAGTTGTGACATGTGACAGTTTAGATATAAACCCCTATCTGGGAAACTGTCACAAAAGTGTCACAAGGGATGTGACAGATAAGCCTAACTGTCACAAACTGTCACACAAGTGTCACCTATACTGTCACACATTTGTCACAAATACAAATCATATCTAAAAAACGCTATCTGTCACAAAGGGGGGTATCTCACATGAAACCTTGTCGGGTTCATAGTTGGCGCAAACTGAGTACCGGGCCTAAAACCATCCGGTATGTTTGCGCCGACTGTGGCCGCGGTAAGCGACGTTGGCGGCCCGGCTGCCGACCCGAACGGAAACGTCAATGGTTCTTTGTTTGAAAATTGCCTGGCCCGGCCCATCCCGTCGGTTTGTAAGACGCCACAGGGTGGCCGCGAGTTCGGGACCGGCGAGGTCGATGCGCCGGTCCCGGAATCTTGCGGTTGCGCCGCCACCCTCCGGCGCGGCCGGGCCTTTCTTTTGAATTTTCCCCCGGCTTACCTGGGGCTGACGACCTCAAGTAGCTGCCCGCTTTGCCAGCGCCCGATTATGGGCGGAATCGCGGGGCTTTTCTCTGGGCCAACGCGGTTCGGGGGTGGTTGTCCGGCAGGGCTGACGACACTGCCGGCGGCCGGGGATTTTCTGGCATAGGGGACGTCCCGGTGAGGGACTTTCATATTTACAAGGAGGAACCGTGCCTATCAGCAATCCCGGTGACAAGGGGACAAGTGATCGAGACATCGAGATTCACCGGCGTCATGCCGAAGGAGTGAGCCTTCGCGCCCTGGCGACCGAGTATGGCTTGTCCAAAACCCAGGTGGATCGCATCTGCAAGACGGTGAAAGAGGGTGCTGGCAACACAGCCCCAGCGGAAGAAGAAACCAGCACACCGCAACCCCGCGAACTCATCAAGCCGCCCCCTAGCAGGCCGGGCGCGGCGGCGCGGGAAATGCTGGACAAGGTGGCGACCCAGCAGGGCGAGGAATCATTGGAAGCCCTCCAAAGGGGAAGACGGCTGCGAGAACGGCAAGAAGAGACGGACTTGTTGGAGAGGGAAGCCCGTATCCGAGAGCAAAACGCCGACAGCCTGAAAACCGAGCTTGAAATTCTGGTTGCCAAAGGCAAAGTATCGGGGCCGTCCGAGGAGCAAGCCCAGCTAGTGCAAGAACTCAAAACAAAGCTGACACAGGCGGAACGGAAGGCGGAGGAAGTTCAACAAGATTTGCGATTCGAGAAACTGCAACGGTCATTTTCAGAGCAGATCGCTGGACTTCGGGGAGAATTACGAACGGGGCTTAACGAATTTGATTTCAGTCTCAAAATGGGTGAATTGATCGTTCCTCAAATTGCGACGGAGATCCGGGGAATTCGCCAGACCATTCAGGGCATTTTCGACCGAGCCAACAACGTGCCTCCAAAACCAGCCAAGCCCCCCATCACCCCGGAGGAGGCCGCCCAGATTGCGGCAAAAATGGGGGAGGGCCTGGATGCACCGACACCGGCCCAGGGCGCCGAAACGTCCCCCGACACCATCGGCCGGCACAACTGCTTGTGCGGGGGGCGCATTCTGATTCCCCGTGAGTTCGAACACATTGTTGATGCGAGTGGAATCTTCGTTGGGTGTGGAAGCTGCGGGCGGCAATGGGCGCTGGGTGATTTTCCGGAATACCGGCAAACCCGATTTGCCGCCGGTGAGGGAGGATGAGATGCCGACAAAGACCTACCCGCTGAAGGCGACGGCAGCTGCCGGGGCCAAAGGAACGGATGAACGCCTTGTTGATAGGGCCGGCATCGTCAGCGAAATTCAAATCTTTTTCCCCCAGAACTGCTCGCAGCTTGTTAACGTGCGACTGGTCAGGAGGCGCGAGATTGCCCGAACCCCCATCCTGCCCGGCCTGGACGAAACCTACCTCAGCCTGGAAAACGTCTTAGCCCGCTTTGGTGACCTGGAAATCGACGTTCGCCGGGGTGATTTTTTCGTGCTGGAAGCGATAAACGCGACTGGCGCGGCAGTTACAGTCAGCGCAGTGGTGACGCTGTGGTGGACGGCTAAAAGACAGTAGCGTATCTGGGCAACTGAATGGCATTGAACTACCGTAGCCCTTTATACTTATGTAGTTACGGTATATACCGTAGCCCTTTATACTTGCGTAGTTACGGTATGTGGCGTAACCGTTTATAGCTAGGTAGTTACGCCATGTTTCTAATTTGGCTTCTTGGACGGCGCTGCGTGACACGTTCAGCAATGTTGCTGCTTGCTGTTCGGTAACTGAATCAATTGATTCAGTTTTGCGCGGCCTATGATTCCAGATTTCAGCCTGTCAAAATCCCCTTCACAAGGCCGTAATATACGTTTATTTCGATATTTTATTGAAATATTGATTTCCGGGGTGGTTCTGGTATATAGTTAATGCCGGAAAAGGAGGTCACAAAATGAGCAAGACAAGGGCAAGTGATTCTGTGAAAGGGATAGCTGATTCCCTAAGCCCGGAAATGCTCGACCTGCTTTGTGACCACATCCTGGCAAAGCTGACACACGGGCCGCTAGCTCAACCGGTAGAGCAATTGACTCTTAATCAATAGGTTCAGGGTTCGAGTCCCTGGCGGCTCACCACAGATACAAATTCCCGAAGGCGCCCCAATACACCCGGGACGCCAGTTCCCAGCCCCCGCAGGTTAAAGACCTGCGGCTACACATCGCCACCGCAGGGTAAAGGACCTGTCCCGACTCGTTGCCCCGATGCATCGGGGTCGCAGAGTGGAGCGGCTACAACCCACGCCCCGCAAGGCTACGCCCCCGGTCATTCACGTGACATTGATGAAAGTCGTCGCCCGGTATAGCCTCTTGCCGGTTATCCAGTGGAAGAAGTCTATGGTGCAGGGAAACCGCCCGGGCGTGGTCGGCCGGATCAAGGCATCCCCGCGCATCGCGGCGGTGATCCGGATGGGCTCCCCGGCGGCGCGTTCGACGGGGTGCGAGTACTGGCCTCGGGGAGGTACCCCGAAGGGATAGCCGTCTTCGGCGATGAACTGCAGCGGCAGGCCGATTCGGATCTCATTGACGGTGTAGGTGGCATCGATGAACCGGAGCAATATTGTCTGGCCCGCTTTGCAATGAATCGCGGCCTTCTCGAAGGGGGTGTCGTCATCAATCCGCCTGGCTTCCCCGGAGAGAACGAAAACGTCGGGCCGGAAATCGTTCAGAATCCCGTCCCTGGTAAAGTTCGCCGGAGACAGAGGATTGCCGGGGTCGCATTTCTGCATGAAGGCATCATGGCCCAGCGTGTGCCAGCGGGTGTCGATGTCGTCGGGGACCCACAGCGCCTCCACATCGTATTTGACGCAATGTGTGGGAGGGTTGAAAGCGCGGACAAAGCCCGGCCCACCCGGTGGATAGGGTGGGTCTGGCACATCGCGCGCCTCCGGGACGTCCGGCTTCTTCGGGTCAACGATGAAAGCCCCGTAAAGGCCCAGTTCGAAGTGGAGAGCGGTGTTCTTGTGGCAATGGTAGAGGAAGGTGCCGGCCTGGTTGGTGGCAAACTGGTAGACGAAATTGCCGGAAATCTCGAAGGAATGCTTGCCCACTCCGTCGTTCATCGGAGTCGGCTCGATGCCGTGCCAGTGGATGGTGTGGGTGTTGGTGTGGGCGCCGACCCGGGCGTGGACAATCTCGCCCTCGACAGTCCTGATAGTCTTGGAAGGGAAGACCCGGCCTCCCACCGGGTCATCAGGGTCCTCCAGGATCCACAGGGGTATCTTCATGCCGTCCCGCAACTCCAGGTCAATGTTGACCAGCAGGTTGCGGGCGATGCGGCGGGTGGGGTTTACCGGGTCGATGGCGTCGCCGCTAAAGGTCGGCGGACATACGTGCTTGTTCAATACCGGAAACTCGTCGGGGCTAACCGTCCGCAGGGGTATGTTTCGTATTGTCATTTGCAGTCCTCCTGGCCCGGACGAGCCGGAACCAAAGCGCCGGGCAAAATACCAAATCCGAAGCACGAAGCTCTAAGCAATATCAAAATCAGAATTCCCAAATCTCAAAATGTGGTCGCCAACGAGATGTATCGACATCGCTGAAATCCAGCTCGCGCAGGTGCGGTGGCCTGCGGTACCGGTGAGGCGCGCTAATGCGTTTCGGGCGGTCCGCCCTTCTCCTCGGGGTTCGCTGGCGGAAAGCTCACGCCGTCGAGGTCGCCGGTGATTATCCAGCCGGTCACCATTCCCTGCGGGTAGTTGCCGCCGGCGGCGCTCTGGGATTGCTCGTTATGCCCGTGCATGGGATACATCAATGGAGACTGCCCGACGCCGCCCAGGGTGAGGGCCAGTTCCCGGGGTATCAGCCTCCGCAGTGGAATCAAATGGTCGCCCGGTATGTCCGGGGGTCTTATGAAGGGGAGAAGCCAGTCCATGCATTGGGAGACCTCGTCGGTGAAGGTGTCCACCATCGGAACGGACTCCTGAATGCGGAGATTGCCTCCAATATCACGTATGGCAAGCAGGTAGACATGGTTGCCGTGGATATGGGGCGAATCCGCGGTCATGCCCGTATCCATTATCCGTATCAGGTGCGGCTGCCCGATCCTGCCTTCGGGGGTGGTGTGATGGTTGTGCGAGGAGAGGGCGCCGGACTCGCCATTGATCGTGAAGTAGCGGGCGACGAATTCCTCTTTGAACCGTGCGGCGTCTATTGGTTCGCCTTTCTCCGCCATGGCATTGAATTTCGGATCGATGGAATGGAATATCCAGATTCGACTGTGCTCCGGCTTCCACGGTTCTCCGGGGAAATGCTCGGTGGCGCCCAGGTGGTCAAAAAGCTTCTGCACGTTGGGAGTGGGACGGGAGTACGGGGTATTTCCCATCGCAGGCAGTACCGCCATCGGACCGTGCAGACCGAGAACCCGGTTCACCGGAGCGTTGAGATGGTCCAGGTACATGTAGCTTCCGCCCTCCGGCGCCGGGAAACTGAGGACCGCCGTTTCTCCCGGCTTTATCTCTATGCCATTGCCGGTTTCCCCCGGCGCCCCGGGAATACGGAACCCGTGAACGGCAGGAAGATTGTTGGTGATGGATAGCTCGACCGCGTCGCCCTCAACGGCCTCTATCAGGGGCCCCGGCATCTGTGGAAGATGCATGGGATTGTCAAGGTCTTCAAAAGCCCAGTGATAAATTTCTTGGCCGTCTATCATCTGGACAAGCGCCTCCGTGATGGCGAACCGGCGGGAAACTCTGGCCACAGTGCCGGGGGTTCGCAGCCACTGGAACAGGGTGCCTCCGGCGAGTCCCGCGGCGCCGGCAGCGCCCAATCCCAGAACAGCGTATCTGATGAATTGACGCCTGTTGATCTGGCGGCCGGCTTCTGTCATCTCTGGTGAAGATCGGTCCATATCTTTCTCCTATCTAATACAGAGGCAATAAATCTGCATGAAGATAGACGAAGAAGGCACAGTTTTCACCGCAAAGGACACAAAGGAACGCAAAGCGAATAGCGATCAGCCGTCAGCTATCAGCTTTCAGTCCCCGCCTCCCCAGGGGTGGGTGGCCAGGTGGCTGATAGCTGATTGCTGAAAGCTGTCAGCTTTCTCCGAGCCTCTGCGTCCTCTGAGGTGAAAGCGTCCCCTTGTCACCTGCGTTGGCGAATGCGGCATTTATTATTGCGTTTGTATTAGTGGGGCGTGCTTTGCCTCACCACGGAAATCTGGTAAGATATCTTTCCTTTGATATTATCCATCGAAAGGCGTTCAAAGGGTATACGTAGCCCCACCTATTTGGGGTCAGGTAAGTTTGTGGCGAACGGAGCGACTGGAGGCCGCGGGCAAGCCCCTGACCACGTCCAGATCGGGGGATTGCCGGGGTGGATGATGTCCTCACCAGCAGTGCTTAGATCGTGTACTACCCACCCCAGGGGATTGACAGGGCGGGTAATTGTGGTACGATACCTTTAAACACCTCCCGCCGCCGCGCCCCGGCGGGTTGCCGCCTCTAAGAAAGCAAGGTCAAACATGAACGCCTTTCCAAGAATCACGTTCTATGTGGTTGTGGTGATCCTGGCGTTACTGGTGGTCTTCGCGTGCCGGAAGCCTGACGAGCCGACGCCGCCCGAGGCATCGGGTGGCGCGGGAGCTCCGGGTTCGCCGCCCGGACAAGGAATGAGTTCGGGGACGGTATCCTTGAGTCCTGCGGCGGGACTTGCCGGGACAAATGTGGCGGTCACCGGAAGCGGCTTCGGGGCCAATATTTTCGGCGGCGTGTTCTTTGACGCCAATGCCAACGGCGTCTACGACCCCGGCGAACCCATGCAGTACGTGACGACTTCGCCGAATGGCGGCTTCAACTCAACCCTGGCCGTGCCGGCGTCGGCGAAGCCGGGCCCCTACCCGGTGCGGGCGGGATTCGCCTTCAGCGCCTCGCAGTCCACGGCATCCTTCACGGTGACATCCGCTGCGGTTCCGGTTTTAGTTTTGACGCCGGCCAGCGGATCCCCAGGCAGCACGATAAGCGTTACGGGGAGCGGTTTTGCGCCCAACATATACGGGGCTGTGCTTTTCGACACGAACGGCAACGGCAATTACGACCAGGGGGAACCGCTCCAGCCTGTAACAACGTCCGCGAACGGCACGTTCACAACGAACCTGATTGCGCCCGTGGCCCCTGCGGCAAAGCCCGGCGCCTACACGATAAAGACTTCGTTTTCCTTCAGTGCGGTGCAGGCCTCAGCCACATTTGCCGTGACAACCGCAGCCGGCAGCGGCCCGCCGCCGGTTGGGGGTCCCACGCCAACCACGCTGTCCACCCCGCCCACACAGGCGGGGACGCCTGTGCCACCCGCCACAACTCCCACCAGGTCGCCCACCCCGAGGGCTATTCCCACGCCTTCGCAGGCCATAGCCCTGAACCCGACCATCGGGCGCGCCGGGACTACCGTGACGGTGACTGGCAGTGGTTTTACTCCCAACACGCTGGGAGGGGTGTTTCTCGACCTCAACCGCAGCGGCAGTTTCGATTCCGGCGAGCCGTTCCAGTCGGGGACGACGTCAGGCAGCGGCACTGTCACGTTGATGCTGGCCCTGCCTGCGAGCCTGTCGCCGGGCGCGCACTACGTCATGGCCGCATTTCCCCTGGGGAATGTCCAGGCCTCGGCGCTATTCACCCTGGCCCAGTAGCAAATTGCAGATTGAAGATTACAGATTAGGGTCCTGCCGCGCCACCGGAAGAACTGAACCACGAAAAACACGAATGACACGAAAAGCGACGGTAGGGTGGGTTAAGCATCCCGATGCCCCATCGGGATGCGAACCCACCGTTTGGGACGTGGGAGGTGAGAAGTCTGAAGCGGGAAGGCGCGGACCGGCTTTCGGCACTCGAACATTGGGATGTTGAATTTGCTCTGAAAATGGGCTGTCACCCTGAGCGAAGTCGAAGGGTCTTTCGTCCCGCGCGCCGCCCCGAAAGATTCTTCGACTACGCTCGCTGCGCTCGCTTCGCTCAGAATGACATTTTCATCCTTCATGGTGCGCCATCGGCGCATGGGGGATTGTTCGCTTATTACTCGTGTTGATCTCGTGAAATCTTGTGGTTAGAATTGGTATTCTCAAACGCTACCCTCCGGTGGAACTGCCAACGACAACTTCGTCTCCCTCCACGGTAAGTCTGGTCCCCAGTTCCTTGCTCCATCGCTCAGCGTAGCCAACAACTTCACCGAATCTTGGGTCGCTCTGTGCGACAAATTCAGGCTCTGCCAGCCGGTTGATGTACCCGGGGACAAATGACACCCTCCGGACTCCGGTCTTGCCGGCCTCGCATCTCACCATCATGGTGTACCGCCTCTCCTTCGGTCCGGGATACCGTTCCCATCCCGGTTCATACGACCGCGACTTGGAGTACAGAGTGGACGGCCCGGTGGAATGCACCCCCGGCGGCGCTTTCACAGTTGGTCTTTCTACGGCGAAATGGGCCAGGCTGTAGAAGATCGCTTTTCCTTTATACACCTCTATGCCCTTGAGCAAAGAGCCATGGTGCCCGACAATAAGGTCGGCTCCGGCGTCAATAGCCCGGTGCGCCACCACGGGCTGGTACATCGCCAGCGTCCCCGGCTCGTGCGTCCCCCAGTGCATGGAGACCACCACCACGTCCCCCTGGCTCCGCAACCGGCGGATGTCGTCTTCCATCGCCTGGACATCATCCTCCCGCGGAATCGTTATGATTCTCGGCGGGGCGCCCGGGTTGACGTCCACAATCTCGAAATAGGTTGAAACCCTGATGGGACAACAGCCCGGTTTGTTTTCCCTCGCCTCGTATTCCACCATAACCACCCCGCAATATGACAGAAACCCCACCTTGATCCCCTTCTTCTCAAAAATCGCCGGCTTTCGGGCTTCGGCGATATCTTTCCCGGCGCCGATTACCTGCATGTTATTGCGGCGCAGCAGCTCCAGGGTGTCCACCAGCGCGTCCGGCCCATAGTCAAAGCAATTATTGGAGGCATGGCAGACGACGTTGAAGTCGGCGGAAACCAGGGATTTCACGTTGTCCGGATGCTGTCGCCCGTACCAGGTGATGTGATTCCGGTATTGCAGACAGCCCTTGGTCGAAAGAGTGTGCGCCAGATGGCAGAAGCGGATATCTGCTTCTCGCATCTTGTCGTGCGCGAGCGCAAAGAGGGACTCAGGGGGTTCGCCAAACTCTATGCGCCTGGGGCTGACGTCGCCTACCAGATGGATTACCACGGTATCCTTTGGACGGGATTGGTCTGTCATTGTTCCTCCTTTCGAATTTTCGCTCCGGTTGGCATCGCCTTCTTCTTTCGCCGTGGTGCTTAATTGCAGAAGAAGGCGTAACGATGGAAAAGACCCTTGGACAACTCTCAGGGTGATAGCCTCGGCGGACTGTCATTCTGAGCGAAGCGAAGAATCTTTGCGCGGAACCCTGCAATCAAGCACTAGCTCCGCGCCCGAAGGGGTTATCCACTAAGGCGCCGGCTGAGATGTCGCTCCGCCTTCAGGCGAGCAGCCGGATGATGTCGCCCGCATCGTCCAGTTCTTCCAGTTTCATGATCATGGCAACCGCCTTCTTGAGGTTCTGCTCCGGCAAAGGCTTTATGGCGTTGGAAGCGCACTCCATGAACTTCTCGATCATCTGGTGCTCCGGGATGGGGTGGTCGGGATTTCCGTAGGGCTCCTTTACCAGTTTACGGTATACCTTGCCGATCCTGGTCTTGATCTCTGTTATCCCCGGGTGATAGTTCTGTTCGGGGAATTCGGGGTACAGTTGCACACTTACCCTGTCGGCGATTTGCAGCACGGCGGGGTCCTTGATGGCCTCAGGCAGGAAGTCCTTCAGTCCCACCCGCCTCTTGACTACCGCCGTGGCCACGGTATACGGTATGTTGAATTGGGCCTCCACGACGTTCTCGGGCCTCCGCTTCTTCTCGATCGGGCTACCGAGGACCTTTACCCCTATGGCGCTCTTGAACACGGTGATGCTCACCACATCATCGGGCTTGATGTCATTTTCCCTGACAAGTTCCAGTGTAGCGTCGATCGAAGCGTGAGTGCCCCGCGGAGAGGGATAAGGCTTAAAACTGAGGTTGCTTACTTCAAACTTCTTACCGAGATCCGCGGTCAGAGCGGCCGCGTTGTACTTGCCGCCATTATACACGTTGTACAGTCCGAATTCCCCTTCCAGACTGTTGACGGCTCCGGTGATGCCCTTTTGCGCCAGCAGCGCCGACAGGACCCCGCCCTTGGCCGCAAACCCCGCCTGCACGCGTTTCATCAGGGATGCATCGATCTGGGCCTGGGTATTACCCGCTGCCTGGGAATAAGCAATGCCCAGGGCATGTTGGACCCGCTGCTCATCCAGTCCCAGGATCTTGCTGGCAGCCGCCGCGGCGCCGAAGAACCCGTATACGGTGGTGGGATGGAACCCCCTGACCCTGCCGCCAACCGCCAGTCTGGCCGCAACGTCGATGCCCATGATGACCGCGGTCAGGAACGTTTTGCCGCTGACTTTCCCGACGCGCTCAGCCACCGCAAAGCTGGCCGGGACGCTCGTGACGCCCGAATGCACCTGCGCTGTCAGATGACACTCGTCGTACTCCAGCCCGTGGGCCAGAGTGCCGTTGGCCAACGCTGCCATCCACGAGGGTACCTTGCCGCCATAACCTATTATGGTGCTTTCTTCTTTGCCTCCCCCTTCTTTAACCAGGTCGGCGACTTCGCGGCAGCCGGGCGCCAGCGTGGTAGCGGCCAGGGCGCACCCCAGCGTATCCAGGATGTCCAGTTTGGCGATCTTTACCACGTCAGCAGGGATATCTTCGAATCCGATATTAGCTACGTTGTGTGCAAAGGCAAATGACGCGTCCATCAAGCGATCCCCTGCTTGCTCGCTGAACTGTGAACGACTACCTCGTCTCCCTCCACAGTGAGCCTGGATCCCAGTTCCTGGCACCCGGGCTCGATGTAATCCAGGACCTCTTTGAACCTCTGGTCGCCCGGGGACAGCAATTCAGGCTCCGACCGCTCGTTAGTCCAGCCGGGCAAGAATGATACCTTACGGAGACCATTCTTGCCGGCTAGGCATTTCACCATCATCGTATACCGTCTGTTCTTAGGGCCTGGGTTTCGCTCCCATCCCGGTTCCCTTTCCCATTCGCGATGCCGGCCCGGAACGCTCCTGACCAGCGTCCCCGACGGTGGTGGTTTGAAAGAGTAGGCCCTGTCCTGGGCAAAGCTGCCGAGACAGTAGAAAATAGCCCGTCCTCGATACATCTCCGCACCCCTGATGGTGGAGCCGTGGGACCCGAAGATGAGGTCCGCCCCGGCGTCAACAGCCCGGCGCCCCACCACCGGCTGGTACATGACCATCCCTGGCACAGAAGATAGCCCCCAGTGAATCGAAACCACAACGACATCCACCCGGCTTCGCAGCGCACGGATGTCTTGTTCCATGGCCCGGACATCGTTTTCGTTGGGAATGGTTATTACCTTTGGCGGCGTTCCGGGCTGATACCCCTGCGGCTCGAAGTAGGTGGATACACGGATGGGTGCGCAACCCGGTTTTCCTTCCCGCGCCTCGTACTCGGCCGGCAGCACCGAGTTGTAACCCAGGAACCCGACCTTAATCCCTCTCTGTTCCACGATTGCCGCCGCCCTCGCCTCAGCGATGTCTTTTCCGGCGCCAACTACCTGCATGCCACTACTCCGGAGGGTATCTATGGATTGAAGCAATGCATCCGGCCCGTAGTCAAAGCAGCGGTTGCTGGCGTGCGACACGACATTGAATCCCGCCAGAGCCAGCGCCTTAACGTTTCCGGGGTCAGCCCTCGAGTCCCAGGTAACATGGTCGCGGTATTGGAGACAACCCCGGGTCGAGAAGATCATCTCCAGGCTGCACAGGGTAATATCTGCCTCTTTGATCCTCTGATGGACCTTGCCGAACAGCGATTCGACAGGTTCTCCGTGCTCAACCCTCCGGGGCCCGACATTTCCCACGGCGTGTATTACGATGGCGTCTGTTGTTTCCTTCGGTTCAGGCACTTTTCTTATCCTTCCCAAAATATCCTTGGTACGAAAATGTCACCCTGTCCCGACACGTCGGGACTCCCGGAACGGAGCATGCTCCGTTTCGGAGAGCCGGAGCCCTGAGCAAAGCGAAGGGGCAGTCGAATGGTCTTTCGTCCCCACCGCTCCGAAAGAACTTGTCCTGAGCAGAGCGAAGGGTTCTTCGACTATCCCGATTCTATCGGGACTGCGCTCGCTTCGCTCAGAGTTTGTGAATTTATTGAAAACCCAGATATGAGCGAGACAACTCGCTAGATAGGGACTAACCAATTTCTTCACAATCTCTCAGAATGACAGCGCACGCCATTTTCATCCTGCATTGTCCCGACTCGTCGGGATGGGTGATTGCTCAGAGAGTACCGGGTGGCACAGGCGTCCCTGCCTGTATCGGCCGCTGGCTTGATCCCTAATGGTGCTTCGCCCGGCAAGCATGATAGATTGCTCCGACTATGAAAGGAACAATAATCCCGTATTACGAATGAGCTATTCTCCTCCTTCACCTTTTCCCACCCCCGCCCCGACTTATCCTAACCGTGTCTCACATCTCTGGTGGACACAGGCGGGTAACCGCTCCGTGGCTGGTCTCTCGACGATACTACCTTGGTCATCGACTATGCAACCTGGCGTTGCCCGCTACCCGGTACCACCCCGATGCATTGGGGTGAGCCACGGGCTTGAAGACGGTGATCTTTGTACCAATGACCATCCTGAGAGCACGAATCGGAAGCTTGTTCTACAACTCAGACACTGGCGGAGGCTTTGGGTACCCGTAGCGACAGGGCTTGTCCCTGTCGTGCGCGGTTGCGTACCGGGGTTTCGGCACCCGCTCCGCTTTGCGAGAGTCCGCAAGGCGGACAAGGGGTGTCGCTACGGGTTTCCCATTGTCTGAGTTGCAGGAAGCTTGTTATCCGTCGTTGACAGGACTAAGTTTACCTTGTTCAAAATCCAGCGGTCACAGGCACGGTGGCCTGTGGTACCGGCTGGTTGGCAATCGAGCTCTCACAGGCACGGTGGCCTGTGGTACC
>JACQUA010000138.1 GCA_016210565.1 Chloroflexota bacterium
CCCTTGTCTTGCGCCGGGGACGAAAGACCCTTCGACTGCCCCTTCGCTTCGCTCAGGGCTCCGGCTCAGGGTGACAACCTTCCGCCACCGCCAATCCGCAGAAGCGGCTTTGCTCTGTGTCCAGCAGAGATATGGGACACGATGAGTTTTTCAAAGGGGGAGGTCCTGGGGAAATTGTCGAAATTGTCCGGTTGTGTCCAAAAGAGTTCTCAAAAGGGTATTGACAAAGCGGCAAACCCGTGCAAGAATAGTGAGGCGAAAAAAGAATAACGAGTGGCCATTCCATTGTTGGTCGGCCAAGCGCTATCAAAAATGAAAGCAGTGGCTCACAGGCATGGAGGCCTGTGGTACCGGAATCCAGTTGAGTGGGGTCTCAGTTGAAAGAATTCCTCACCATTCAAGAAGTCGCGGAGTGGCTGGGAGTCAGCGACAAAACCGTGTCGCGGCTGGTCCTGTCCGGGCAGTTGCCGGCGACGAAGGTTGGCGGGTTGTACCGCCTGCGGCACGCGGACATCCAGGAGTACCTGGAGAAGCAGAAGCTGTTGCTCCAATCCCGGACCCGGCCGCCGGAAGGCCCTCCCCTGCAAGCCTCCGTGGAAAGAGCCGGGCCGGCCGCTCCGGCCGTAAGCTGCGCCCGCTGCGGGCGCCTCGTCAAGGGCCTGGCCCAGCGGGGAGGCGATTGTCAGGAGCCAGACTGCCGGTTGCCGCTGTGCCGCACCTGCTGGTCGAACGACTACGACCGCTACTGCCGGCAGCACCGCCGCTCTCGGGAGCAGAAGCTGGAGATGGCCCGGCTGAGGCATGCCCGGGGAGAGATACCCCTCGCCGTGACCGCCGAAGAAGCCCGCCAAAGAGAGTTCACCTTCATCGAGAGGTTCGAGCAGAAGATCGAGGAAACGCCGTATCTCACCGGTCCGCTTGACGGGGTCAAGTATCCCGTTGCGTCCTGGGATGCCATCCGCCTGCGGTCCAGGGAACTCGACGAGGCCCGCCTCGCCAGGCTGCGCCTCGTCCAGCCGGAACTCAGTCCTGATCTGTTGCCACAGAATCTCGGTTCTTGCTATAATCTGCCAAAGCCGCGCAGCAGGACGGAGCGCCGGGGGGCCATGCTTTCGATCTGCGCTTCGGTATTCTCCGACCTTGAGGAGATGGCCGCCAACGGGTTTAGCGCCTCTCTCACGGGCCGGGCATTCCTGCTGAAGATACTCGAAGACAGGGCCGCGGCCAACAAAGCCACGGACAGTTTCACGGTCCAGGGTCTGGCGTCGCCGGTCGGCTGGACCAGGGAAGCTGCAGAAATGATTGAAGGCGGGAACGGGACCACCAGCTTCAGCAGCCTGTACATCGCCGTGTGCCTCATCGACCTCGGCGCCGGCCGCCTGTTCTTTAACCCCACCGACACACGCCTGAAGCCCTTCATCCCGCTGTTTCTGGGTGAGTTGTATTACGAGACCGTGCAGAAGATCGCCGGCCAGGTGCGCGAGCGGCTGGCGCAGAGCCGGTCAATCATGACTCTTAAAGATGTGGCCGAGAAACTGGGCGTCGAAGAATCCACGGTCAAAGAAGCCTGTCTATTGCTGGAAAAAGAAGGAGGTTTTCAGATGGAAACGTTCCCCGGTTTCGGGTTAACCATATCGAGAAAATCGTGAAGCGCCCCATGTTGCACCATGAAGGACGAAACTGTCATTCCGAGCGAAGACGAGTCCCGATAGTATCGGGACGAGTCGCAGTCGAAGAATCCTTCGCCGGTTTTCCCGCAGGGACAAAAGACCCTTCGTCTGCTCCTTCGCTTCGCTCTGGAATCCGGCTCAGGGTGACATTTTCGTAGCAAGATTCCACGCCCGGACTAACGACTAACGACTATCGTCTGAGTTAACTGAAGGAGGTACAGTCTACCATGGCCCTGCGCGAACTAGGTCTGAGAATCATCGGGAAATCTATCGAGTCGGTCAAGCTGCGGGAGCTCCAGGCCGAGGAAATCCGCCTCACCAACCTGGCTGACAGGATGAGGAAGGGAGTCGACGAGGTGGAGAAAAAGAGCAAGAAGGCCTTCCAGGAGGGAGTGGGCGCCGACCCGCTGAAGAAGAAACTCCTGCTCCTGGACATCAAGGGCTACGATACGGAGCTCAAGTTGAAGGTCAAGTCCTACACCACCGTGAGCGGCGAGCTTGCCTTCGTCAAGAACATGATAACCCTGAAGAAATTCGAGAAGGAGCTCAAGCAGGCCGGCATCTGGAAGAAACTGACCGCCATGCCCAGGGAAAGGGTGGAGAGCTGGCTGATCAAGCTCAACCTGGACCAGACTAGCTTCGAGGACGTGGTCAATAACCTGAACAGCGTCTTCGACATGGAAGTGGTCAAGCTGGAATCCGCCGAGGCAGACGAGCGGGAAAAATCGGTCCTGGACGCCTGGAGCCAGGTGGAGTCCGGGTCGATGAGGACCGAGGAAGCCGAATCCGTTGCATCTTCCAGAAGGGTTTTGGAAAAAGCAGAAAAGGAGGCGTGATATGCCCTTTTTCCGACTCTTCCATCGTAACCCCCTGAAGAATCTGGATCTGGGCAAGCTGAAGAAGACGCGGCTGGAGCTTCAGCGCCAGTCAGACGACCTCATCCGGGATATCGACACCCTGGGAAAAGAATACGAGCTGGTCCGGCAGCAGGGCGCCGCGGCGAAGAGCGCCGTGGAAAAGAACAGCATAGCGAGACGAATGGAGTCCCTGGACAAGTCCCGTACGTCCAAGACGAGGACCCAGAACGACATCGATCTCAGGCTCGCCTTCATCAACAATCTCATTATCATCGGCGAACGCCGCGAGGACCTCAAGAGCATCGGGGCCTGGGACTATCTGGCGGGTCTCACCGAGGAGCAACTGGAAAAAGACGTCATCAATCTCCAGCTTGCTGACCAGGACGAGGATACCCGGTTGAAGAACATCGCCGCGCTGACCGAGGGTCCCCAGGCGGCGCCTGTCGTCGAAGAGGGACTGGGGAGATACCTGGACGAGATAGACGCGCAGAAGAATAAAGAGGCGCTGAAGGCTGCTGAAGAAGGGGAAGCGGCGGCTTCGGCCGAAGCCGCCGCGCGGGAACGGGCCGTACTTGATGCCTGGAAGGAGGCAGAGATCGGGATAAAAAGGCCTGAGCCTGCCCCGCGCGAACCGGAAAAAGAAAAGAGGCTGGAGGAAGCCTGACGTGACAAATGACTAATGACGAAACTCGAATGACGAATCAATGACGAAATTCCAATTGGCCTGCTGCTGGTGGAGCCAGAACAGTTGGCGATCGCACTGATTGGTCATTCGTCATTCGGACTTCGTCATTCTCCCGATCTTGGGCCATATTTGTTCAGAAGGGACCTGATATGTCATGGGTTGCTGGCAGCGGGCTGCTCGAACAACTTAAGTCAATTCAAAAGGACTACGAAGCGGCCCTGGGCAAGAACGACCTCTCGCTCGCCGGCGAGAAGGCCGCCGCCTGCGCCCGCATCTCCAGGGCGCTGGAGGGTCACTACCCGAATCAGGGCTACGCCCGGGAAGCCCAGCGGTGGGAGGGGATAGCCGCCGCCATCAAAGAGGGCCGGTTCAGGAAGGCCCAGCCTGTCAAGGAGGGCGGCAAGGAAAAGGAGACCGGCGGCGAAGGCAGTTTCGATAGCTACATAGAGAGCCTTATCACCACCTCGGAGGTGAAGTGGGAGGATATCGGCGGCCTGGAAGACGCCAAGGCGCTGCTGCGGGAGAACGTGGTGGTCGCCATCATCCAGAGGCCGGAAAGCATCCGGCCGGAGGAAGGCATCCTTCTTTTCGGCCCCCCCGGCACCGGCAAGACGCTGCTGGCCCAGGCCGTGGCGGGGAATCTCAAGGCCACCTTCTTTTCGGCCTCGCGGGACAAGCTCCTCTCGAAGTACTACGGGGAAAGCTCCAAGCTGATAGCCACTTTGTACCGCCTGGCCTGGCAAAAGGCCGAAAAGAGTCCCGCCATCATCTTCATCGACGAGTTTGACGACCTGGCCATTTCCCGCGACGGCGAGATCAGCGAGGCCTCCCGCGGCACCCTGGGGACGCTGCTGGCGGAGATCCAGGGCTTCAGGAGCAAGAAGTCAGACCGCCTGGTGCTGACCCTGGTCAACTCCAACACCCCCTGGGACCTGGACAAGGCGATCCTGAGCCGCTTTCCGATGCGCGTCTACGTCCGGCTGCCCGACGCCGCGGCCATTGCCGACATCATCAAAATCCAGACGAAGGGTCTCGATACTTCCGGGCTGGACCTCGCGGCGCTGGCCCGGCGCGCCCAGCAGAACCACTTCTCCGGACGGGAGCTGGCTGCGCTCTGTCGCCAGGCTGCCAGGCACATGGTCAGGCAGGGAAACCCCAACCTGTTGCAGCTTTCAGGACTGGACCCGGAAGAGATCAGAAAGCGAAACCTGCGGACCCGGCCTCTCCGGGAAGAGGATTTTGGGGAGGCCTTCGCCCAGATAAAGTCCAACCTGACGCCCGAGGAGCTGAAAAAGTACGATGACTGGGCCGCGAAGTTCGGCTCGAACTGAGGGTAGCTGTCGGCTGTCAGCTATCGGCTATCGGCAATCAGCTATCGGCAATCAGCAATCAGCCGCGCGGAGAAGGTCAACGGGTCTTGGTCATTCCTATTTTGAGCTTTGAACTGCTCCGAAAATGTCACCCTGAGCCGGAGCCCTGAGCGAAGCGAAGGGGCAGGCGAAGGGTCTTTCGTCCCCGCCGGTCCGAAAGATTCTTCGACTACGCTCGCTGCGCTCGCTTCGCTCAGAGTTTGTGAATTTATTGAAAACCCAGATATGAGCGAGACAACTCGCTAGATAGGGACTAACCAATTTCTTCACAAGC
>JACQUA010000142.1 GCA_016210565.1 Chloroflexota bacterium
AAAGTGGCATAGCCGGTGTATTCACCAAAGGGACCTTCGTCTTTCCTCTCATGGGGCAGGATTTCCCCCTCGATGACAATTTCCGCGGTAGACGGGACGCACAGGTCAACCGTCTCGCACTTGACCAGTTCCAGAGGCTGTCCCCGTATCCCTCCGGCCACTTCAGCTTCAGAAACTCCAAAGGGAATATCAGTAGCGGCGCAAATTGAGGTTATGGGCTCGACGCCGATTGCCAGGGCGATTTCCATGGGCCGGTTTCTGGCTTCGTATTTTTGACGATAAAGCGTCGTCAGGTGCTGAACGTCTTCAGTGAACAGGCCCAGGGTGGTGCTGTCATGGACCATAGCTCGATACATGCCCCAGTTTACCCATTCGCTATCTGGGTCTTTGCAGATGACGATATGCCAGGTACCGATATACCGGCCGCCATCCCCGCGATGGATGAACGGTACCGGGAACTCAAGAAGGTTCACCTCCTTCCCCAGATGAACGTTTTCTTTGCACGGCCCGCCCTCTACCAGCACCGGTCTGATCAGGCGCTTTTTTCTCCTTAGGTATTCCTCCATGAGCTGCAAGGGATGGACGGCGGGATCTATTTCGAGAGAAGAAGCTATCCTTTTATGGTTGCTCAGGATACCTCCGACCATCCTGTCGCCCGCCGGGTAGCCTCTTGCCTTTTGGAACAATGGGGCTGGCAAACCCTTCTCGTAGCACAGCCGGAGCATAGCCGCAGCCTCCAGATCCCAGTCCACCTCCTCCCCAATCGGGCACAACTCCTTTTCCGCCTCCAGCTTGCTGATGAATTGTCTGAGGTCCTTAAATGGCATTCCAGCCTCCTGACATAGTGACTTTCCTTTTTTTGGTTGCACAGCACGGCAGGCTCGGCCGCTATAGGGCGGGCTAGCCGTCCCCGCCCATGACCCCGCCACTACCGATGGGTAGCCCCTACGGGGCAGGTCATTGTTTGACGATAAAGCCCTCCTCCTCCAGTTTCTTCACCACTTCGCCGAGCTCCAGGCCCATTTTCTTTGCCCCCTGGGAGACGGTGGTCACCCGGCCGACGGTATTCCTGGCAATGGGATTGCTGATTGCCACGAAGCCCAGTTCCTTGAGGATAGGAATCAGTTCCGGATACTGGGCCGTCAGGTCGTGAACGCTTTTCTTCAGGTCAAGCTCTTTCATCCAGCAGCCTCCGTTCGCCTTCCAGTTTTCGCTCGTCGGTCAGGTCCTGAGACACCTCCAGGGTCCCCAGGTATCTCTTCTGGGCATCTTTGACAGCGAAGTACCTGATATAGATAAACCTGCCGCCCATGGTTATCCAGAAGTCGAAGCGGTCTTTAATGCCTGACTTGAACGACGCCAGTATTTTTTCCACCACATCCACACTTTGCGGCGGATGGCAGTTCTGCACTTTCCGGCCGATGATCGACCGGGTGCGGGTAAAAATACGCGCCTTCCCTTCAGTGAAATAAGCCACTTCGTCATCCTTGTCGACAAAGGTCAGGTCCACCGGCAGGGTGTTCAACAGGCACATCAACTCTTTTAGCGGCAGCGAGCCGCTGGGGAAGGACACCGTGCTGTCCTGAACGACCGGTTCCTCCAGCAACGCAGCCCGGAGCTCTTTGACCAGGAAATCGGTCTCTTTCGGCGTCTCGATGAAAACATACCCGACCTCGGTGCTTTCTCTGAGAATGTCTACCCAGTCGCCCGGCCTGAGTTTTTCCAGGCAAGTAGGAAACAGAATATTCTCTTCCTTGAAAATCATGCCGTCCACTTCTTCCAGCAACGGATCCAGGGATTTCTGCCGGTATGCCAGAAAGGTCTCCCTGCCGCTGATGGTGTCCACACCGGAGATAGTCTGTCGGAACAGTTCCCGGATCTCGTTGTCCTTACCCCACATAACCTTCGAAGGCCCCATAAAGCCCTGTTTCTCAAGGAATGGAAAGAGCACCTGTTCTTTTCTCTCGTAGTGCTTCTCCAGGCCCCGGAGTCGAGTCAACTGTTCCCTGAGGCGCACCCTGAATTCGGGTGACTCATAATGAGCGTTCGTTTCCACAGTCTCTTTTAGCTGGATCAGCAGTTTCTCGATCTCGCGGTTTTCCAGCTTAAACAGGTAGACGGGATGAGATGGAGAGGTTTCCCTGGTTGCCTGTTTCTCCAGGGAGGCATGGAAAATCAGGGCGTGGACATTGCAGAACATCTTTATCTGGTCGGGCGACATGCCTTCATTGATAAGAGATTGTTCCATCTCGGCTATCTCGGAAGAACTGACATCCCCAACCTCTTTCTCGAACCTTTCCTTAGCTGCGGACGGCGTCAGCCCACCGTGCAGGGCAAGGATAATTTCCTTCATGGCGTTCTTTTTTATTGCGTCCATGTGCTTCCCCTCTCAAATCTTGAATCTCAAATCTTTGATCCTCAGTCTGCCTGCGGGCGAACACACAGGTTCACCCCTACGGGACCTTCCTAGTGATCGATGACCCCCTTGGTACTGGGAACCCTCTTGCCGAGGCGGGGGTCGATCCTGGTAGCGGCATCAAGCGCCCGAGCCAGGGCCTTGAAGACGCCTTCGGCCTTGTGATGGTCGTTAACGCCGGTGACTACCCGGGCATGCAAATTCAGTCGCGCCTCGATGGCGAAAGTTTCGAGGAAGTGACGCACCAGGTCCGTGGTAAGCTCACCAAGGGTCTCACTGCCGAATTCGGCATCCACCTGGCAATAGCCTCTGCCCCCGATGTCGATGGCTACCAGTGCCAGGGCTTCATCCATGGGTACCAGGGCGTG
>JACQUA010000139.1 GCA_016210565.1 Chloroflexota bacterium
GAAATCTATATCCGATTCAAGCATAAGATCGACCACTGGTCGAAAGACAAAATTAAGCAACTATGTATAATTAATTAATGCGTTCGTATTAGTGAATATTAAACTCGGAGGATGATTCAGTGGTCAAGAAAGTCATTTCGACGGTCGCAGTTTGCCTTAGCCTGGTTTCCTTATCTTGTATTTCCAGGCAGGTTGCCACGCCGCCGGGCAAGCCGCCGGAGGCAAGAATTGCACAGGGGATGGTTTCGGAGGAAGCGTGGGAAAGGGACTGGCAGAAGACCCTCGCCGCGGCCAAGAAAGAAGGTAACCTGATTGTCTATGCGACCATAGGCGCTGAGTCGCGTCAGGCCATCAGCAAGGGTTTTAGAGACAAATTCGAGTTGAATATTGAGTGGATCGCTGCCAAGAGTGGAGAACTTGTTGCCAAGCTCAGCCAGGAACGGCGGGTGGGGTTGTATTTTGCCGACGTGTTCTTAGGCGCCACCGGGACACAGATGACTGTGCTTAAGCCTGCCGGTTTGCTTGAACCGATAAAACCTCTACTTGTGCTGCCTGAAGTCCTGGATGAAAAAGTCTGGTATGGCGGCGAGCTGCCCTGGGCGGATAAGGACAAGTCTTATATTGTCTATTCTATGCTTACCCCCAGCGGATCGCTGGTTGGAAATACCACCATGACGAAACCTGAGGAACTGAGCACCTACGACAATTTGCTGGAACCTCGCTGGAAGGGCAAGATTGTTTTCGGCGAGCCCATCGTCATAGGTGCAGCCGACAATATATTCAGTGCACTACTCTTAGAGAAGGGGGAGGGTTTCTGGCGAAAGTTTATCGACAATAGCCCCGTGCTAACGAGGGACGAAAGGTTGGCCGCCGAATCGGTCGCCAGGGGCAAGTACGCAATTGCTGCCGGAATGAAGATGGATCCTATGGTGGAGTTCATTAAAGCAGGGGCGCCCATGAGAATGTGGCAACCTCGGGACGTAGGTTTTCTTACAGCAGGCGGCGTTGCTACGTCTCTTGTCAGAGGTGCGCCCCATCCCGCCTCGGCCAAGATATTTGTTAACTGGCTCCTCAGCAAGGAAGGGGGCACTATTTACAGTCAGATCAGCAACTACCAATCGGCCAGAGTCGATGTGCCCACCAACCATTTGTCTCCTGAAAACATGCGTGATCCGTCAATCAAGTACGTTAATACCGCAACTGAGGAATTTGCTTTGATGAAGGAGGCTAATGAAAGACTATTAATCGACATGTTTCGGCCTCTGCTGAAATAGTGGGGGAACCGGCATATGACAGGGGAATTGTCGGCGGCACGTATTGCTAAACAATCAGCCATCCCGACTTCATCGGGATCGTGAAGGATGAAAATGCGACATACCGTAGGGGCGCGGTCTCCGCGCCCGCCCCGGCGAGGGAACCTCACCGCTACGGCCGGCATCACCGAAGCGTGACATCTTCTGAGCAAGTCCTGGGTGAATTCAGGCGGCCTATGAGGAGATAGGAAAGGAAGAACGTGAATAAGACCGGAACAGAAGTGAACAATGTTCAGCTAATTGAGAACTTGTTTCGCCAGTATCCTGCGATTCCCCCGGGGACTGATAGTGAAGCAAGAGCTCTTGAGGCTGGGCGAGTGGTTCACTGACAGTGCTCTCGCCGCAGCGGCGGCTGTCGCTGAGAAGAAGTCCTATCGGAAGTTCACCAACGACCTGATTCCGATGGCAAGCATGTCGCGAAAAGAGTATCTGAAAGTCCCCGGCAACTTCTTTATCAAAGGGGGGCCTTATGACTTGTGGCCGGTTTGGGCACATACGGAATTGGCTCCCGATTCGCCCTATCTGATTGACGTCATTGATGGGCAGTTCAAGCTGCTTCTGGATGGAGTAGCCATCGCTGAGGTCGGTTACCGACCTCGCTGGAAATACCTTTCTAAGTCGTTCCCCGACGGCACGGCTTATGGTGATATTATTTCTAACGGTCAAAGCATTACCCCTTTTCGTCTCTGCCAGTTCTGGGGGGTGGGTGAGGAATGCAAGTTCTGCGACATCAACGAGACTAACCGGCAGGTGAGAGGGCTCATGGCTGATACGCTGACCACGGCGGTCACGACGGTGGAACAGGTGGCAGAGGTAGCCGATGAGATAGCAAAGGAGGTTGCGGAAAGAGATGGCTACCCAACGCCCATATGTTTCATGATCAGCTCAGGCACCATAACCACTCGCCTGCACGGGCTAAGGGAAGACGAGTTTTACCTTCCCTATGTGGAGGCCGTCAAGTGGGGAGGTCCCCGGCGCTACGTCCGTCTTGCCACCGGCGCCAAGGACAGGGCGACGTGCAGGGAATACAACTATCGAGGAGTGGACCTGCCTCATTTCAACCTGGAAGTCTGGGACAAGCGCCTCTTTGAATGGATTTGCCCCGGCAAAGCGGAAAACGTGGGTTGGGATCAATGGGTCAAGCGGCTGGTAGACGCCGTGGATGTTTTCGGGGAAGGCAATGTCATATCCACCTTTGTTTGCGGGATAGAACTGGCTCAACCCTACGGGTTCAAGACCGTTGCCGAGGCAGTGAAGTCCACGACGGAGGGCATCAACTTCCTCAGATCCCGCGGGGTGCACCCCCGTTTCACCCCGTGGGCGCGGGAACCCGGGTCCTACCTGATGAAAAACTATGCTCAGCCGGCAATCCCCCCGGAATTCTATCTTGAACTGGTGACCAACTACTATGAAGCCCACCTGCGGTGCGGTCCCCTGCCTCCCCGTGTTTCTGCCATCCCCGAACAGAAAGTCATGGGAGGCAACCCCTATAGCATCTTTGAGGACTACGTGCAGGTTATGGAGCAAAAAGACTATGAAAACCGGGCCTTACGGGCTCTGGAGAAGGTAGGTGTTATATGGAGTAATGGCTCAAAAAACACATAACGCTGCGTCACCCCACTATTCGGAAAAGGAAGCGTTTTCACACAAAGACACGAACAACACCAAGACGTAAGAAACGCCATTTGGCGTTAGCGTGTCCGCCACACAGATTTCTTTGTGCCCTTGTGTCTTTGAGTGAGCGCGGGTGTCTCGATCTGGTGCGTTTGGGCTAAATCAGGGAGGGAAGTCAATGATGAAGAATATTGTCATGTTGGCGGCCATAGTCTACTCTGGCGTGATTGCCATGGCCTGCGCTCCCAGGCCGGCTTCTTTCCCCGTTGAGGAGGTATCCGGGGCAAAGGGCGGGGAGAGGACAACGCCGCAAGAAGCCTGGGAAAGGGACTGGCAGAAGGTCCTGGCCGCAGCCAGAACGGAAGGCAGGCTGAACATATACACGGTGCAGGGGAACGAAACGCGCCAGGCCTTTGGCCAGGCCATGAGGGAGAGGTTCGGACTGGACATTGAGTGGACCTCCATGGGGAGGGCGGTGGAAGTGGAACAAAAGCTCCTCCAGGAGCGGCGGGCCGGGCTCTATATCGCCGATGCGTTTCTGGGAGGAATCACAGTTTCGCTGACCAGTCTGAAGCCCGCGGGCATACTTGAACCCATAAGGCCGCTGCTGGTTCTGCCGGAGGTGGTGAACGAAAAGGCGTGGCTCGGCGGCCAGATACCCTTCCTGGACAAGGAGAAGACTTATGTGGTTTCCCCAAATCTTAAACCCGGGGGAACGATGCTTGTGAACTCCGATATGGTAAAACCAGGGGAATTGAGCTCCGTCGACGATCTGCTGCAAACTCGATGGAAAGGAAGGATACTGATGAGGGATTTTACAGTACAGGCCGGTACCCTCTTTACTTTCCTCCTCACCACCAAGGGACCGGATTTCTGGCCGAAATTCGTGGAGAACCGCCCGGTACTGATAAACAATGAGAGGTTGTCCGTCGAATGGCTGGCCCACGGCAAGTACCCTGTCCTGGCGGGAATCGACACGGATCTGGCCGCGGAATTCATCAGGGCGGGGGCGCCGGTAAGAAAGTGGGTCCCTCAGGATGCTATCTACGTTACGTCCAGCGCCGTGATGTCCCTCATCAATCGGCCGCCCCATCCCAACGCGGCCAGGGTATTCGCCAACTGGTATTTGAGCCGGGAAGGGGCCGAGCTCGCCGGTCGGATTTCCAATACGCAGGCGTTCCGACTGGACGTGCCCTCCAACCACTTATCTCCCGATGAGACGGTTGACCCGTCGTTCAAATACCTGAACGCATCGAGCGAGGAATTTTCGTTGCAGAGGGCGGCCAGCGACAAACTGGCGAAGGAAATATTTGGCCCCCTGGCGAAATAGCCAGGGTCTCCTGATACATCTATCAATGAGCCATCCCGGCGAGTCGGGACCATGAACGATGAAAACGGTCGGACGGCCTGCCATTCTGAGCGAAGACAAGTCCCGATAGTATCGGGACGAGTCAGAGTCGAAGAATCCTTCACTCCGTTCAGGACAGGTGCTTTCGCTGGAACGGGCACGGAAAGACCCTTCGACTGCCCCTTCGCTTCGCTCAGGGCTCCGGATCAGGGTGACATTTTCGTAGCATGTACAAGACTTAAGGCGACCGTAACAAAGAAGGAGAGGAAAGAGTGATTGAAACCAGGACCAGGCCGGGCAACGTGCAGCTAATCGAGGACCTGTTTCGCCAGTATCCGGATATTCCCCGCGAAGTCCCGATAAAACAAGATATGCTGTGCCGGGGGGTGAGATTGAGCGACACCGCCCTCGAAGCGGCGGCCGGCGTCGACCACAAGGCCTATGACCTCTTTTCCCATGACCGGGTCCGGATGTCCGACATGCCCCGGCGGGAGTTTCTAAAGGCACCCCGGTACATCATAGTCAAGGGGGGTCCTTACAGGCTGCGCCCCATCTTCGTGGATACCAGGATAGCTGCCGATTCGCCCTACCAGGTTGATGTGATCGACGGGCGCATGAAACTCCTCCTGGACGCCGGGGTCATCGCCGACGTCGGCTACCGCCCTCCCTTCAAGTACTATTCGAAGTATTTTGCGGACGGGACCTGCTACGGGGATGTGGTCACCCACGCCAGTCACATCGTCCCCTATCGCTCCTGCCAGTTCTGGGGCGTCAAAGAAGAATGCAAGTTCTGCGATATCAACGAGAACGCCCGGCAGGTAAAAAAGTTCAAAGTCAACACCCTGAAAACCGCGCGTCTGAAAGTGGACCAGGTGGCGACGGTGGCCAACGAAATAGCCCAGGATGTGGTGGAAAGGGAGGGGCATCCCCTGACCACGAACTGGATGATCAGCGGCGGCACCATAACCGGCCAGGTTGACGGGTTAACCGAAGATGAGTTCTACCTCCGTTATGTGGAGGCGGTCAAGTGGGGAGGACCCCGGCGGTGGGTGATGCTGGCCGTCAGCGCCAAGGATAAGGCGACTTTCAGGGAGTATCACTACCGGGGGGTGGACCGCCCTCTCTGCAACCTGGAGGTGTGGGACAAGCGTCTTTTCGAGTGGATTTGCCCGGGAAAGGCAAAGAATGTGGGCTGGGAAGAATGGGTGAAACGGCTGGTGGACGCCGTGGATATTTTCGGCGAGTTCAACGTCCAGTGCGCCTTTGTCACCGGGATGGAACTGGCCCGGCCCCATGGCTTCAAGACCGTGGCGGAGGCTGTGAAGTCCACCTCGGAGGGCATCAAGTTTCTTATGTCTCGCGGGGTGAACCCCAGCATCCATTCGTGGTCCCGCGAGCCGGGGTCGTACCTGGAGAGGGTGCAAAAGGAGCCGCTGGTGGTACCCCTGGAATACTACCTGGAGCTGTTCCGTATTTACTATGAGAACCACAAGCGCTACAGGCTGCCGAAACCCCGCCGCGCCGCCCAGAGCCCCGAGCTGAAAGTGATCGCCTATCACAGCATTACCCAGGATCTGGTCATACTTAAGGAGGAAGAAGACTACGAAGAGCAGGCCTTGCAGGCCCTGGAACAGATAGGCGCTATATGGAGCTACACCCCGCCGGCCGCCTGACCCGCAGGAGCGGCAACCGAAATGACGAATGACGAAATCCGAATGACGAATCAAATGCTCAAAACTCGAATGTCAAAACAATCGGCCATCCCGACGAGTCGGGACAATGAACGATGAAAATGTCATTCTGAGCGAAGACGAGCGCCAGCGAGTCGGAGTCGAAGAACCTTTCGGATGGGTGGAGACGAAAGACCCTTCGACTGCCCCTTCGCTTCGCTC
>JACQUA010000141.1 GCA_016210565.1 Chloroflexota bacterium
TCATTCTGAGCGAAGCGAGCGTAGCGAGCGTAGTCGAAGAATCCTTCGCTTCGCTCAGGACAAGTTCTTTCGGGTTGGGGAGCGGGACGAAAGACCCTTCGCCTGCCCCTTCGCTACGCTCAGGGCTTCGGCTCAGGGTGACAGCCTATCTTCGTAGTGATGACGAAATTCGAACGCCAAAAGACCAATCGCCGCGATGCCGACACCATCATTGGAGATTCGAATTATAAACATTGCTACGAAAATATCACCCTGAGCGAAGTCGAAGGGTCTTTGCTCTCCCCGCCCGGGAAAGATTCTACGACTCCGACTCGCTTACGCTCGTCTTCGCTCAGAATGACATTTTCATCCTTCATGGCGCTTGGCCGGCCAAGCATGGAGGATTGATTCGTCATTCGGACTTCGTCATCTTGTTCCTTCCGCCAGTGATACAAACACGTCTTCCACGGTGGCGTGCGGTTTTCCCAGCTCGGCTTTCAGGGCGGCGGGGGTTCCCAGGGCCGCCAGTTTGCCATCGTACAGAAGACCCAGCTTCTGGCAGTATTCCGCCTCGTCCATGTAGTGGGTGCTGACGAAGACCGTTATGCCGAGGTTGGCAATGTTGTTTAGAAAAGCCCAGCAGCGCCTGCGGGACAGGGGGTCCATGCCCGATGTCGGCTCGTCCAGGAACACTATCTCCGGCCCGTGGATAAAAGCGGCCATGAGGGCGAGACGCTGCTTCCAGCCTCCCGCCAGTTGTCCGGCCAGGGTGTTCTTCTTATCCGCCAGGCCGGCCATGTCGAGCACCCAGTCCTTGCGGCTCTGCTCTTGACGTCCGGCTACGGAGTAGAGCCGCGCGTAGAAGTCGACGTTTTCTTCCACTGTCAGGTCCTTGTAGAGCGAAAACCGCTGGGACATGTAGCCCAGCCTGGGTTTGAGCTTCTCGACGTCGCGGGCGATATCGAGGCCCAGGACCCACCCCGATCCGGACGTCGGAGCCAGGATGCCGCAAAGCATGCGGATGGTGGTGGACTTGCCAGCGCCATTGGGCCCGAGGAAGCCAAAAATCTCGCCCCGCCTCACCTCGAAGCTGACACGGTCCACGGCGATGAAACTGCCGAATTTCCGCGTCAGGTCGGAGACCTGGACCGCCGGCGCCGCCCTGTCGCCGGCGCCATTGGCGATGAGGAACGGCGGGGGGGCGAAGGATTCCTCCCCCGGCCCGGCTGGGCCGTTCACAGGCGGGACGCCTGTGGCACTGGCGAGGGCGATGAAGGCGTCTTCCATGCTAAAGGGAACAGTGCGACAGTTGTCCAGCTTTATTCCGTTCCCGGCCAGCGCCCCTTCGAGGTCCGGGATGCGCTCGGCGGCCCTGTCCACCGCCAGCCGGACGGTATTCCCCAGCACCTGCCCGCCGCGGATTCCGGGCCTATCCTTCAACAGGGCCAGCGCCCGCCAGGGAGCCGCCAGGGATAGCTCCAGGCTTTCTCCCGGCACCTGCTCTTTGAGGTCCTCGGGACGCCCGGCGCCGACTATCCTGCCCCCATGGAAAAGCGCCACGCGGTCGCATTTTTCCGCCTCGTCCATGTAGGGCGTGGAAAGGCAGATGGTCACGCCGCGGGACCGGTAGGTCGTCAGGATTCTCCACAGTTCGCGCCGGGAAAGGGGGTCTATTCCGGTGGTGGGTTCGTCCAGGAAAACGACCTCGGGGCCGTGAATCAGGGCACAGCACAGGGCGAGCTTCTTCTTCATTCCGCCGGAGAGGTGCTCGGCGCGGCGGCCGGCAAAGGCTTCGAGACGGCTGAACGCCAGAAGCTCCCTTTGCCGCGCCCGCGCCTCCTTCCCGGGCACCCTCCGCAAACGGGCAAAGAAATCGAGATTCTCTTTGACGCTGAGGGACTCGTAAAGGGTGAAACCCTCGGAGACGTAGGCGATGTTCGGGTTGACAGACGCCTTTTGCCTTATCACATCGGAGCCGAGGACCCGGACCGAGCCCGCGTCCGGGGTGAGCAGGCCGCTGAGGAGGCGGAGGGTGGTGCTCTTCCCGGCCCCGTCGGGGCCAAGTAAGCCAAAGATTTCCCCACGGTTAACGGATAGTTCGATCCCCTGCACGGCAACGGTCCTGCCGAACGTTCTGGTGAGGCTTGATGCCTGGATGACGATGTCAGTCATGGGGATAGGCGAATGACAAAATCCGACTGACGAATGACCAATTAATGCCCGAAACCCGAATGTTCAAGCAAGGCATTACCCCTACTTGGTAATTGTTCATTATTCATTCGGGCTTCGTCATTGCTACGAAAATAGGCTGTCACCCTGAGCCGAAGCCCTGAGCGAAGCGAAGGGGCAGGCGAAGGGTCTTCCCTCCCGCTCCCCAACCCGAAAGAACTTGTCCTGAGCAGAGCGAAGGATTCTTCGACTACGCTCGCTACGCTCGCTTCGCTCAGAATGACAGATGGCGCAGCCATTTTCATGCTTCATGGTGCTTGGCCGGCCAAGCATGACAGATTGATTCGTCATTCGGATTTCGTCATTCTTCGTTTATTCAATAGTGGCATCCGCCGGCATGCCCGGCTTGAGGATCCCTTCCGGGTTGGGGAGTGTGATCTTCACGGCGAAGACCGTTTTGGCCCTTTCTTCCTTGGTCTGGATGTCCTTCGGGGTGAACTCCGCCTGGGGTGAGATGAACGTCACGCGCCCGGGGAACCTGCGGTCGCGGAAGGAGTCCACCGTTACCTGGGCGGCGCTGCCCAGCTTCAGTAGCCCTATGTTGGTCTCAGGGATGAACACCTTCAAGGTGACCGTTTCCAGGTCCATTACCTTCACAATCGCATTTCCTGGCAAGACGAATTCCCCCTTACGGGCCGTCTTCTGGGAGACGGAGCCGTTTGCCGGGGAGACGATGCTCATCTTTTCCCGCTGCGTTTGCAGCGGCGGTAGGGCGCTTTCGGCTTGCCTGACCTGCGCTTCGGCCACTTTGACCTGCTCGGTAGTGGCGCCGGCAAGGACAACTTGCACGGCGGCGCGGGCAACTTCCACCGCCGCCAGGGCTTGCTGGTAGGCAGCCTCGGCGCTGTCCACCTGGCTCTGGAGCGCCAGCGGGTTTTGCCGCAGTCTGGCGAGGTCCTCCACCACCGCCATGGCCGCATCGCGGGAGGCCACCGCGGTCTCGTGCTGCCGCCGGCTGACATCGATCATGGCCCGGGTGTTCAGCAGCTTGTCCAGCCTGGTCTGGACCGTGTCCCGGTTGGCCATGGCCAGGGCCAGGTTCTCGAGGGCCTGTTGCTTCTGAAAAACGTTGAGATCATATTGAAGGGTGTTCTGTACCCCGAAGGGTGGTTTGATCCAGTCCTCCGAGACAACAGGCGGCTGCAAGGCTCCCCTCAGGCGCTCAGCCTGGTCGACGCCTATCTGCGCCTGCTCCACCTGAAGGCTGGACGCTTTCAGCGCCGCCTGGATTTCCTTCAAAGAGCCTTCGTAATCTTTCACGGCGGTGTCCCAGACCTGTTTGGAGAGAGCCGCATTGCGTTCTGCCGTATCAAGCTGGCCACGGGCGGCCACGATCCGTGAGTTGATGTCCTGAGGGTTGTTACTTATGGCGCGGGCGTTTTCCAGGGCAGTTTTCGCGCCGTCCCGCACGGCCTCGGCCTGAGCTACCAGGGTTTTCCTGTGGCGGACGTCCTCTTCTCTGGCCCCCGCTTTTACGAGAACCAGATTAGCCCGGGCTACATCGATGGCGGCTTCGGCCTGGGCTATCTGTCTCAGGAGGATGGCGTCATCAAGGACAGCCACGACCTGTCCGGCTTTAACCACGGTCCCTTCTTCGACAGTGAGTTCCTTGATCCTTCCGGCAAACTCCGGGGCAACGGTGACCTGTTCCGCTTCGATAAAGCCCGAGGCCGTTAGCTGGGAAGCCATCGCCTGCGAGCGGCCGCTGGTTGGGATGGGAGAAGGCATGGTCCGGGTGGCCGCCAGCGCTGCCACCAGCGAGGCCAGAGCCAGCAGGCCCACCAGGGCGAGAAGTCTTTTCGTCATGGCAGTCTCCTTACGGGGAATGTGTGGCTTCGATGGTCATATTATACCCCAGGAGAAGGGAGAGAGGAGAAGGGAGAGAGGAGAAAGCAAAACGCGCCCCTACGGCGGGTGGAGAATCTTGAATCTGTAATCAGCAATCCGCAATCTGTATCCGTAACCTGTTGTCGGCAATCTGCAATCTGTAATCCTCAGTCCGTCTATTCCGCGAGGGGGAGTGTAAAGAAGAAGGTAGACCCTTCCCCTATTCTGGATTTGGCCCAGATACGTCCCCCCTGAGCCTCCACCAGCCGCCGGCAAACGAGCAGGCCCAGCCCGATTCCTTTGGTGGTGTCTCGGGAAACGCCCACCCGCTCGAAAGGCTGAAAGAGCCTCTCCTGGTCTTCTTCAGAGATGCCGACCCCCCGGTCACTCACCGCAATTACCGCCATACCGTCTTTGCACCGCAGCGAGACGCAAACCTCGCCCGGGGATGAGTACTTGACCGCGTTGACGAGCAGGTTATGCAAGATTACGCCCAGCTTGACGGGGTCGGCGCTGACTCTGACCGGCGAGGGACAGTCCAGGATAAATTGGTGGCCCGTCCCTACAGTTCGGATTTGCTTCAGGGCGCCGGATATGACTTCAGAGGCATCAACCGTCGTCCGCAGGACCTCCAGCCTGTTCGTCTGAGCTCGCGCCAAATACAGGAGATTTTCGACTATCTCATTGAGGTGTTCGGCCTCGGCCACTGCGCCCTCAATTAGTTGCCGTTCTTCCTCTTCGGAGACCAACTTGTGGAAAGCCAGAACCGTGCGCAGTCCGCCGATGATGACGGTGAGCGGTGTCCGCAGTTCGTGCGAGACAAAACCAACGAATTCATCCTTGGCCCGCCCCACCTCTTGCTGAAGACGCAGGTCGTCCTCCCTGGCCCTGAGCGCAGCCTGGATCTCTCGCTTTTCCTCACGTTCCCGCGCCTCTCTTATCTCCCGGTTGACCGCCGGAGCCAGCCGCCCCAGCTTGTCCTTCATGATGTAGTCGCTGGCGCCGGCTCTCATGGCGCTTACCGCCGTTTCCTCGCCGATCTGGCCGGAGACGATGATGCAGGGCAAACCGGGCCTCTTGTCCAGGACCAGTTTCAGAGCCTCCAGACCGGAAAACCCCGGCATGACGTAATCGCAGAGCACTACGTCCCACTTTTCGTCAAGGGCATGGCTCAGGAGTTCGGCGCTCTCGACCCGCCGGTGCCGCACGGCGTACCCGGCTTTGTTCAGCTCCCGGACTATCAGGAGAACGTCGCCTTCCGAATCGTCTACGAACAGGACGTTGATGTGTTCTTTCATGGGTTTCAAACTATTGTGTGGGAGGCTCATTGAGCACCAGCCAGTACAGGCCGAGCAGTCGGACCGCCTCCGCGAACTCGTCAAACCTCACCGGTTTGCGAACATAGCTGTTCGCTCCCAAACCGTAGCTCTGCACCCTATCCTTCTCTTCGTTCGAAGAAGTGAGAATGACCACGGGCAACATCTTGCAGGTTTCGCTGGCCCGAAGTCGGCGCAGCACCTCTAATCCGTCGACTCTGGGAAGCTTGAGGTCGAGCAGGACGACCACCGGCAGCCTTTCAGGGTCGCATCCTCGCCCATCTTTCCCGAGAAGGTGTTCCAGCGCCTCCACGCCATCGCCGGCTATCACCAGCTCATTGGCTATGTTCGCCATCTTCAGGGCCCGCCTGGTCAACACCACGTCGTCGGGGTTGTCCTCTACCAGAAGAATGATCTTGTTCTCCATGCGATTATCCTTGTTTGATTGAGTGACTGAGAGTAAAGTAGAAGGTGGCGCCCCGGCCCGTTTCGCCTTCTCCCCATACCCGTCCACCGTGGCGCTGGACAATGCGCTGCACCGTGGCCAGACCGATGCCGGTGCCCGGAAACTCGGTTGCCTTGTGGAGACGCTGGAAGGGCAGGAACAGCTTCCCGGCATAGGCCATGTCGAAGCCGGCCCCGTTGTCCCGCACGAAGTAGGCGCGCGTTCCATCGCGATCGGCGACCCCGACCTCTATCCTCGGTGACGCCGCTTTCGCGGTGAATTTCCAGGCGTTTTCCAGCAAGTTCTCCATCAGGAGATGGATAAGTCGGCTGTCGCCCTGGACCATGAGTCCCGGCGCAACCGCATATTCAACGCGGCGCTGTGGCTGCGCCTTCTGGATCTCAGCCAGTGCGGCCAGCGCCAGCGCGCTCAGGTCGATAGGTTCCGGGCGCATCCCGGCCCGGGTTACCCGAGACAGCTCCAGCAGGTCATCAATCAGTCTCCCCATCAAGTCGCTGGATGCCTGAATACGCGCCAGATAGCCGCGTCCCTGCTCGTCGAGCCGGGCGCCGTAGTCCTCGAGAAGGGCCTGGCTGAAGCCGGCCATGCTTCTCAGCGGCGACCTCAGATCATGGGACACAGAATAACTGAAGGCTTCCAACTCCTTGTTGCTGGCCTCGAGTTCCACTGCTCGCTGCTTCAGCTCTTCGTTCAGAGTTACGATAGCTTCTTCCGCGTGCTTCCTCAGGGTGATGTCCCGGACGATTCCCCACATCCCGACTGCCTGCCCATCCTTATCCCTGACAAGCCACGCCCGGAGGCTGATGGGGAACACGGCGCCATCCTTCCGGATATACTCCTTTTCATACTCGTCGGAATACCCCCGGCGGGTTATGTGGTCGCCCACGATCTCGTTCTCCATCGCCTCCCATTTCGCGGGCGTAATCTCCTTATAGGTCAATCCCCTCAACTCTTCTTCTGAATAGCCGAGCATGTCGCTATAGGCCTGGTTGCAGTTGAGAAACTTGCCCGTGATGTCGGTATAGACGATTCCGTCCTTGATGGAGTCGTACAGGCCCCGGTATTTCTGCTCCGCGGCCTGGATTCGCACCGAATAGTCTTCGAGAGCCCGGTTCGCCGCCTGGCGCTCCGCCTCTGTTCGCTGCAGGGTCCCGGCGAAAACCCACAGCGGCAACGCCACCGCTACGATGTAGACAGTGGCTTCCAGCGCCAGGCCGAACTCGTTTGTGAACAGCCCGGCCCTTTCACCCCATGCTCTGAGTCCGCCGAGGACGACGGGAATGATGATTATCGCCGGCAATAGCCGGCGCACAAGCATACCCCCTGCCATCGGACTGGCTGGCAGAGCCGCCAGTCCGCGGTCCGGTCTGGCGCAGATAATGCCTGAGGACACAGCCAGGAAGCCGAAGACTGTGGGCAACGCCATCCCGGTGTATGTGGTTACGGCGTAAAAAGGCAATGACTGGTAGACATAGCCAATGGTCGCTACCAGTGCAATGAATCCCACGGCCAGACCGAGGATCTGCGCCGTCCATACCGTCCACAGGCGTGTCCCCCCCAAAAGCAGCAGGGACACGCCCGTGAATGCCAGCGCCACGGAGGTCTGGGGCGATGGACGGCCCGGGTAGGTGGCTCCGGCCGAAAAGTCCCTGAAGAGCAACTGGTCAATGTGGAGATCCACGCCCGTGGAGTACTCGGCAAGCGTAGCCGTTCCCAGGCTGGCTGCGACCACGCCCAACCAGCGGGCTACCCGGACGCTCCACCGTCCGCCCGGAGCGACATTCCAGAGAAGTAGCGACGCCCCGGAGAGGAGCAGTCCGAGAGAGGTATTGGCCATCATCTTCGGGAGACCCGGCGTCAGGCTCTGCAGTCCGGGATTGCCGAGCACCCAGCCGCCAAGCAACACCGTGGCTGCGACCGCCATGACTGCGACGCCGGCCGCGACAGACAGGCGCCTGAAAACGGAGACCAGAGGAGATCCGGGGGAGGGTTTCCAGTCTGGAGGCAGAAGGGCCTCGTTTGTGCTGCCGCCACCTGCTATGTGGCCTGTTTCCATGTTGCTTGGTGCATCGGTAACAACTGCACATTCCCCATTCAAGGGAGTGGTCTCTCCGGCCAATCCGCATCCCGGCGCGGCGCGCCCACCAACCAGGTATCCTGGGCGATAGGTCATGCCATCATCACTGATTATCCATTGATTCTGATTATACGAAACACCTGTACCGATGTCAATCTGCATTTGTTGTTGTTATACGATATTGTCAGTAGTTAACTGTTAAGGGAAAATGTCAGTCCATGAAAGGATTGACATTGAACACAGAGGAACAAAAGAGGTTACAGATCTTGAACAAGGTGTTGAGAGGAATATGTGGGGTGGGGGA
>JACQUA010000006.1 GCA_016210565.1 Chloroflexota bacterium
CCCCGAAAGATTCTTCGACTACGCTCGCTGCGCTCGCTTCGCTCAGAATGACATTTTCATCCTTCATGGTGCGCCATCGGCGCATGGGTGATTGTTTGGGATTTGGAACTTGGTTATTGGAATTTGCTTAGAATCCTGGTGGGTTCGCGCATCCGCTGCCCTCTGGTTCATCGTTCCCCGCCCCCGCAGGCTAAAGGACCTGCGGCTGCACCACCCTGCCGTGATAGAAAGTTCACGTCTTCGATTACCATATCCAGGTCTGCCTTCCTCCCCTCGTCTTTTTCCCTGGCCATTACCATCTGCCGGTGATAGTCAATGACCTCTTTCGGGAGAGGCACGTTCCCGTGCTCCAGATACCGGATGGCGCCCGTGCCGTCACGTACCGTCAACACCTTGCCGAGGAGATGTGTCCACGGCTGGAAAGGAATGTCTATCACCCCGCGGGCGATGGCCCTCGGTAACCCCACGGCTACGTCCCCTTCTCCCAGATGGATCACCTCTTCGACGATGGCCTTTGCCTCCAGCCGCAGCATTTCCTTTTCCGTGTCCAGCTCTTTGCTCTGCTGCAATCTCTGCTTGCCCAGGGCCTGGAGCAACTGCCCGGCCATCTTGATGGAGGTTGCCGCCCCGTGCTTGGTGGGGGTGGCGATGGCTTCTTCGACGGATTTCACCACGATCCAGTCCGCGCCGCCCATGATTCCGATGATGCTGGCCCACGCGGAGATGCCGGAAGCCCGGTCCAGGTCCCGGCTCCATTCCCCCTGGTAGGGATAGGCCGTTATGAAGAGGCTTACGTCTTCGTGGCCAAAACGGCGCAGATAGTCGCCAGCCAGCTCTCGGAGCACGATTATGCCCGCAACGTCCTGGACCAGGTGCAGGACCTGGCCCAGGGCAATGCTCAGGTGTTTGACGCCCTGTTCCGCAATCAGCAGCGCCTGCAGGACCCCGACGACAATCCTCATGCCGTGGGGTTCCCAGCCTGCCAGGTGCGCCGCCGACTTGACATGGACCGGCGCCCCTCTTTCGGTGTAATACCCTGCCAGCCGGGCGCTGTATTGATCGTTCTTCAGCTTCTCTTCCAGTGGATAATTCTTGGAAGCCTTGAGCAGGGAGTCCAGGGAGTCGTTCGATATTTGGAAACCGCAGGCCATAGCCATTTCCGCCAGGAGCATCGGCGCTTCGACCATGCTGCTGACGTAGAGCATGGGGGAGCTTGATGCCTCCGCGATGCGCCGGGCCTGCTGCAGCCCGTGGACAACGATGGGGCAGCCATTCAGCATCGGCCTGCCCTGGCTCAACCCCTCTTCCAGCGCCTTCTGGGCCCGGGCAAACATGTTCCGGCGGCTGTAGGTATCGGCGATAATCGTGTGCAAATCTACCCCGGCCTCTTCGGCGAACTTCAGGTGTTCTATGGTCTGTTCGATGGTCGGGTGTCCCACCAGTCCTTCGACCAGGATACTGCCGGATTCCCTGGCCGCAGTGGTCTTCTCAACCCAGCTCTTACTGTTGGGCAGTCCCTTCCTGTAGGCTATGGCCTCCTCGAGGTCTATTTCCTTTCCCGTCGGCCACAGGGCCAGCACGTCCCTGCGCTTCGCAAGGAGCTCCTCGATGGTCCACTTTCTGTTTCTCAGTTGCACTATTTCTTGCGCCTTCAACGGGGGGCTTTAGCTGTAGGGTGGGTTAAGCGTCCCGATGTGGCATCGGGACGCGAACCCACCGCCCCAAAGACACGAATGAAAAGCCTGGGCCGGCTTGCCACCTCGCGCCCCGGGTAGGTAACGGTTTGATGTCCGCAGTTGACCAGAAAAGTTGACATTGCCGAAATCCAGCTCTCACAGGCACAGAGGCCTGTGGTACCGGGGGGCTATTTCATGGCGGCGGCGAAGTCCTCGGCGGCCGCCTTCATCAGCTCCAGTTTGGCGTTTTCGTATTCGTCGGAGGTCAGCTTGTCCCCTTCCCGTGGTATCATCACGGGCAGTATGGATTCGGTCGGCACGTCCAGCCGGGCGGTGGGATAGTTGCTCCCCCTGGAGAAAGCGCTCAGGCCTTCCCGGGTGAGGAGCCAGTTGGCAAACAGTTGCAGCGCCCGGGGATGGGGCGCGTTCTGAAACACGTTCAACAGTCCCCATCCGGTAGCTATGGGGCGCGCTTCTTTGAGGTCAAGGAACTTTATGGGGGCGCCCGACTGGATGAATTCAGGAGGCACCGAAGGGCTGGCGCCGATGCCGATGAAATACTTTCCCCTGGCCACCCACTCGGTGAGCTGGCGGTGGTCCCGGGTGACCGCGGCAACATTGGCCGCCAGGCTTTTCATGAATTCCCTGCCTTTGGTCATGCCCAGGTTGTACATCAGGTTGGTCACGTACCAGTCGTTTCCCATCCCCGGTATGGTCGGATCTCCCAGGACGATCTTCCCCTTCCATTTCGGACTGGAGAGGTCCAGCGCCGAGCCTATTTCCTGGGGATTGACCAGTTCGGTGTTGTAGGTATAGGCCGGCATGGCAAAGAGGGCCACGGCGAAGGCGTGGCCGGGCTGGTCCAGTACCGGCAGTTTCCCTCCGTACCACTGTTTTGGGTCGAGGACTTCCGGCAAGAGGAGCAACGGCAGCACCGGGAGGGTGACGTTCTTCGGCTTGAGCATCGTAGAATAGGTGGCCAGTCCAATGAGGCCCACGTCCACCAGATAAAGCCCCGCCCTTCTTTCGTTTTCGATCTTGGCGGCCAGTTCGGCGCCCCGGCCGGAGACGAACTCCAGCTCAATGCCGTATTTGTTCTTGAAGGCTTCGGAAAGGGCCGCTTTGACTTCGTTGGGACCGGCCGTGTAGATGACGACCTTCCCTTCCTTTTTGGCTTCGCTGACAAGCTGGTCCCATTTCTCTGCAGCGGCGGGCGCGGGCCGGGCTTTGTCTTGCGCCGCCGGCGCCGGCGGAGGCGCCGGGGCTTCCTGCCGGCAGGCGGGAAGCACCGAAAGGAGCGTTACCAGAGCGATGACGTACCACAGTGTCTTGTTCATTGTGCTACCCCCGAACGGGAAGTGGAAACGAGAATCCAGTAGCCAGTAGCCGGAAGCCGGAAGGCAGGACCGTTAGCATTCTGGATTCTGAATTCTGGCTTCTGGATTCTTCTTTCTCTACAGTTGGCCTTTGAACTTGTCCTTTACTCTTGCAACAAGCTCGTCGCTCAACTGGATGGCCTTGGGGAATTTATCGCGCCATTCATAAGGAATGCAGGCATCGATAATGGCCCGGGAGTTGAGCAGCACTTCGGTCCTGGTGCCGATCAATGGGTCCAGCGGGCTGCTGGGCGCGCGGCGGATGATGTCGATGGCCTTTTCCGGGTCGGCCCTGGTGCCTACGGCCCACAGCACGTCGTTGATGTCGGTGAAGTCCACATCTTCATCCACAACGATCACATACCTGCCCACATTGGTCCCGATGCGGCTCTGGGTGACGGCCAGCGCGGCCTGCTTGGAATGGCCGTAATACTGTTGCTTGATGCAGACGGCAATGATCTGCCGGTGGGCGGCGTCGCTGAGGCACACCCCGACCACGCCGGGAATCCCGATTCCGGACAGGTATTTGTGGAGGAGGGCGCTGTTGAACATGCGGGAGGCGTAGTTTCCCTGGCTGCGGGCGGGGCGGTCCGGGGGGCTGCCCAGCAGAATGGGACTGTTCCGGTGATAGATGCGCGCCACCTCGATGACCGGGGCCGGCCGGACGCTGCTCCCGTAGTAGCCGGTCCATTCTCCGAAAGGCCCTTCCGGCCGGGTGACGCTGGGAGGACACCAGCCGGCCAGGACTATCTCACCGGCGGCGGGGACCGGCAGACCGGTGATCTCTTCGGTGACCACCTCGACGGGTTTCCCGAGCATCGCCCCGCAAAAACCATATTCCCCGCCGGAGCGCACCGCGATCCCGGCGACCCTGAAAATCGCCGGGTGCTGGCCCACCGAAATAGCCACCGGAGCGGGCTTGCCTTTCCGGTGATACTTGCCGATGTGGGACCGGGCATGCCTGTCGGGTTCCATGTAAATGGCCACCGTCTTGCTGTCGTGCACCATTATCCGGTAGGTCCCCAGGTTGACTTCGCCCGTGTCCGGGTCGGCGGTTATGATGGCGCAGCCTGTGCCTATGTATCTGCCGCCGTCCTCTTCATGATACTTGGGGGCCGGAAACGCCAGCACGTCCAGGTCCGCGCCGGAATGGACGTTCTCCAGGAGCGGGCCTTCCCGGACGGTTTGCGGAGGGAAGGAGTCGATCTTCTTTTCCCATTCCGCGAACTTCGCCCCCAGCACTGCCAGGAGGTCCCTATCGGAATTGGCTGGCGGCATTCCCATGGTAACCGCCAGGGTGCCGGCTTCCATGTTGGAGCACGTTATGACGCCGTAGTCCGGGGGATAGCCGGGTATCCCGTCGAATAGCAGCACCGGCCCTTTCTTCATCACGTTGAGCGAGGTGAGGCATCCGATCTCCAGGTTCCAGTCGGCGCCTTTTATTCTTTTCAGCCTCCCGATCCCCTCCACCTGTTTAAGCCAGGTCCTCAGGTCATTGTCCAATTATGCCCTCCGTACGTTGTCACCCTGATCCGAAGCCCCGAGCGAAGCGAGGGCAGGTGAAGGGTCTTTGCTCCCCACCCGAAAGATTCTTCGACTACGCTCGCTGCGCTCAGGCTGTCACCCTGATCCGAAGCCCCGAGCGAAGCGAGGGCAGGCGAAGGGTCTTTTTCCCCCCCCTGCCCGAAGGATTCTTCGACTACGCTCGCTGCGCTCGCTTCGCTCAGAATGACATTGTCATTTCTCGACCAACTGCTTAATGCCGGCGACGATGTCGCCGAGCTTTGAGTCCAGGCCGAAGACTTCGGCCACGCCCTGCTGTTTCAACTCGGGTATGTCTTCGGGCTGGATAAACCCCCCAAGGATAACCGGGATGTCGCCCCGTCCCCTGTCTTTCAATGCCTTGATGACTTTGGGCAGCACCGTGCGGTGCGAGTCCACCAGGGCGCTGATGCCGACGATGTCGACATCTTCCTGGCTGGCCGTCTCGGCCACCATGGCCGGTGTGGCGTGGCGGCCCGTGTAGATAACTTCCATCCCGGCGTCCCTCAGCGCCAGCGAGACCACGAGGACGCCGCGATCATGCCCGTCGAGCCCGACCTTGGCCAGCAGAACCTTTATCCTTTTTCTTTCCGCCATTTGAGGATCTCCTACCCGGACAAGCCGGGACGAAAATTACTATTAATTACGGCTGTCATTGCGAGTCCCGACTTCGTCGGGACGAAGCAATCCCACGGCCTGTCAAGCCATCTACGGGATTGCTTCGCTTCGCTCGCATTGACATTTTCGTAGCTCAAATTACGAATTTTCAAATGCAGGGGCGACCATTCGGGCATTGGTCATTCCTCATTCGCCCCCGATCAAGTCGGGGGTCGTCATTCTCCGGCTATTTACCAAACCGTAATGCTGTCTTTATATTCACCCCACGCCTCCCGCAGGACGTCCGAGATTTCACCCACCGTGGCGTAGGCCCTGACCGCTTCTATTATGGGCGGCATCAGGTTGTTCTCTATGGTCGCCGGGGCCAGGGCCATGGCCTTCACCTCATCCAGAGCCTGTCTCACCTTCCGGTTGTCCCTTTTGGCCCGCACCTCTTTGACCGCGGCGACGCGGATGGCCTCCGACTGGGGATTGGTGCGGTGCACGGTTAACGGACGGTCTTCTTCTTTGCTCGTGAAGAAATTGGCGCCGACCCTGATGACCCGTCCCGCCTCCAGGTCCTTCTGGAATTCGTAGGCATCCTGGGCCAGGACGCGCTTGAGATAGCCATTCTCGATGCACCGCAAGACGCCGCCCATTTTTTCGATGGTTTCTATTTCTTTCAGGATGCGTTCTTCGAACTCTTTGGTGAGCCATTCCACATAGTAGGACCCCGCCAGCGGGTCGACCGTATCCGTCACCCCGGTTTCCTGGGAGACGACGTGCTGCACGCGGATGCTGCTTATCAGGGCTTCTTTGGTGGGAATGCCAAACTGCTCATCGTAGCCGCGGATGTCCAGGTGCTGGACGCCGGAGATAGCCGCCTGGAGGCAGGCAATGGCGCCCCTGGCGATGTTGTTCAAGTATTGCCGGCGCTGCAGGGAGTTCCCGCCGTGGCCGGAGTATATCCTGGCGGTCAGCGATTCCGGCTTGCGCGCCCCGAAGCGCTCGCTCAGGACCGTGGCGTAGATTTTCCGGACGGCCCTGATCTTGGCGATCTCCTGGAAGAAGCCGTAGTGTTCGTGCTGGGACAGCAACTGTATGTTCGGCGCCACCCGGTCGGCTTCGACCCCCCGGTCCTTGAGTGTTTGATAGTAGCAGAAGGCGTCCGCCAGCATGAAAGCGGCGTCGTGGACCGGCGTTCCCTGGGCCTCGGAGTAATGGTTGCCGCATACCTGGAGGGCCTGGTAGGTGGGAGCGTGGTCTGAGCAGTATATCAGGATATCGGTCGCCAGTCTCAGGGAAGGCCCCGGCGGGAAGATGTAGGCCCCCCGGATGATGTATTCCTTCAGGATGTCATTCTGGCAGATGCCCTTCAGGGTCTTGAAGTCCAGCCCTCTCTTCTGCGCCAGGACGAAGTAGTTGGCGATGCCGATGGCGGATACCGCGTTGGCTACCTGGGTGACGTACACCTTGTCGATGTCGATGCCGTCAAAGGCAACCTCCCAGTCGCGCTGCGAACTCATGGATACGCCGATGCGGGCTACCTCGCCCTCGGCGTTGGGATGGTCCGGGTCGTAGCCCATCTGGGTGGGGAGGTCGTAGGCGATATTGATGTCGGTCATGCCGGCTTCCAGGGCGGCGCGCCAGAGCTTGTTCGATTCCTCGGGCAAGGGATGGCCGGCGTACTGGGAGATGTGCCAGAGGTGTCCCCGGTAGCCGGTGGGGGTTATTCCCCTGGTGTACGGGTACTCTCCCGGCATGCCCAGGTCCCGGTTGTAGTCGAACCCCTTTTCCACCAGGTCAAGAGGCGTATAGACCGTCTTGATCGGGATGCCGGAGGGACAGAGGAACTGGGGCTTCCGCTCGTGTTTGAGGGCCTCCTCATTCTTCTTCTGCCAGGCGGCGAAGGTTCTTTCCATGTCCGCTATTTCTTTATTGCTTAACAATTCCTACCTCCGAAGAAAATGAAAGGTCAAGAATCAATCCTCCATGCTTGGCCGGCCAAGCGCCATGAAGGATGAAAATGTCATTCTGAGCGAAGACGAGTCCCGATGCTATCGGGACG
>JACQUA010000146.1 GCA_016210565.1 Chloroflexota bacterium
GAGCGAAGCGAAGGGGCAGTCGAAGGGTCTTTCGTCTCCACCCATCCGAAAGGTTCTTCGACTCCGACTCGCTGGCGCTCGTCTTCGCTCAGAATGACATTTTCATCGTTCATTGTCCCGACTCGTCGGGATGGCCGATTGCTCTGAAAATGTCACCCTGAGCGCAGTCGAAGGGTCTTTCGTCCGGCGTCCCACCTCGAAAGATTCTTCGACTACGCTCGCTACGCTCGCTTCGCTCAGAATGACATTTTCATCGTTCATTGTCCCGACTCGTCGGGATGGCCGATTGTTTCCAAATTCGTGTTTATCAGTGTTCATTCGTGGTTCCGTCGCTTGAGCCGCTCGTTATCAGTAAACGGGTATAGTTGTTAGTTGACCAATTACTTAACATGGATCAAAATAAGGACGCCGCCCCTGTCAATCCTCAAATCCTGGTTGAGTTGGTGTCTGTACGGATGCCTTTCGGGAAATACAAAGACCGCATCCTTTGTGATCTGCCTGAACCTTACCTGGCATGGTTTCACCAGAAAGGTTTCCCCCAGGGGAAGATCGGCGTCCTTTTGTCCGCTTTGCATGAAATCAAGCTGAACGGACTGGAATATCTTCTGACGCTGATCAGAAAACCCGGGCGACCGTAGGGGCGAACCCGTGTGTTCGCCCGCCGGCGGGCCCCGATGGATCGGGACCCCTACGGGGCCGGGCGCGAAGACCGCGCCCCTACGGGGGACGGTGGGCCGCCGGCGCATCCGGCCTCATTGACAGAGAAATGCGTTTACGCTCCGGATCCACCGTGAGCACGGTGACCGTGACCCTTTGATTGACGCTGACTACGTCGGCCGGGTCTTTCACGAACCTATCGGACATCTGGCTAATGTGTACCAGTCCATCCTGGTGCACCCCGATGTCGACAAAAGCCCCAAAATTGGTCACATTGGTGACGATGCCGGCGAGCTTCATTCCGGGAGTCAACTGCTCAATCGTCCTGATATCCGCGGCGAAGGCGACCGCCTCGAACTGTTGACGCGGGTCGCGCCCCGGCCTGGCCAGCTCCGCCATGATGTCCTGCAATGTCGGCAGCCCGCACTCTTCCCCGATGTAATTCTCCAGATCAATCCGGCGGCGCAAATCATCGCGGCGCATGAGGTCGGCCACCTTGCAGCCCAGGTCCCCGGCCATGCGGACCACGATGTGATAGCTTTCCGGGTGCACGGCGCTGGCGTCGAGGGGATTCTCCGCATTGTCGATACGAAGGAACCCGGCGGCCAGCTCAAACGCCTTCGGGCCAAGGCGGGGCACTTTCTTCATGGCCGCCCGGCTTCGAAAGGGGCCATTTTCGTTCCTGTGGGCGATGATGTTTTTGGCCAGCGTGGGGCCGATGCCGGAAACATAGGTGAGAAGCTGTTGACTGGCCGTGTTCACTTTTACACCAACTTCGTTTACGCAGCCCACAACCGTTTCGTCGAGTTTGCTTTTGAGCCTGCCCTGGTCGACGTCATGCTGGTATTGCCCCACCCCGATGGACCTGGGGTCGATCTTCACCAGTTCCGCCAGAGGGTCCACCAGCCGCCGCCCAATGGATACCGCCCCGCGCACGGTGATATCCTGGTCGGGGAACTCTTCCCGCGCCACGGCGGACGCGGAATAGATAGATGCGCCGCTTTCATTGACCATGACCACCGGCATTTTGCCCGGCAGGCTCAGCCCGCGAATGAATTCTTCGGTTTCCCGTCCGGCCGTGCCGTTGCCGATAGCTATAGCTTCAATGTTGAACTTCCGTATGAGGTCCAGCACTGTCTGGCCGGCCTCGCGGGTACTCGCTGTTGACTGGCCCGGGTAGATAACGGCATGGGCCAAAAGCTTGCCCTGGGGGTCCAGGCAAACCACCTTGCAGCCCGTCCGGTAGCCGGGGTCGATGGCCAGCACCGCCCGCGGCCCCATCGGCGGGGCCATAAGCGTTTCCCGCAGGTTGCGCGCGAAGACACGGAGGGCCTCGTCGTCGGCGCGCTCTTTGGCCTGCTGGCGGATTTCAGTTTCAATTGAGGGCTCCAGTAACCTCGGATAGCCATCCTCTAAAGCCAGGACCACCGGCACCGGGGCGGCGCCGGCGCCTTTGACGAAATGACGGTGCAGGAGCGCCATCGCTTTTTCCTGGGGCGGCCGGATACTGAGTTTGAGGAACCCCTCGTTCTCGCCGCGCAGCATGGCCAGCATCCGGTGACCGGGCACGCGGGCAACCGGCTCCTGCCAGTCGAAATAGTTGCTGTATTTGACGCCATCCGCTTCCTTACCTTTGACCACGCTGGACTGGATGACGCCCTCCCGGTTGAAAAGCCCGCGTATGGTCTGCCTGGCCCCGGTGTCTTCATTGACCCACTCGGCAATGATGTCGCGCGCTCCGGCCAGGGCATCCTCAACCGAACCGACGCCTTTTTCCCCGTTCACAAAGGCCAGGGCTTCGTGAGAAGGATCAGCGATTTCCTGGGCCATTATCAATGCTGCGAGAGGCTCCAGCCCTTTTTCTCTGGCCATGGCGGCCCGTGTGCGCCGCTTGGGGCGGTAGGGAAGGTAGATGTCCTCCAGTGCGGTCATGGTTGCCGCGGATTCCACAGCGCTTTGCAGTTCCGCTGTCAGCACGTTCTGTTCTTCAAGGGATTTCAGGATTGCCTGTCGCCGGCTATCGAGCTCTGCCAGTCGCGCCAGGTTGTCCCGTATTCCGGCAAGTACCACCTCGTCCAGCGATCCGGTCTTTTCCTTGCGATAGCGGGCTATGAACGGGATAGTCGCTCCCTGGTCCAGCAGGGCCCTGACAGCCTCTACCTGCTGCGGTGTGACGCCGGTCTGTTTGGCAACGGTCAGGTCATGGGTTTGAAGCATTGGGTCATTATCCTTGATTGTTGGATATGGGTAATCCGGGATCATGCACGCCGCCGGGGGGGGTAGCCGCAGGTCCTTTAGCCTGCGGGGGTGGGGAACCGGCAGCGTCCCAATAGACATACGCAGTCCGGGATAATTGTACTACATGGCTGCCAGCTTCAGAACCGTGGTTTGCAGAGGATTTCCTTGACCTTAAGATCAAAAAAGTCTTGAGAAATGACGGGTTGAAGCACAATGGCGGTATCGGCTCCCCCTGCAGTTCCGCCGATAGCGATAATATCCTCATCGCATGTGCGCACGAGGCCGCTGTCTGCCGCCATCAAAGTAATTTCACATGCAACTTTCATGCCGCTGCCGAAGATCTTCAGGGTGTTGGCGATTATGTCTATGTGAGTATAGGTCTTGTATTTGTTACGTATGGACCGGCTGACTCCGGCAAAGGCGTGGGTGGTGGTCAGGACTGCGCCGCCTTTGCCCTCGACCAGCGCTCTGTTCGCTTCGGTAAACCTCTGCACGTTGGGCCTGGGAGCCCCGTGCGTAAAGCCAGTGGAAAGACTGACCGCCACCACCCTGATGCCGCGAAGAATATCGACCGCCCTCGCCGCGGTTCGGCCCGTGCTGGAACCGACGACGACGGTCTTTATACCCAGTTCTTCCGCACGCTTCCGGGCGATGTGGAGGACCCGGTCGGTATTCACCCTGCCTGGCTTTTCAAAATAGACTGTCGTGATTTCTATTGTCATCAAAGGCTCCTGGTACTTGGTTGCAGAATTCCGCGAAAAGATTCTTCGCTTCGCTGAAAAGATTCTTCGCTTCGCTCAGAATGACAGATCCCGAGGGCTGTCACCCTGAGCGTAGTCGAAGGGTCTTTTCCCATCATTACGCTTTCTTTTCCAATTGAGTACTAACCCGGATAAGCCGGAACCGAGAAATCAAATATTAAGAATCAAGGCGAAGAATGACAAATCAATCACCCAGGCGCGTATAACGCACCATGAAGGATGAAAATGGACCGTCATTGCGAGCGAAGCGAAGCAATCCCCTGCTTGGCTGGTCATCCGGGAGATTGCCGCGCTTCGCTCGCGATGACATTTTCTGAGCAAATGCAAGAAAACGCCGAAGGCACCGTTTACGCCGCAAACTCCCATGAGCTGCGCTCACAAACGCAGGGATGAAAAGGGCTATTTTCCGGGGAAGGACGCAAAGGGAAGACCAGGGAGTAATCGGTAGCCTCTGCGAGCCTCTGTGTCATCTGTGGTGAAAGCTTCCCCGGCAAGGCTGGAGAGTCTGTCTCAGGCCACGACTCCATCGATTATGAGCTGGTTGATCTCCGATTCCGACATCCCCAGAATCCCGGTCAGCACAAAGTCATTATGTTCGCCGAGCAAAGGAGCGCGTCGCCATTGCAAAGGTGGGATGCCTGATAACCGGAATCCCCATTCTTCGTTGGTTAACGTCCCTGCCTCGGGATGCTCTATTTTGACCCAGTGCCCTCTGGATTTCAACTGCGGGTCGCGCAGCAGAAGGTCTTCGGTGTTCTCGACCACGCCCGCGGCGATGCCCTCCTTTTGCATCATCTCCATTACTTCCCAGGATGACCTCTGTCCGGTCCAACTGTTTATGATGCCGTCCAGGGCGACGGCGTTATTCAGACGGTCTTCCAGGGAGACGAACCGTTGGTCCGCGATCAAATCCAACCTACCGATAACCCGGCAAAGAGACCGCCATTCCCCGTCAGTGAAGACGGCCACGGCGCACCAGGCATCGTGCCCCTGGCAGCGATACACCCCGTGCGGTGCGGCATAGTCCAGACTGTTGCCGGCGGGCCTGGGGTTCCGGTGGTTAACGAGGTACTCGAACACGAAGGTTTCGGTGAAGCACACGGTGGACTCATACTGGCACACCTCGACATGCTGCCCTTCACCGGTACGCTCCCTCCAATTCAGCGCAGCCAGGGCGCCGATCAAGGCGTGGAAGGGCTGGCTGCTGGTATCGGGGTATGAATGGGGGTTGGCCCGCACCGGAGGGGAACCCGGAAAGCCGCTGGCATAGTCCAGCCCGCACATGGCCATCAAGTTCCAACTGAGGGTGCGATAGTCCCGGTAAGGGCCGCGGGCGCCGAAGGCCGGCATGGTGACGAAAATGACGTCAGGTTTGATTTGCCGGACGGCAGGATAGGTGAGACCCCATTTTTCCAGCACCCTGGGCATGAAATTGCTGAGGACCACGTCGCTCTTGCTGATCAGCCTCCAGGCGATCTCCATGGCGCCGGGTTTATTCAGGTTTAGCGTGACGGACAGCTTGTTGGTGTTGAACTTGTTGAAATGATGCCCCAGATTCAGACTGCTGAGATTACCGGCGCCGGTTCCGGGATGTCGCGCACTCGATCCGGTCCGGGCGCGTTCCTCGTTTTCCACCAGCACCACCTGCGCGCCGAAGTCGGCAAAGGCTTTGCCGGCCATCGGTCCGGCGATCTGCTCGGTAAATTCAACCACCCTTATTCCTTCGAGGGGCAATCCCTTTTTCGGTCCGGCAGGGCCGTTTCCGCGGGAACGCGGGAAACCCGGGCGCGAACGGTCCCTTTCGAGAGCAACGGATCGGGGGACGCCGCGCTCTCTACCAACTCTCCCCCTTTCGCAAAGGGGGACTAAGGGGGATTCCGGTCCGAAAACTTCGCTGTTGTGTTCCCCGATCAGCGGCGCCCTCCGGGAGATGCTCCAGGGGGTGGCCGAAAGCCTGAACGGAGCGCCGGGGTACCGGAGGGTGGCCCCCAGTTCCGGATGGTCCACCGGCGTGAAGAAGTCCCGCTCCTTGAGCTGCGGGTCATTGACCACTTCTTCAGGAGTGTTGACGGCCCCGATCACCACGCTCTTAGCCTGGCCGCGGTTAAATATCTCGGCCTTTGTCAGTTGCGCCAGGAATCCGGCGAGGACTCCGTTGATATGGTCTATCGCCTCCGGTTTGGTCCGGTAGAACGGATCCTGCCATTTCTCTTCCGTCAGGTCCGCGGCTGCCCCTTCATCCTCCAACCAGCGGATAAGACGGTCCCACCAGGAAAACGCCGAGAGCTGCCCGATGTCGACATAGCCGTCTTTGCATTGGAAAATGCCCTGGGCCGCCCTGGTGTTCTGGCGGCCTTCCCGTTCCCGTACCTTCCCCGTCTTTTCGTAAATCATCGTCGATGTCTGCAGGCAAACCGGGACGGACTGCTGCAAAGACACATCCACGTGGCGGCCTTCCCCTGTGCTCAGCCGGTGGTAAAGCGCCAGCAGGGTCCCGGCGGCAGCCTGGACCGATCCCATGTGGTAGGCCTGCGAGCCGGCCATACGCTGCGGCATGTCGGGGGAGCCGCATTCATGAAGCACTCCCCCGGTAGCCAGGGCGACGATGTCGCTCGACCGGTACATCTTCCACGGGCCGGTCTGACCGAACCCCGTGATGGAAGTGACGATCAAAGCAGGATTCAGTTTTCTCAATGCCTCGAACCCCAGGGCCATCCCGGACAGATAGCCGGGCGGAAACGTCTCCACCAGGACATCAGCCTTGCTTGCCAGTTCCTTCAGGGCGTCCCGCCCACCCGGGGTTTGGAGGTCCAGGGTTATGCTCCGTTTGTTGGTGTTGAACAGAAAGAAATAGAGGCTCTTTTCAGGATGCCGTTCGCCGTGGAAGAACGGGCCGATGTTCCTGGTCGGGTCGCCTTCCGGCGGTTCTATCTTGATGACATCGGCGCCCAGGCATGCCAGCAATTTGGTGCAGTAAGCGCCCTTCTGATCGGCCATGTCCAGCACGGTTATGCCGGAAAGGGCGCCTGGATGGCGGAGTTCGGTCATATCCATAAGGGACTGTCCCTGAATAAGTTGAACAATCAACCACGAGATCGGCACGAGATTTTCACAGGATTTGCTTGCCCGACAACCTTTTTACCGAAATCTAGTGTTCATCCGATGAAATCTTGTGGTTCCGTCTATGAAAGTGCGCTGTTGACCAAGTTAATCGCCGACAGTCTCCAAGCACTAATACAAACGCACTAAGTCGTGACGAATAGTCTCACACAAAGGCGTAAAGGGCACAAAGAAAGCTATCAGTTTTCAGCTATCAGCCGTCAGACCGACGCCGCCGGGGGCGGCTGGGCTGGGACTGAAAGCTGATAGCCGACGGCTGACTGCTATTTTCTCTGTGTTCTTTGTGTGAGAGCGTATCCCCTTCTCATTAGTACGGCGATGCCGCATCTGTTATTGCGTTTTGTTCATCCGGGATTGACCTTGCGTGGGTAGGCTTTTTCACTGTGGGTAAGTCCATTCTGCACGATGAACTCAGCCATGCGTATGCCGAGCTTAACGGCGTTCAACACCGGCGCCCCTACTTCCCGGGTCATCTCGTCGGCGTCCAGCGTGCCCGGGACGATACTATGGCCGGCCAGGATAAGCTCAGCCCCCTCTGCCACGCATTTCCTGGCAGCCCGGACAAACTTTTCCCTCAACTCGGCAGGCCGCTTGTGCATCTCCGCGGGCGGCATGTCCGGCGAGCCGGCGCAGACAATTTCGAACCCCTCGATCCCCCGGACCTTCTCCTCTTTGTTGTGGTTGTCAACCAGGTTCTGGGTGTAGTAAATCCTGCCCAGTTTGTTGCCGACCAGGTGGCTCAGCAGCAGGGCGATCTTCCCGAAATCTATTATGGGAATCCGCACATAGTGACGTGCTTCCTCTGCCCCCAGGCCGCGGGCCGTGCCCCAAACGGCCACGACGGCGTCGAAACCGTCCATCTCCGCTTTGATTGCTGTTCTTATCAGGGACGCCTTGAATAGGGCCACGTTGCGCTGGCGGGTAGCCGCATCTACGGGTTGAGATCCCCAGAAGTTCACCTCTTCCTGATGGCCGAATACCACCTCTGTCCCGGGAGAGGCGTAGGACCGGATGCGCTCCTGTCTTTTCCGTTCCTCTTCTGCAGGATAGTGGCCTTTCGGGCCCGCTTCCATGACCAGGATCTTCACGTTGTACCTCCATAGAGTGCAAATGCACTAAGATAGTGGCGCATAGTCTCACACAAAGGCGCAAAGGACACAAAGAAATTTGCGCGCGGACGCACCGACACAAGTCATGTCATCTTGAGTCCTGGTACTTTGTGTCTCCGTGTCTTTGTGTGAGTTGTTTTCCCTTAGCAGGCCGGGGCAGCATCCCCGCGAAGACAGGGTGGCACCCCGACCCATCGGGGTGAGCCGCGATTTTCATCCATCATGGCGCTTGGCCGACCAAGCATGGAGGATTGATTCCAATTTACGCGCGAATTGTACAATTTGTCTGATTAACGCGCAACACGACCGCTGGTTGCAGTGCGTGTCCGGTGTCCGTTGACAATCACGGTCCCCTGTGATAACGTTCAAAGGATCACCCATCCCGACAAAATCGGGACAATGAAGGAGGAAAATGTCATTCTGAGCGACGACGAGCGCAAGGGAGTCGGAGTCGAAGAATCCTTCGCTCCGCTCAGGACAAGTTCTTTCCGGCGGGCGACCATCCCGACGAGTCGGGACGCCTGCCCCTTCGCTTCGCCCAGGGCTCCGGCTCTCCGAAACGGAGCATGCTCTGTTCCGAGAGTCCCGAGGTGTCGGGACAGGGTTACATCTTCCCGGCAGTACAAGTTGAACTACTATCCGGCAGCGAGTTGAGAAGGCAATCAAAGAAAAAAGGAGAGGACAATGAAACGGATGAGATTTGCAACGGTTTTGTCACTGGCATTGGCGGTGGGGTTGCTCGCGAGTTGCGCCGCGGTCGTAGCTCCGGCCCCCGAGTCAGCGATTCCTCCGCGGCCTGGGGTCCAGGCGAAGCAGGCCTGGCAGGCAGAATGGGAAGCACTGCAGGCAGCGGCCAGAAAAGAGGGCAAGGTGGTCATTTCCGCCGGGAGAGCGGGTGATATTCGCACCGAGATCGGGCCTGTGCTGACCGAGAAATTCGGCATAGCCATAGAGGCAGTGTTGGGGAAACCCTCAGAAGTATCGGCCAAAGTAATTAAGGAGCGCAGCGCCGGACTTTATACGCTGGACATGTTCTTGACCTCACCCGTGACCGGGCTTGGCGGTCTCAGGACCGAAGGCGCCGTTGAGTCTCTGGATCGGACAATATTCCTGCCCGAGGTCCTGGACCCCAAAGTCTGGTATAACGGGGAGCTTCCCTGGGTTGACAGGGGGCGCCTGATGATAGCGCCGCTGGCTGCGCCAAACTCACCCATCTTTATCAACACGGATATGGTTGGCCGGGACGAAATCAAGTCATATCGAGACCTCCTCAATCCGAAGTGGCGCGGGAAGATCGCCTATGCCGATCCAACCAAGGCTGGTTCGGGGATCGAGTTTTTTACCGCCATGGCCGAAGGCATAATGAGCCTGGACTATTTGCGTGAACTGGCCAAACAGGAGCCGGTAATGAGCCGGGATGACAACATCCTGATCGAGTGGACGGCTAAGGGCAAATACCCCATCTTGATAGGCGGCTCCACGTCGGCGGCGCAACGATTCTTCGATGCCGGCGCCCCGATAAAGAAGGTAACTCCGGTCGAGGGTACTTACCTTACCACCGGCGCGGCGGCATTCTTGCTGATGAAGAATGCGCCGCACCCCAACGCCGTAAAGCTGCTTATCAATTGGTGGCTCACCAGGGAGGGGATGACCTACCTGTCGGAGACCTACGGCTACCAGAGCGCCAGGGTCGACGTTCCCACTCATTTCCTGGATCCTGACAGCATACGTAAGCCAGGGGCGAAGTACATTGACACCAACAGCGAGGAAACCGCCAGGAAGACAATAGAATATCAGACGCTGGCCAGGGAAGTATTCGCGGCTTCATTGAAATAGACCTCTCCGTTCGAGTCCGATCCACTGTCATTCTGAGAGCTTGTGAAGAAATTGGTCAGGCCCTATCTGGCAAACAAATTAGTTTTGTATCTGGGCTTTCAATAAATTCACAAACTCTGAGCGAAGACGAGCGCAAGTGAGTCGGATGCGAAGAACCTTTTTCGGCCGCGGCACACCAAAGACCCTCCGACTACGCTCATTGTGACGTGTTCTGAGCGATCCAGTATTCTATAGGTTCCTGCTCTCATTCCGTCGATTCGCTGCATTCTTCACGAGAAGGATTCCCAGTAATAGCGTGTCACTGACCCTATCCGACAATTCATTTACCGCTCCGAGGCTCCTGGCCCCCCTTTTTTCGAGATATTCTGAATCTCGGCATCCGAGGCTGCTGCCTTTGAGGCAGGGACTTTTTCAGTGCTGTCGTAGAACGGAGCCGACAGCGCTCTGGGCAGACCAAAGAGATATAGGGCGCGCCTAAGCTTTCGGCGCCATACGAAGGCGACACATGGGCCTGGAAAAGGGGCCTGCTCGCCCGCCGTCTAATCTTGCCCATTAGCCTTTGCCTCGCTTGTTGCTATGAAGGCAGCTTGGCAGGAGGCCGCGCGCAACACGAAACAGCGACCACTGACCGCACTCAAACGCGCAGAGCTTTCAGTTTCTTGACAAGGTCGGAACCCTTTGCGACTTTGTCCGTCCCTCCAAGGGCTTGGAATGCATCCCTCACCCTGCTGTAGGAATCCAGCATAACGGTGTCATCATTCGGTATCTTCATGCTTGAGACTTCAATAACGCTCGGAGCGGTCTTACCCGTCAATGCCCGGGCGTACTCCATTGCGAGATACCATCGTTGATTTGTCCGATCGTTCCGAGTCGCGCCTGACTCTCGGGTTACAAGAAACCGATCGATCTTCTTCATGAACAGCGCGCATGTGGCGTACAGGGGGAGTGGATAATTCTCGCTGAAGACTCTTTCGTACTCATTCTTCAACACCGTTGTTGGTCTGGCCCTGGCATCGTCTGGCTTTTGGAGGACGACCGACATGATTGTCTGAGCCAGATTGAGAGGCTGGACAATTTTGGCTATCGGCTTGCTTTCGTTCTTGTAGAAGTTCTTCCGCCTGTCGTAAAAGAGGCTGTAATTTCTTAGGAGGGTCTCTATGTCTCGATGTATCTTTTCCGTCATGTGCAGACGGTAAGGTGGCACCTCGGTCTGGCTGTTCGTAGCCTTTATGATGTGGTCGGGACTTTCCGCTCGCCGAGTCGTTATGACACGAATAAGTACGTTGCGACGCTCGCTGGAAGTGTCTTTCAGTGCGCGCACGTAGTTAAAGATTGAACGGGATGTCTGGAGACCATTGACTATCTGGGGTGTTTCGACGCTCAATATGTGTCCGCCCTGCGCATTAGCCTTCGCGGCTAGGATTGTGATACCGTTGTTCAGCCACCAGAAGTCCTCCTGTGAAGAACTGTCTTCAAGCGACTTTCTGATAGCCTCATTGACCGCATTGTTGCCCATCCAATCTCTGACGTTCGCCTCGAAGAGCTCATTGCGAATTTCGCCGTCCTCATCGACGATGAACTTATAATATTCAGCGATAGGCACAAGGCAGACCCACGCCTGCTGTTCTCTTGGGGAAATCGGTGCCTCTGCCATTGTCAATGCGTATGCTTTCTGCGGGTGCTTGTTAATCAGGTCAAGTAACTCAGATGCACCGACGAACCTGAACGATACGGTTGCTTGGGAGAACAGCTCTTGTGCCTTAGCTGTGACTCTTTCACTCTGTTTGCGCAGCGCCAGGTTTATTACAGCGGTATCGCCCTTGCAAATATAGTGGTAAGAAATCGCGAAGTCGTGGGTGACATGCAGGTAACCCTTGTACTTGTCCTTAAACCTTGTCATCGCGGACACCACGTCCGCATTGTACGTTCCCAGTAGTTGACCTTCTCCCCTGGACAAGTCAAGGAGGTCTTCGGTCAGCAGATTCAGCTTCTCGACCCGCGTCTCGTTGAACGACGTTTCCCGTGTTGCCTGTATCAGAATCAGATCCGCCCTAGTTACTGTCTTTGGGTCGATGTCGGTGTCGTCGGCAACGAATTGCCGATTGACGGAGAAGTATAGGCCATCAAGGCCGCCATCGTTGCCCCCACCGACCTGACCAGCTTCCACCTCTTCGTCGGTTGGATAAAAGTCCTTGAGCGCTTGCTCGGCAACAAATAGTTCGAAGAACTCACCTTCGTCGAGGTCGGGAGCCCGTTCTCTGTGAGCTTCCTGGAGCTTTGCGTTCAATGCAATGAGATCATTTGCTGGCATTGGCCGCCCCCTACTGTTCGATGTTATGGCTAATTATGAGCGACACCCACCTTGTACGTCAAGGAGATGTGTCATTGTCCTTTTAAGAACTTTCTACATCGTCTGCGCAGGCGTCCCCAAGACATTCAGGAGCATGGACACAAGAGCGCTTGACGGCAAGGTGGGGGATACTGTAACCTGAGTCTTGAAAAACGTAAACTGTTGTAGAGGCACGACATGAAGATTCTGGTCATGGAAGCGGGCCCTGAAGGCCACTATCCTCCGGAAGAGGAAAAGAAAAGGCAGGAGCGCATCCGGTCCTATGCCTCTCCCGGGACAGAGGTGGTGTTCGGCCATCAGGAAGAGGTGGACTTCTGGAAGTCTCAATCCGTAGATGCGGCCGCCCGCCAGCGCAACATAGCACTATTCCAGGCATCCCTCATCAAGACAGCAATCAAAGCGGAGAAGGACGGTTTCGACGCCGTTGTGGCCGTTTGGGGCATGGCGCGCGGCCTGGGGGTAGAAGAGGCACGCCACTACGTGCGGATTCCCATAATAGATTTCGGGAAAATCGCCCTGCTATTGAGCCACCTGGTAGGCAACAAGCTGGGCAGGATTAGCTATACCGATGAAGTGGTTGAGAGCAACAAGAGAGCCGGGGAGGTCCGGGGGATCGAGGGGTTCGAGATCGTTTCCCGCCGGTCGCCAAACATGCCGCCCACGGAGATGCACAAGCGTCCTGCCGAGTTGAGGGAGAAGTTCATCAGGGCCGCCAGGCAATGTGTGGAAGATGGCGCTGAGCTCATTCTGGCCGGCCACAGTATCATCCCGGGCACGCTGGACGCGGACGAAATGACACGGGAGGTAGGGGCGCCGGTGTTGGATGGCATCAAGCTCGGCATACGCATGACCGAGTTCATCGTGCAGAACGGGCTTACCCACAGCGAAAAAGCCTATCCCCGCAAGGTCTATCCCGGCTAAACCACCGCCTGCGACCGGACGCCCCGTCCATTTTCGTCGTCGCTGCGATTCCCGGTTAGCCTGAGGCTGAACCCGTGGGGGAACCAGCCGTAGATCCCGGCGTCGCTCTCTTTTCCCTTCCCGGTCAGGTCAATCGCTGTGCGACAGCCTCGATCGCTTTCAGACCCTGACCGAAGCGGGCCATGGCATCGCGGTGCTTTTCCAGTTGGCCGTATGGCAGGAAACGGACGTTCAGATTCCTGACGCCGCTGAAGGCGGGACGAAGAAGCTGTTCCCGGACCTCTTCAATACGCTGGTCTGGCGCAACCAGGAACAGCCCGCAGGGCAATTCCCCGGGCAGCCCGAGCGCCAGATCCAGCATCCGGACGATGCCCGAGTAGATTGACGTTGTGTGTTCCACTTCAAACGCCGCCGCGACCCGTTCGTTTTCAAGACCGACCCACAGGACGTCGATTAGAGCGATCGTCTCTGCGGCGGACCTGTGCCGGAGGGAGTCGGGAAGCGTGTCCAGGCAGCCATCGGCGAGTCTGCCGCCGGCGTGGGGCCGGTTGCGATCGTTGCTCGCGATCCAGACCCTGAAGCCGAGAGCCAGTCCCAGGTCCCGAAGCCAACCCTGGACTTCTGTATGGGTCTGGTCGCAGCGGCCGGCGGCCGCTGCGGCCTTATTCATTCGATCGGCCTGCTCGCGAACCCTCTGCAGGTCGGCTTCCCACCGCGCGATAGCTGCGGCGTCAGACTCCCGTGGCGGGAGACGATAGCGTCCGGCGCCGATGTCGAACAGGGCCCCTGCAATTGCTCCGAGGTCGTTAGACAGGAGGTCGCGGTACTGCTCGTTAAGGCGCAGGATGCCCCCGCGCATGGCCAGGTATTCATCCCAGCGGCCAAGTTTCACTCTCGAACCCGTGAGCTCATTGTAGCCTCTCACAATAGCCGTGTTGAAAGGAGGCGCCAGGGTCGGGTGAAGGAAGTACAGCAAGTTCGCCGCGGCCGGCCCGAGGCCTTTGATCGCCCTGCTATCGAGCGAGTGTATCGCGGCAAGGACTTCCGCTTCGGAGGTACAGCATGCGCATTGGTCAAGAAAACGGCCGAAGGCGCGTTGATTATCCCGATTCTCGTAGATGTCGGGAATTCGGAGCTTCGGCTTCCACAAGAATGCGTGATCGGCGCCCTTGAAGATTTGCCGTTGCTCGGCGATAGAGCCGACGGCAGTTTCGAGGGACGATCCTTTATAAACGTTGCCGAAGATTCCGTCCTCAATTTCCGCCACGACTGCGGCGATGCCGCGGCGGATTGACCGGAAGTTCTTGAGTCTTTCTTCCCAGAGAAACCAGGCCTGGTAGGTACCCCCGGGGTCTTCGCGCCAGCGCTCCAGGAGCCGCCTGATCGGATCTGAACTCTCAGGTCTTATTGCATCAGTGAACATGGCTTGTTGCATTACCCCCTGTCCCACGTATGGAAAAGTCAGAGGACACCCTTTCGTCTTATTGTGGTTAGGCCGCCTTTCACTCTATCTTCTCCTCAACCAGGTAAATGGCATTGCCCTCCCTGGCTATGTAGTGAAGCAGATTATTGGTGGCAAGAGCCACTTTTCCACCCGTCGTAAATACTTGATCGTATCGTTTGCCCTCCGTTCCATCTACGACAACAAGGCTCTTACCTCCACTTTCATAAGCAAAATAGACGACGTGCTTGCTGTCGGGACTAAAGACTGGCACGCCAGTGCCGCTGTATGTTTTTCCACCTATGTCATCCACGACAACAAATCCCCTCCCTTTCTCATCCCAAACCGCGTAGCCCAAATGTTTGCTGTCCGCGCTAAAAATTGGGGGCGAACGGGTTCGGTGGTAGAGCCCTCCCCTCTCTCTATTCACGACTACAAACACTTTATCCGAAACGAGAGCCCCGGACCCGAATGTGTACGCGACGTGGTTGCTATCGGGGCTGAACACCAAATCCTGAATTGAGCCATTGTGACGCCAGCCCTCCACCCCGTCAACGACTACATATTGGTTCCCACCGCCTGCCGTGTAGGCGAGCCGCTCCGAGTTCGGGCTGAAGACAGGCAATCCATGAATTGTATCGTACTGATTTCCCAATTGTCCATCGACTACGACAACCGATTTGTAACCCACTCTGCCAACGTAAGCCAAGCGTCTGCTATCTGGACTGAAAACAGGCCCCCCATCAAAAGAAACATCAGGTGGCAGGGCCTCGACCCCATCGAGAACGATAAACTTTCTGCCGCGCGACGAGGCCAGGTAAACAAAGCGTCTACTATCAGGGCTGAAGACAGCAACGCCAAAGCCTACACCATCATATTGCCTGCCTTCTTCAATTCCATCCAAGACCACAAAGGATTTGTCACCCACCTTGGCGATGTAAGCCAGGTGTTCGCCGTCCGGGCTGAAAGTGATGCTTTCAGCGTAATCGTATCGATTGCCTTCGATTCCGTCAACTACCACGAACCATTTGCCATCGGCGTACGCACCGTGGGCCACGCGTCGGCTATCCGGGCTGAAAACAGGTTGTGTGACGTTGGTGTAATGCTTGCCTTCTATCCCATCTACGACGACAAAGGCCCCAGTGTCTGATTGCGCAACATAGGCTATTCGGCGGCTATCCGAACTAAAGATAACCAACCCACCAATCACGTTAGCGTACTCTCTGCTTTCTACTCCGTCGACACTTACGATCCATTTTGCCCCCTTTCTTCGCGTGATTGCGAGGCGCTTGCCATCAGGACTCACTATGGGAAAGACCGGTCGGGAATCATCAACGGTAGTGATCAACTGCTCAACCGAGGCCCGGCGCGGTGGACTTATGAAACCCGGCAGGCGGTAAGGTGGCGGGGCGGCGAACAGACCAGAAGCAGGCGCAGGGCTTGCCGGTGTGGGAGTTGGCTTCGGGAAATCAATCGCCATAGTTGGGCTTCGGACTGGGGGCTGAAGTTCTTGGCTTGGTGTCGGGGGAAGCGCTTCCCGGGAAGGGCAACCGTTGAATAGAAGTGCCACAAGGATTGCGAGCGGTATCACGAAGGATCGCATTGTCAAATTGCTCGTTTTCTCGTACTGTGTGTTCATATTCCCACTGTGCGGATTGTCCGATGGCCCAGCCATCTAACCTGGCCTTTGGCCGGCGGCGTTCACGAGCATGGCTCCGATGAGAGGGCTACCCCAGAACCGCGGCAAAAACAAGAACTGCTTAAAACGCCATGCCACCAATTCTATCTATTGAACCGAGTGGCGTCCCTGGCGGGATTCGAACCCACGACCCTCTGCTTAGAAGGCAGATGCTCTATCCAACTGAGCTACAGGGACGCGCTACTTAGATTTTAGCATGTATCCGACAAAGCTGCCATGCCGGGCACGCCCAAGACGACCATAACACGCCGCACAGGCCCCATCCCCACCACGCGGGCGGGCGAACACACTCCGCTTTGCGACCCCGATGCATCGGGGGGCTTGTCGGGATGGGTTCGCCCCTGCGGCGCGGGCGGTCAATGCTTCAGCCGTAGAGGAACTTGCGCGCCCCCGAAAAGGTCAGCGCGGCCAGGACCACCCCGGCCACGATGGCCCCGATCCAGCCGAGGAGGCTGAGCGCGGTAACAATAACCCCGGCAATGACCACCCCCACCGCGATGGAGATGAAGGCGTACCAGAACTTCATCTCCAGCAGGTGGGCGATAATGGCCCCCGTCCACGCCCCGGTCCCCGGCAGGGGTACCGCCACAAACAGGGCCAGGCCGATCTTTTCGTATTTCCTGACCGCCACGGAGCGCCGCCTGGCGAGGTCAAAGACCCACCGGATCAGCCGGTCCAACAGACCCACCCGGCTCGCCACCCTGGTCAGCGGCTTCAGCAATATGAGGACGAAGGGGATGGGAAGGATGTTGCCTATCAGGGACACGAGCAGGGCCGCAGGCCAGGGGAAGTCATAGCTGTGCATGGCCACGGGGATGGCCCCCCTCAGTTCCACCACGGGCGCGGCAGCCAGCGCCAGGATGTTGATCAGGTGCTCAAGAGTCATAGGTCTCCAAGAAATGACGACTGATGGCCCCCGGCCAGATCGGGGGCGAAAGACGGTTTAATCTTCCACGCTTGGCCGGCCAATCGCCAACCAGGGATCAAAACAACGGCTCACAGGCACGGAGGCCTGTGGTACCGGTATGCGGAATGTCCTAATCCTTTTCCCGGCTGGGTTTCCTTCTCTTGGCCAGCTTCTCGCCGGTCTTGTAGTACTCGCCCCGGAGCGCCGCTGCTGCTTCTTCTTCGGCCTCCTCGGGCCAGTAGCCCAGGGTGTACCCGTACCACGGTTCCTTCAGCTTCAAGGGCGGCATGCCGTGCTGGTTCCACAGCTCGATGGCGTGCTCCATGAACTCTTTCTTCGGAAGCGAGACCGGCGGATAGGGCCACTTCATGGTGGCATCCAGCAGCAGCCGCGAGCCTTCCACTTCCACCTTGAGGCTGGGGTCCCGGACAAGCTGTCCGGCGGGGAGGCCGGAATGGTCCTGGGCCGAAAGGCGGTGATGGACGATCCTGCTGTCGCGGTGGGGCTGCATGCGCAGGGCGATGGCCCAGTTCACGGCGTCCGCGTCCCACGGGTTGATGTCCCAATCAACGGCCACCACCAGCTTGGTATACCCTTCGATCCGGCCGACGTGTTCCAGGGCCCTCCATATCTCGTCCGGTTTGGGGTCTTTGAACTGGATGACGAACATGCCGTTGCTGCCGCAGGACTCGTGCGCAGCCACCTTCTGGACGGACGCCAGCTCCATGTCGTATTTCAGGACCTTGTACAGGGCGTTTTCGTAGCCTATTTGCCGGATCTTGCTGCTTTCGCTGGGCGGGAACTGGCTGAAAAAGGCCTGCCAGATAGGTTTCTTGCGGTGCGTGATGCAGGTGACGTTCATGAAGGCCCCCATGTCCCTCACCCCGATGTAGCCGGCCGCTTCGCCGAAGGGCGCCTCCGGCTCGATCTCGTCGGTGGGGATGATGCCTTCGACCACGATCTCGGCGTGGGCGGGCACTTCGATGTTGACCGTCTTGCACTTGACCACTTCCACCGGCTCCCCCGCCAGCCCCCCGGCCACCTCCAGCTCGTTGACCCCGTAGGGGAACTTGGCCACCGAGACGTAGCCGATGTTCGGCGAGGAGCCGATGACGATAGCCACCTCCAGGGGGATGCCCTTATCCCGGCATTTCAGCCAGTGCATGCCGGCGTCCTTCTGGCGCATCGGGGCGAAATTGGCCCCGGTGCGGGTCGGGGATTTTATGTGGACGCGGTAGGTGCCCACATTGGGGATGCCGGTGTCCGGGTCGCGGGTGATCATGAGGGGAGAGGTCATGAAGGGCGCCGGGTCATAGCCGGGGGTGGAAATGGGGATGGGGAACTCGTCCAGGGCGCCGTGCTCCATCAGCGTGTTCCCCACGTGGACCACCTCCTGCACCGGCCCCTGGGGGACCAGTTTGGTCTTGATGGGGTGAAGCTGGGCATGGGTCCACCGCTCCATGATTTGGTCCGGCTGGCACTGCAGGCCCAGGGCGTAGATTTCGCGGGAAGCCCCGAAGGTGCCGCAGACCACCGGGATATCGAACTTGCGGCCCCGGACATCGGTAATGTTCTCGAACAGGAACGCCCTTCTCTGTTCTTCAGGCAGGCCGCGGAACTGGAGCCGCAAGAAGGGGTGCATCTCCGTATCCTTGTTTATCACCCACGGGATGCGGACAAGCTTGCCGTGTTCTTCCAGCGCCTTGATATGTTCCCTGAGGTCTTTGTAGTAAGCCACTCTGTTCTCCTTGCTCCATGCTACGTATTAGCCGGAACCAAAATCCGAAGCACCAAATCCGAAATCCTAAACAATCACCCATGCGCCGATGGCGCACCATGAAGGATGAAAATGTCATTCTGAGCGAAGCGAGCGCAGCGAGCGTAGTCGAAGAATCCTTCGCTCTGCTCAGGACAAGTTCTTTCGGGGCGGGGC
>JACQUA010000147.1 GCA_016210565.1 Chloroflexota bacterium
GGGCGCCAGCCTGGGCGCCAACTGCACGGTGGTCTGTAGCGGGCAGTACACCCATTTCATTTTTGCAGTCCCGATGGCAGCCAGCTCTTCTCCGGGTTCGATGAGGGTGACGATGAAACGGTTGACTCCGAGGCCTGGCCGGGATATGTTTAAGATGAGCCTGCGTTGAGCCCTGCCATGGGCGGGCGGTGTGGAGGCACTGTAACGTTCAACAGGACGCCGATGAAGCGCTGAGCGAGGCCTGGTTCGTCGTGACCGCACTGCCAGGATTTCATAGCAGGGGGAGGTCCTGTCCGGCCTCCAGATGGCCATTGATAAAAGGCAAGCGAGCAAGATGGAGAGCGAACTGGTGTTGGTAGACCGAGAGTCACCGCGTTAGCCTCTTCTCTTTCCCCGGCGGGGTCAAGGCCCACAAAAACGGAGAGGCGATCGAGGTCCTGTGGGAAAAGTATGAGAGGGAGGGATGGGCCGTGTCAAATCATAGTGGTAGTTACATGCTTAATGAAGTAATTAACTTGCTCTATCCCCATTCGATCGATTGGAAGAACCACCTACCGGTGGTCAATCGGGCCAAGGCGCAGCCGGTGGCCTTCGATTGGATGGAGCCCCTGCGGGCCGAGTGCCGCCATTTCCTCGTTGGAGGCAATGGACCCCGATGGAAGAAACCCATGAAGTTTCTCAACCTGGTCCTGGCCGTGGATGACACCCCAGGTCTGGTATAGACATTTGACTGCTTGAACCAATGGGCTTTTAGCACCTGGACGCCCAAGGAAGTTTTGGAAAGCACTCTCAAGGAGAAGAATGCATGGCGGTTCAAGAGAAGATTGAACGACTTAAGCGGGAGAAGACCGCACACTCTACGGAGGAGCTGGACTGTTTGGGCTGGGCGCGCTATGCCCAGATCCGTAGCGAGTTGGAAACCCGGCATCACGGGGATTACGTGATGATCGAAGTGGACAGCGGGGATTACTTCGTGGGGAAGACCCCGCAGGAGGCCTTGAGTCAAGCGCAGGCTGCTCACCCTGGCAGGGCCTTCTATTTGATCCGGATTGGCTACAAGGCTGCGCATAAGCTGAAGCGGACATGATCGAAGGGCACGTGAAGGAAGGGTCCCTGGAACCCATAGTGGAGATCGGGCTCAAAGGGGGAGGTATGGTCACCATGATGCCAGCGGTCGTGGACACGGGGTTCAGTGGATGCCTCTGCCTGGCCGAGCAATGCGTTGACCAGCTGGACATGACGTTCGAATTTGCAGAGCCATACGAGCTGGCCGATGGTGAGGTTATTGTCAAGGACGTGTTCCGGGGAAATATCGTGTTTGATGGGCGGGAGTTAGAGGTCGATCTCATCCTCACGGCTTCTCAAGATACTTTGATCGGAGCCTCGCTTTTGAAGGACTACAAGCTCAGCATTGATTATCCCGGTCGCACTGTCCGGATCGAGCAGGCAAGAGGATGACGCATGGGCCCCGCCGGGCAACTACTCCCACCCCCCAGCCCCATAGGCGCCAAGGCGCCAAGTTAGGTTGAGAGAGGCCAGGTTTGTCGTGATGCTTTCCCAGGATTTCATTAAGGGAAACAGAAGCGAGGCTTCCTGAACATCCGCTATACTATAATAAACGATTGGATGAGGTGTAACTTTTGGTTGTCGTCGAACTTGCCACGAGCCTGACTGGTGAGCACAAGGCACTCGTGTTGCGCTACTTGGGCGAAGCCGAACGGTTCTCGCTGACAGAATGGGTAACGCTGTTGGAGGCGTTTACGACGCTGAGTGGTTCGACGGCGCGGCGGGGCGAGGAGTCGTTGACTTTTCAGGCGTTCTATGATTGTTTCGTTGACCAGGCCTACAGCGACGCTTTCATCGCCGACCTGTTTGCCGAAACGGACGTGCTTTCCCGCGCGCCTGCAATTCAATCGGGTTACGCGCGGCAGATTTACCAGCGGTTGTGCAACGAGCCGTTCGTGCTGGGCGGCATGTCCGACACCGAATGTCTGCTGGCTTACTGTCTTTACTGGTGGGCATCCTTTGCTCGCGGCTACGCCTTTGAATTGGAGATTCTCCGTGATCTTGAAGTGGCGGGCGTCCACTTTACCGCGCACGACCTGCGGGTGCGAGAGCAGCGTTTCTCGCCGTGCGACCTGACTGTGCTGAGTATGACGGGCGACATCAAGAACACGACCTACTTTCTCTACGTTGTCCGCTCTTTTCCGCTGACCTGCGATTTCTACATCACGCGGCTCTACAATGTAGCGACGCGGTGCTATGTCCGTATCATCGTGCTCACTGACGAAGCATGGTGTTGCATCAATGGAGACA
>JACQUA010000007.1 GCA_016210565.1 Chloroflexota bacterium
CTGTCGGATCAGGCAAGTTCAATGTTTGCAACGTCCGTCTGGCGGGCCCCCGCTAATTTGGACAGCAGTGGTTGCCGGTAGTCATCGCACGGGCATTCCTGTCGCCGTCTAACGAAGCGCTGCAGGCGAGGGCCAAACGCGGGCGCGGCTGAGCGCCCAAGTCGTTAGGCCGGCAATGGCGGTGGAGTGGAAGGTGGTTGTCCGCGTGCCAGTTCCATGGACTTCGAGATCCTCGGCAACATCACTGCGATCGAGCCGATTGCCTCGAGCAGCGGTATCCGGGATCGCAGGCGTCTACAGAGGCTCTATGGCAAGGGCCGATGGAGAAAGCTGAAGGGATCGCCACAGTACGCCTTGTCGATGGTACGATACACATGGCGGAGGTGCACTGGTACGAGTCGCATGGAGTCGGTCGGAGAGAATTCAACGGATGTTCACCTCTGAGTAATTGAGGTTAATTGAGGTAAGTTCTGAGCGATCAGGTATTTAGGGAGGGTTGGCGGTCCCAAAATGTAGACATGCAACGTACGGGGCGTTGCACATTTTTCTCTTGATTATAGAGGTATCATGCCTTATCATGTGGACATGCATGTCGCCCGCGCTCTCTGGCCCTCCGCCAACGGCAAAGTCTACGAGTCCGTCTACCTCCGCGAGTCCTACCGCGACGGCAGCCGCGTTCGCAAACGCAACATCGCCAATCTCACCCACTGCGATCCCCAAGAGATTGCCGCCATCGAACTGGCCTTGCAGTGCAAGGGCGACCTCGCCGCCCTCGGCTCCCTCCAGAACATCCAACTGCGCCAGGGTCCCTCGGTGGGAGCCGTGTGGACGCTCTATGAAGCGGCCCGGCGCCGGGGCCTGGAGCCAGCGTTGGGCCGGGACTTCGCCGGCCAACTGGCTCTGTGGCAAGTCCTGGCGCGGGTCCTGGAGCAGGGCTCGCGCTTGTCTGCCGTGCGGCTGGCACAGGTGCATGCGGCCTGCGATGTGCTGGGCATCCGGCGCGGCTTTGACGAGAACGATCTGTACACCAATCTCAGTTGGCTGAGCCAGCACCAGCCAGCCATCGAGGAGCGGTTGTTTGCCGCCCGGCGCGGGCCGAAACCGGAGTTGTTTCTCTACGATGTGACCAGCAGTTACCTGGAAGGGCAGGACAACGCCTTCGGGGCCTACGGCTACGACCGGGATGGCAAGAAGGGCAAAAAACAGATTGTCATCGGCTTGTTGTGCGACGAGGGAGGGGAGCCGCTTTCCACAGAAGTGTTTCGAGGCAACACCCAAGACCCCACGACGTTCGCCGCGCAGGTGAAGAAGGCGAGGGAGCGTTTCGGTTGTGAGCGGGTGACGTTTGTGGGCGATCGGGGAATGATCAAGAGCGGCCAGGTGGAGGAACTCTCGCGGGTGGGGTTTCACTACATCACCGCCATCACCAAACCGCAGATTAAGAAACTGCTGGAGGGCGGTGTGTTGCAGATGGACTTGTTTGACGCCGAGGTGTGCGCAGTGGAGCAGGAAGGCGTACGTTACATCCTGCGGCGGAATCCTCTGCGTGCCGAGGAATTAGCCGCCTCGCGGGCAGACAAACAGAGGTGCGTCGAACGGCTGCGGGAACAACGCAACCGCTATCTGGCCGAGCATCCCCGAGCTAAGGCGCCCACGGCGGAGAAGGCCGTACGGACTAAAATCGCGCAACTGAAACTCGATCCCTGGTTGCAGGTTGAGGTGGAAGGGCGATCGTTGCAGCTAACGGTAACCCAACCGGCACTGGAAGAGGTTTCGCGGCTGGACGGCTGTTATGTCATCAAAACCGACCTTCCGGAGAGCGCTGCTTCCAAGCAGGTGGTTCACGACCGCTACAAGGACTTGGCGGAAGTCGAGCAAGCTTTCCGCACCTGCAAGACGGCGCACCTGGAAACTCGCCCCATTTACGTGCGCACCGCCGAACATACCCGCGGACACGTCCTGGTGGTGATGTTGGCGTACCTGATCCGGCGGGAACTGAGCCAGGCTTGGTCTTCCCTGGACGTCACCGTCGCAGAGGGGCTGCATCAACTGCAGACGTTATGCTCCACGGAAATCAACGTGGAGGGCGGAGGGAGCTGCCTGCGCATCCCCACGCCCAGCACAGCCTCCGGCACCCTGCTCAAAGCCCTGGGCATCCACCTGCCGCAATCGTTGCCACACACGGAGACCCGTGTAGTCACGCGGAAAAAGCTGCCCGACCGCCGCAAACCCCGTTAGAACACAATGCCTTGCCGTCAAACCGGCAACTCCGCCAAGGGGTGAACATCCGTTACAATGATCTGGAGCAACCGGGGAGGGAAAGTTGCGCATATACGCCC
>JACQUA010000153.1 GCA_016210565.1 Chloroflexota bacterium
AATCTTCAGCTCTGCCATGCCTCCCCTCCCTTTGAAAAAGTCAAAGGGAGAGTTCACAGCAAAATTGTCCTTTTTGCAAGAATTTTATTGGCTACCCAGCCATAACCCCAGGTCTTTGCTACTCTTCACTTGCAACGCTCTACTTTTGGAGATCTTTTATGAGCGTTCTCCGGATCGTTGTAGTATCCGAGATGTGCAACTGGAATTCGACGGATGACTGCCGGCAGAAGTGCTTCAGACGGATAGAGAAGAGGAGGGCATTGCGGTAGCCCAGTTGGCGGTTCTCCAGGCCAGTCCACCGAATTCGCAAATTCGCGCTCGCAGGCCCAGCAGCCAGATTCCTGGAGAAGCTCTCGATGTATAGGAGAAACTCGGCAATGCGCCAAAGTACCTGCGAGTAATCGAGTTGAATCAGTGGGAACTGCTTGGCGAAGCCCACTTCGTCCTCTTGATACCCTCGGAAAAATGAGAAGGTGCCTATGCGCTCTGCTCGCCAAAAGTCCGAATCCCCTGGCCCCTTGCCTCCTTCTTCAGCCAGCCAGACCTCTATGCCATCTTGAAAGGGATACGGTGTGATTCCATCGCGCGTCGGGACCCAACCGATATCCCATCCGGTCCGGCCGGTCTCCGATTTTCGAAGAACTTCAAGGAGTTCGGACAGTCCAACGTCTCGTAGCCGACCCTGAAGGGCAAAGCTAGCCTGCCAGTACCCTTTACCAAAGGGGTCATCCTTATTCTTGTCGATCCGCGTCTCACGGAGAAACTCGAATCGGCTAAGAGCCCGCTCCGCCCAAGATTCGATGTGACCATCAACTTTGATGATACCCTCGGTCGGTTCCGCTGGCAGGGGAGCTGCAGCAGGCACCGGCTCTATGCTTAAAAAGGGATTGGAACCCAATGGCGGTTTGGATGCGGGCGGAACCTCGTGGATTGCCTTCAATAGTTCGTCAAGGGATTCCGCTTGATCCCGCGACTCGCGGAAGTCAATGCAGTGCTTGCTTCCAAGGTAGGAAGGGAGCGCAGTCTGAAAATCACCCTTCCGAAGGAGAGGGATGAACTTCGGCCTTAGATTCTGGGACTGAAGCATCTCTGCGGAGATGATGTTCTTCTCGTATCCGACGCCTCCGCGAGGAATGTTCGACTTCTCAGCGTACGTTGGTGTGCAGACCAGAATAACGAAATCCGATTCCCTTATCTGTGACTCCATGAACAGGGTCATGTCTTGTCCCGGAAGCAAGTCCCACTGGTCCAGCGCTGTGTCAACGCCCTTTTTTCGAAGTGACGCAGCAAGCTCAAGGACCCACAATTTGTGCTCATGGCCTCCGTGGCTATAACTTACGAATACCTTTGGTGGCTTCATTCCGCTGACCTCTAACGACTGGTGCATGCAGCGGACGCAGTGACCCGCGCCGCTGCATATCTGTTAGCCGACGCTCTCTATGCCTCAAAGAGCCTCGAAATCCTGCCCGCACTCTGCTGAATATGGCCAAGGTCAAGAGTGGCTCCCGACCATATCATGGCCCGACCAAAAGGATGTGCCAGGTCTTGGATTCGATAGATCGCGTGAAGGCCTGCCACGAGAGCAGCCTTAGCATCTACGAAAGGAACCGTCCGGAGCCCCTCGTGTACGATCCGGTTCCGCAGGCCATAGAGCGCAGTCCGCCACTGCGCTTCTTCGGGTGAGCTAAGGAACCGCCGCGGTTGAGCGCTCGAAGGGGTTTGGGTCACAGCGATGCGGTCAAGCTCCTCCAGTCGACGCTGAAGAGTATGGAACCTACCCCCTGGCGCCATCTCCGCCTCGATCTGCTGAAGTGTCTTACCCTGGCGGGTGAGGTTCTCAACCACCAGAACCGCGACCAGGCTTTCGAGAGCCGACTGAGCGTCAAGGACAGCAAGCGCGTGCTCGTTACGCTTGAGTCGCCTGATTGCTGAGAAGATGAGCTGGTGGAAGAGTTCCAGATCGTGAGGCGCGGAGATCAGGAAATCGAAGAGGCGCAGGACGTCTGAGGGGATGATCTCGCCCGCCAGGAGGTCGTCGAAGCTGTTTAACCCAACGTGGTGCGCCCGGTTCATGCCTATTACCGAACCGAAGGACAGGCAGGCGACCATCTGAAGCGCGGAACGTGGCTCGATTTCCCCCACCTCGGGCGGTAGATCTGCCACCGAAACCAGTGTGTAGTAGCAATCATGATCCGCCCTCACGGACCGCGCCAGCGGATCCATCGTGACGAAGCGGTACACGTCGAGGATGTTATTGAGGGCGTCATCTGCTCGCTCAAGGACAGCCGCAGACACATAATCAGCCCGTTGGCGAAGGCAGAGGAAGATGTTCGCGACCGTATACGGTCGCGCCTCCGCGAATCCCCCCGCTGGCCCACAAGTGAGGAGAGCTGTCTTGATCTCTCGACCAGAGCGTAGCTCGGATGTGATATGATAGTCGTGTGTGGGATAGCACTCATTCGACAGACCCGGTTCGGCAAACACCTCTGCCGCTTGAAGAAAGCCTGACCTGCGCTTCCATGCGAGCTCACCAACCTCCGGCCTGGGGTCGAAGAGTGCGACACCTTCACCAGGTTCCCAGCAGAAGAAAGCCACCGGGGGTAATCGCAAGGGGAACGGCAGTTCCCAGAGGACATGAACTAGCGCTTCGTACTGCGGCATCTCGACTCCCATTAGCTCGTGTCGGCTAGCTCTTCGATCAAGGATTGCTTAATCCTTTTCCGGCTTCGCCGAAGCGTCATTATTCTTCTTGAACCCCATAGAGCGATGAATCCTCCCGCACCCGCATCGGCTGCATCATGGCGTCCACGGACAGGTAGTAATGATCCACCTTCTTGACCTCGTGGCAGTTCAGCCGCGCCGGGTCCCGGATCGGTTCCTGGAGCTGGGGTGTGGTTTTGCAGTTCGTGAAAACATAGAGCCAGTAGCAGTCTCTGCGGTCCTCGGCGACCCGCCGCTCGTTGGGCGTGAGGAGCACGGTTCCGGTGGCCTCGCCGATCCCCTTGACCTCGATCAGCCGCAGCTCGCCGGAGTTCAGGTCCAGGCTGGTGATATCATAGCCCAGGTTCTTCTCGTGGACGTCGTAGACCTGGCGGCCCTGAGCCCCCTCATGCTCCATCACCACTCGCATGGCGGTGGCCTCGGTCTCCAGATTAGGCCGCAGGCGTCGGACCTCGGGGGCCTCTCGCTCCGGGTGGGGAAGGACCAGGACGCTGGCAATCCGCTCGACTCCCTGGAGGGTGAGTGCCCGCTGGCGCTGCAATTCCTGACGCCGCTGGTCTCGCCGGGCCATGAGCTCGGCGTGCCGGGCCTCCGCCTGCGCCAGGCGCCCTTCGGCCCCGGGAACCCCCTGCTCGATCTCCGCGGCAGCCCTGCCAATCTCCTCGTCCACCTTCTGCAGGATCTCCGTGAGCGACAGCTCCACGTGGATCGCGATGCGATCGATCTCGGAGAGGTGCTCGGCACGGACCTCCTCCAGGAATGGTTGGAGGGCATATTCGTTGAGCCAGGCAGTGGCCTCCGGGAGCGTCACGACAGAAGGAAAATCGGCCGGGGGCTGGGCCGGGGTGAAATTCCCCAGCAGGCCGGGTTGCTGCAGGCGCGTATCGCCACTCTCCCCAAGCTCCACCGCGAAGAGCCGCTCATGGACCACCTGACCCAGGCCGTCCACCACGCGCGCCCGGTAGAAGTCCAGCCGCGCCGGCGCATCATGCTGGAGCGAGTAAAAACAGGCCCCTTTACCGAAGACTTCCTGCGCCAGGGACAGCGTGTGACGCCGGAGAGCCTCGAAGAGTGGGTGGCCGGGGGTGACCCACTCCAGGTGGTGCTTTTCGGCGGTGTCGCGATCCGTGGAGAGGCGCGGATATCTTGCCGCCAATGGCGGGAGCCTCCAGTCCGGCTGGCTCTCATAGCGCCGCAGGACCGGCGGAGTCCTGGCCGGCTCGAAGGTGTGCAGGAGTGAGGGGATGGGCTTCAGGGCGAGCGGCACATAGCCGGCGGCCTCCCGGAGGAAGCGGGCCAAGGTCTCGGGAACCACGCGGCGTTCCTGGGCCTGGGCGCGGCGCTCGATGAGCATCTCCAGGTTGAGCTTTTTGGCGGCCAGCCCCTCGAGGGCATTCCGGCAGATGGCCCGAAACTGCTCCTCATCGACATTTCTGAGGAGGCGCTCCTCCAGGTCCACGTCTCCCAGCCGCCCGGCATAGTAGTCCCGTAACACCCGCTCGATATGGGCGGCGGGAAGGACCTCCCCCAGCACGTTAAAGACCGCGTCGTCGTCGAGGGCATCCCGGATCTCCTGGAGCTTTTCGAGCAGACGCTGGAGCACCCGGCCTTCGATGGTGTTGGTGGCCGCGAAATTGAAGATCAGGCAGTCCTTTCGCTGGCCGTATCGATGAATCCGGCCCATGCGCTGTTCGAGGCGGTTGGGGTTCCAGGGGATGTCGTAGTTGAAGAGGATGTGACAGCACTGGAGGTTGATTCCTTCGCCCGCCGCCTCGGTAGCGACCAGGACCTGGATCGCCCCATCCTTGAACTGCTGCTCTGCCTGAAGGCGGGTGCCCGGCTCATCCCGAGAGCCGGGCTTCATGCCGCCGTGAATGCAGCCGACCCGGAAGCCCCACGCCTTCAGGCGATCTATCAGGTAGTCCAGCGTGTCCTTGAACTCGGTGAAGAGGAGGAGCCGCTTTTCGGGCTGGTCGAAGAAGCCCTCTTGCTGGAGGAGGCCCTTCAGGCGGGATAGCTTCGCCTCGCTCTCGGAGTCCCGGATCTCCTGGGCCTGCGCGGCGAACTGCCTCAGTTCTTCAACCTCCTCCCGGACCTGGTCGGCGTTCCCGGCCAGGGTGATGGCCTCGATCATCTCCTCCAGGCGCTCCCTCTCGCTTTCCTCCATTTCCTCCATCTCTTCCGGATCGGGGATGTCAGGAGGGGCCAGACGGGCCAGCTCCCGGGCACGCCTGAGCCCCTCTTCGAGCCGCCTGGCCCGGTTTTCCAGGGAGCGCTGCAGGGCATAGGTGCTGGAGGCCAGCTGGCGCTGGTAGAGGGACATCAGG
>JACQUA010000154.1 GCA_016210565.1 Chloroflexota bacterium
GCATGTCCGTAAGCATCCTCATGAGGATTATGGTGAGCCGACTCCGTTGGTCAATTCGCCGAGATTGGGGATGTGTGGTTATACGGGGCCTGCGGAGCCACCGTATTGAGCGGATGAGTGAGTGCACAGGGGCTCGCTGGGAGACCTAGACGGGATTCAGGATCCATATCGATATCGGTGCCACCTTCACCGACTTCTTCGCCTGCCGGGAGGGCGAGGGGGCCCAGATTGCCAAGACGCCCACCACCCACTACGACCTGTCCGTCGGCTTCATGAGAGGCCTGAGTGACCTGGCCCGCGGGTATGGCCTGGGCCTGCGGGACCTCTTGCGCCAGACGGAGGCGGTCCGCTACGCCACCACCCTGGGGACCAATGCCCTGATCGAGCGGACCGGACCCAAGCTCGGCCTGATTACCACTGCAGGCTTTGAGGATACCCTCTTCCTGGGGCGCGCCCGCAGTTGGGCCGATGGGGGTTCCAGCAAGGAAAATAAGGACCTGGCCCGGATCGAAAAGCCCCGGCCGCTGATCCCCCGGGAGATGGTGGCCGGGCTCCACGGGGCGTTGACCCTCGGCAAGGTCTACGGTTATGAGGATGTCCTCTTCACAGACATGGGAGGGACTTCCTTTGATATCGGAGTCATTACCGGCGGGCGCTTGCGGACCTATGATTTCATCCCCGTGATCGATCGCTGGAGGACCAACATCCCCGCCATCGAGGTGAAGTCGATCGGGGCCGGAGGCGGCTCCATCGCATGGGTCAATCCGCTCCTGGAGAACAGCCTGGAGGTGGGGCCCCAGTCGGCGGGCTCCATGCCCGGTCCGGCCTGCTACGATCAAGGCGGTCAGGAGCCGACGGTCACCGACGCCGACCTGATGCTCGACTATCTCAACCCGGACAACTATTTGGGTGGCAAGATGCTGTTGGACCCCGACCTGAGCGCCCAGGTGATCGAAAAAAAGATCGCCAGGCCCCTCGGGCTCAACCTGGTCGAGGCCGCAGTGCGCATCCGGCGCATCGTGGACGCACGGATGGGTCAGGAGGTCTTCAACGAGGTTGCCCTCAAGGGGCACGACCCGCGCGACTTCGTCCTGTTCGCCTGCGGAGGGGCGGGACCCACCCATGCCTGCGGGTTCGCCCCCTATCTGGCGGTCAAGAAGGTGATCGTCTCCCCTTACTCGCCGGTCTTCGGGGCGTTTGGGGCCTCCACGATAAAGATCCGGCAGGTCTGGGAGAAATCCAAAACCATCAAGATCTTCCAATGGGCAGATCAGTTTTACGCTCGGGACATCGAGGGGTTCAATGGCGTGGCCGACGCGCTCAAGGAGCTGGCCCTGCGCGATCTTTGGCTGGAAAGCTTCCCCCCAGACCGGATCCAGTTCAGCCTGAAGCTGGATATGCGCTACGGCATGCAGTACCATCTGACCAAGATCCTCTCCCCGCGTATGAACATCCGCGGCCCTCAGGACTTCAAAGAGATCTGCGACCAATTCACCGAACAGTATTCGGCCATCTATTCCCCCGAGGCCACCTTCCCGAGGGGTGGAATCAACATCGAATGTTTTTATCTCACCGCCTCCGTGGAGGCATCTCCCTGGGCGATGATGCCGGCCAGGCTCAAGGGTGCCGAACCCCCGGAGGGGGCCCGGCGGCAGGCGCGGTCCGCCTATTGGGGCTCCCTGGGCGGGTTCCGGTCAAATACATCGTTAAGCATTGGGTAAAAGAGCCCACGGTGGGGATCAGGGAGGGGGATTCCTTTTTCTTCAACGACCCCTATTACTGCGGGGCCCATGCGCCAAGTGGGAGGGCTATTGCGGCCGCTTGGCTTTGGTCCTTCAAGAAGCCCGCTATGTCGAAGGGGAGGCGAAAAACGAAGAGATCGATGTACTCAGCGTCGAGGGGGCGGCGGCCCTGATAGAATATTTCAAGAGCCATATCCGGAAGGTCTACTCCCGCCTGCACGTCACCAAAGAAGATAAGCAAGCAGAGCTGGCCCTCGCCTGGATAACGAAGCAGGGGGGCAAAGTGACCGCCCGAGAAGTCCTTCATCATCACGTTGCTGGGGTAAAAATGAAAAGCGAAGCCTTGGATCTTTTCCGAAACCTGGAAGAGCGGGGCATGGGAAAGTTCGAAGAGAAGGAGAAGAAAAGTTTCGCTTTCATACTCAATACTCAAGGCGACAGGCGACAGTTGCCCTCAAACCCTTATGGCCCTAAGGAATAAGTGTCGCATGAGCCACGCGACACTTAGGCGACAGATGATCCCGGATGTCTTTCGGGACCTGGCAAGTGTCGCCTAACTGTCGCCTATCGAAGGCGACAGATAAACCCTTATGGCTCTATGCGAAAAACCAATCTGTCGCCTGTCGCCTAAGATATCTTTCAAGAAACCTGATTTTTTGGAGGTCATGAAAATGGGTCAATGGCTGGAGCGAGTACGAGCGAGAAAAGCCGGCCTGGCTGAGCTGGAGAATACCCCGAAACCCTCGCCGGAGGTCGATTCAAGCCTGAAAGAGCAAGTTGAATTTCTGATCGCTGAGGTCACCCGGTGTCTGCACTGCAACCAGATCGCCTGGCGGTTGAATGGCGCGGGCGGCTGGACTTGCGGCGTCTGCCATCCCGAAAAGGGTGAGGAAGTTTAAAACGATGGTCGATATCCTTGCCCTGATTGAAGAAGATATCCACCTCCAGCGCGAAACCGCCCACGAGCTTTCTGGTCCCTGCCCGGAGTGCGGCGGCCGGGATCGCTTCCGGGTCTGGCCGGAGAAAGGCCGCTGGTGGTGCCGGGGGTGCAAAAAGAACGGGGATGCTATCCAATATCTCCGGGAATTTCATGGCATGGGATACCGGGAGGCCTGCCAGGAGTTGGGCATCGAGCCCCAGGAGAAGCGGGAGAAGAGCCCAAAGCCCGAATGGACGCCCAAGCCGGCCGGCTCTCCCTCGCTCTTCTGGCAGGAGAAGGCCAGGGAGGTCCTGACGAGGTCGGAGGAGGCTCTCTGGTCTCCTGCCGGTGAGCGGGCGAGGACCTAGCTGGCAAAGCGGGGCCTGGCAGAGGAGACCATCCGGGAGGCCCGGTTGGGATAC
>JACQUA010000155.1 GCA_016210565.1 Chloroflexota bacterium
CTGTCACCCTGAGCCTGTCGAAGGGTCTTTCCGCGAGGTACGCCCCTCAAAGATTCTTCGACTTCGCTCAGAATGACAGAGTGACTTCGCTCAGATTCTTCGACTTCGCTCAGAATGACAGGACTTTTCGCTTTGTTCTCCTGTCACCCTGAGCCTGTCGAAGGGTCCTTCCTCGAGGTACGCCCCCGAAAGATTCTTCGACTTCGCTCAGAATGACAGGGTGACTTCGCTCAGAATGACAGGACTTTTCGCTCTGTTCTCCTGTCACCCTGAGCCTGTCGAAGGGTCTTTCCGCGAGGTAGGCCCCTCAAAGATTCTTCGACTTCGCTCAGAATGACAGTGTCTTTGCTCAGATTCTTCGACTTCGCTCAGAATGACAGGACTTCTCATTTTCTTGATTGTGTTATGACCCGGGCCTTGCCATTTTCGATGACTACCATGTCTTCGATCCTGATGCCGCCCCAGTCCTTGATATAGATGCCCGGCTCCACGGTGAAGACCATATTCTCTTCGAGAATGGCGTCGGATAGCGGCCCCAGCCGGGGCGCTTCGTGGCCGGCCAGCCCCACCCCGTGGCCGAGGCCGTGGCCGAAGGCTTCTCCATAGCCTGCCCGGGTGATGACGTCCCGGGCGCACTGGTCGACCTCGACGGCCGGTCTGCCTGCCTGCACGTATTCTATCGCGGCAAGCTGCGCCTCAAGTACGATATTATATAACTTATCGTACGTCCTGTCCTGTCTTTCCAGGCAGACGGTGCGGCTGAGGTCACTGAGATAGCCGTCTACGTTTGCCCCGATATCGATGATTACAGGCTCACCGAGTTCTATGCTCCGGGTGGTGGGGTGGTGGTGGGGCATGGCGGCATTCGGGCCGCAGGCCACGATAAGCGAAAACGGCGTCGGGCCGCTGCCCCGCTCCCGCATGAACTTCTCCATCTCCCAGGCCAGGTCCTTCTCGGTCATGCCGCGCCGGATGACAGTCCGGCAGTGTTCCGCCGCGGCGTCGGCCAGCCGCGCCGCACCCGTGATGCTGTAGATCTCTTGCGCCTCTTTTACCGCCCGGAGCCTCTCAACGATGCCTTCCGTGGCCACCAGTTCAATCGGCAGCCCGGCTGTCTTCACGGTGTCGGCTATTCTGTGGTAGGTAGCCATGGTGAGGTCGGTGGCTTCCAGGGCCAGTCTCCCGATAGGCAGTCCGCCGAGCAGCGAAGGCAGCCAGGCGGGGATTTCGCCCTTCGACTGGAAAATCTGGAAGTCGGGGGCCTCGCGGGCTGCCTGCTCCGTATAGCGGAAGTCGGTAGCCAGGATGGCCGCACTCTGAGAAATGAGCAGAAACCCGGCGGTGCCGAAGAAACCGCTGAGATAGCGGCGGTTCTCCGGCTGGGAAATCCAAAGTGCATCCAGCCCCTGTTCGGCCAGCTTCTCCCGCAGGCGGGTGACGCGACGGTTCATTGGGAGGCTCCTTTGAGGATTTCCGCCGCCAGCGTCTCCATGGCCAGCAGGTAACCCCGCCAGCCCAGCCCGCTGATTTGCCTGGCGATAGGGGCGATGACCGATTTGGCGCGCCATTCCTCGCGGGCGTAGATGTTGGAAATATGGACCTCAATCACCGGAATGGAGGCATCGGCCAGGGCATCCCTCAGGGATAGTCCGTAATGGGTCAGGGCGCCGGGGTTGATGATGATGCCTGACGCCTGCGGCGAGTTGGCCTGGATGAAATCGATGAGCGTGCCTTCACTATTGGACTGGGAGAAGACGATTTCCAGACCGAGCTCTCCGGCGCGCTTTTTAAGCAGGCCGTTTATTTCGTCCAGGGTCTTCACGCCGTAAATCCCCGGTTCCCTCTTGCCCAGGAGGTTGAGGTTCGGACCGTTGATGACGAGTATTTTCATGGCGCAATCTTTCGATAAGAATTCAGAAGTCAGTAGCGAGTAGTGAGTAGTGAGTAGCAGGCCACCCGCTGTCGGCTGTCGGCAGCGGGTCGGCGACGGGGGCGCGCCGCAGCGTGCCGCTACAGACTAACGACCATTGACTATCGACTTTCCCTCGAACGGGGGTGGGCTGCCATGTAGACCTGGCGGGCCCTGGCCCGGGTGACATGGGTGTATACCTGGGTGGTGGACAGGCGGGAATGGCCCAGGAGCTCCTGCACCACCCGCAGGTCTGCCCCGCCGTCCAGGAGATGGGTGGCGAAAGAGTGGCGGAACAGGTGCGGGTGTATTTTCCTGGTCAGACCGGCCATCGCCGCGTACTTGTCCAGGACGTACTGGAACCGCCGCACGGCCATCCTCGCGCCGTCCTTGTTGAGAAAGAGGGCCTCGGTCCTTTTGACGCCCAGCAGGGCGGGCCTGGCCTTTTGCAGGTAAGCAGCCAGGGCCTGGGCCGCTGGCTGGCCCATCAGGGTTATTCTCTCTTTGGCGCCTTTTCCCGTTACCCTGATCTCTCTGGTCTCCAGGTTGACGTTCTCCAGGTTGAGGCCGGCGATCTCGCTCACCCGGAGACCGGAAGCGTAGAGAAGTTCCAGCAGGGCCCTGTCCCTGACGCCCTGGGGCGTCGAGCCGTCCGGGCTTTGCAGTACCTCTTTGATCTCGTCTTCAGTCAGGAAGGAGGGGAGCCGGCGGTCCAGTTTGGGCGTACCCGTGGTGGCCACCGGGTTCCGGGCCGCCAGGTTTTCGCGCATGAGGTAGCGATAGAAAGAGCGCAGCGCGGAAAGCTTCCGGGCGATGCTTCCCTTGGCCGTGTTCAGGTCCATGAGCCACGCCAGGTAACGGCGCATCAGGTTATTGTCCACCTCTTCCAGCGAGCCTATTTTCTGGACTTGCAGGAAGGAAAGGAAATCACCGATGTCCGTTATGTAGTTGCGTATGGTGTAAGGCGAGGCGCTGCGTTCCACCTTCAGGAAGGCGGTGTATTTTTCGAGGAGTTGCTCCATCTCAAGTCAAATCCTGAATCCGAAGCACGAAATCCGAAACAATCGGCCATCCCGACGAGTCGGGACAATGAAGGATGAAAATGTCATTCTGAGCGAAGCGAGCGCAGCGAGCGTAGTCGAAGAATCTTTCGGGGCGGGGCGCGGGACGAAAGACCCTTCGACTTCGCTCAGGGTGACAGCCTATTTTCAGAGCAA
>JACQUA010000013.1 GCA_016210565.1 Chloroflexota bacterium
CCCAAAATCAGCGATTGATTTTCATGTAACCGGACAGTATGCTTTTGAGGGCATTTTTCAAAATTAACCCCCACATTCAAACTAATTTGTTGGCTCAAGGACTACTTAAACAGGCAATAATCACCCAATTAGCTCCTCTTTTGCAGTATCAAACAGCTTATTAAGCTGTTCGCAGGCATGATTCATCCTTCCTCCTGAGGAGGATATGTTTTTCCTGTACCTTAACTACCGGTGTTTTTATCAGCCGTACCCCACCTGAAAACATTTGCCACAGACCTGCTGGAATAAGCATATTTTGTCGATAGTAGCAGCTAGCTTGAGTATAATACGGCGGGCATGATATACCAGTTTTCCCGCTACCTGGTAGAGTCTCCATCTTACCGTATCTATAGTTGCCGTTCTCCACCACACCGGCAAGATTAAGAGCTTCATCGATTGAAAAAGGTTATAGGCGATTACCCCTATCCTGAAGAAGACCGCATTCGCCTGTGTCTCTCCGCAGGGCAGCCACTCCATGCCAAAACCATGCTTAAGCTCTTTGAAGTTATTTTCCACTTCACCTCGCTGATTGTGGAGCGCCACTACTTCTGCGGCTTTCTCCTCACGGTTGGTAGCGATAGCATGATAGCAATAAGGTTCCGGATCAAACAGTTCCGCCTGCAATTTGGGCCAACGCTGCACGATCAGGCGAAAGGCTTCTTTGGTCTTGGCCATTGTATGAATTGTCTCAGCTATCTGCCTGTCATCTTTATAGCGCTGCCATTCTTGCGCCGGGATGGCTTTGATCGCCATCTTTACCGCCTCATCCTTATCCGCAGTAATGGTAAAGAGGATCTTTTTGCGGACCTGGTCTCCAAAACAGTAGTTCATCACTTCCGCCTGATAAGAGGCACTATCGGCACGGTAGTACCCTATCCGCTTACCTTCGGGCATTTTCTGATCACAGCGTTTTAAGCATTCCAGGGCTCGCGCTCCCGCAGGCACATTGCCGTCCCGAAATTCATCATCCAGTATTATGCCTAATTCAGACAAAAAACCCAGAAAAGGCTGATAACCCTTCTCTTTCTTGTAAGTATACCGGGCAGCGTCTTTCTCCGCTTCAATAATGGTAGCATCGTGGTCTAAGGTGTATTCCGCCCTGGCGTCTTTCTTCAAGATTTTCTGCACTATGTGATCGTTTACCTTACCCAATCCCGAAAGACCGCGCCCATCACTCCCCATTCTCCTCAACCAGTCTCCTACGGTGCAGGAAGCCGGCATCTCTTCCATATCTATAAGCTTACGCAGGCTTATCTCTCCCTTTAGCTCCCTTAAATCCTCCAGTTTTTTACCGCCGCCATGAAACATCAAAATCAAAGGCATCGTAAATTGAGAGGACGCATAACTATGACCGCTTCCGGCTGACGGCAATTCCCGGTCAATAATTTGCGGTAGCTTTAGCGCCTTAGCCATTTCATAGGGTAAAACCAATCCTCCTCTGGCTATTAAAGGCTCATCCGTGCCTGCAATCTCAAAGGTTGGACTGGTTTTTGGCAGCTTCTTCTTCATCAGTGTGACCTCGTTTCTTACTTTCTTCCAATATACTACAGCTACCAACCGTTTGGAATACGAGTTAAGCCGGAATTATCATTTCCCCTTTTCACCTCACGGGTGAAGCTAATTAAAGCTGAATCGCTATTTTAGGGTGCGGCCCAAAAACAGCGATTCATTCTGTAGGTCGGGTTTCCTAACCCGACTTGAAGTGGCGGGCAGGTTCCAACCTGCCCTACGGTGGCCACTCGCTGATTCCGGGTGAGGCCCAAGGCCAGCGATTGAGAACGCTGCCAAATTCGGATTGGCTTTGGGTGTCATGCACCATGGGTGAAGCCAGCCGGACCTGACTTGCTGTTCTTGGATTACGCCCAGCCTTGGTTGCGCTAATACAAACGTGATAAGCCTGGCCGGATCATCCTGTCATTGCAAGACCATTCCGCCGAAGGCGGAAGGCGTGGCAATGGCACAAAACGCTGCGTTATTTAATGCGTTTGCGCCACTGACACTATTCCACTAGAATGGTTTTGAGAAGACCTGACGTAGGAGAAGACCGTGCCAAAACTGAGGATAAGAAAGCCCTTCGGGCAGGAGGAGGGTGAGGTGTGTGACTTGGAGACAGCCAGGCGTTACTTCAGCGCTGAAAACGGGGCTTTCCTGGTCATGGTGGACGGCCATCTGGTGCGTTCCTACGAGGAGCTGGTCAAGCTAGCGGAACAGGACGCCTACAGGGACAAGGAGTCCATCGAGGTCTCCCTGCTAGCTATGGTAGCGGGAGGCTAACATTACTCACTGGCCAGAAGTCTCTGGAGCGCCAGTGCGTCTTCGAACATATTGATGTTATTGAAGAGGACATAGGCTTCCCTGTCACCCATTGTCTCGTTTAGCCCTTTAAGCTCATCCTCTGTGTAGCGGCGCCGGTAGCGCGGCCCACCATGCAGGCGGAAATAGAGCGGCGCACCGTGCAAGGGCTGTCTCTCCATCGGGTCAACGCAATGGACCAGGCCCAGCTCCGCACAAAGCCCGGCTATCGTTGATTCCTGCCAGTCGCCACGCGGCTCCCAGGCCAGAAGAAACCCTGAGTCCGTGATAGCCGCAAAAAACTGCCTCAGGTTGGCCACGCTCTCCGGCGTCTCGCTGAAACTGGGCGGACACTGGAAAACGATGGCTTTAGCCTCAAGTGCCCTGGCGAAGTCCAGCGTCTCCGCCCAGGCTTGACGCACCACCTCGGTTGGCTTAAAAAAGCCGTAGTCTCCCCACTCATCTGGGGGTATCCTAAGACGTGCCTTGCGGTAGGTCGGGCTGACCGGCAGATGGGTAATGATCTGCGAGGCCTTGAGGGTAAATTCGAAGCCGGGCGGCGCTTGCTGCCGCCAGCGCAAGGCCGTCTCCAGCTTGGGTATCCGGTAGAAGGTCTGCTGCACCTCCACCAGCCGGAACCGGTCGAAATACTTCCTCATGCTGACGGGGAAGCCGCAGCAGCCGACTTTAATGCGTTGCGATTTTGAGACCATCTTTTCCGAGGCGATGAAAGCCGCAGAATTGCGCTTTTTGGTGGGTTACGCCTCGACTTTCGTCCAGGCTACCCCCACCCTGCAGGTCCAAGTTCGAAATCCGAATCCTGTCCTGAGCTTGTCGAAGGGATTTAGGATTTCGTGCTTCGGATTTCCGATTTATTTTAAGAAGTTAGTATTTGTCCGGCATCACGCAGGGCTTTGAATACCCTCTCCCTGAGCAAGGGAGCGTCCGTAATCCTGACGCCAGTGGCATCGAATACAGCATTGCCGACAGCCGCGGCGAAGGGCACCAGTGTCACTTCACCCAGGGCCTTGGCGCCGTGAGGCCCGTCCGGGTGGGGCCGGCCCACGGAGACGCTTTTCACCTGCTCACCGCTGGGCACCTCCGGGGCAGTGGGCACGCGGTAGCTGACGAAGTCAGCATTGGTTATAACGCCCCGATCGCGCTCAAATCTCTCGTAGAGGACGCAGCCGAGTCCCATGCCGATGCCGCCCTCAATCTGTCCCTCGCACATCTTCCAGTTGATGGGCTGGCCAATATCAAGGGCGGCATTCACGCGCAGCACCTTGACCTCAGCCGTTTCCGTGTTGACAGCCACCTCTACCCCATAGGCCAGGTAGCTGTGGGCCGGGGCTGCCTCTGGGCTATAGCCTGTATTGGGGTCTATCTCGGTGAACTTAGCCTCATAAGAACCTTCGCCGGTTATCTCGCCGCTGTCGAGGGCAAACTCCCAGGCGAAGAGATCGCTGAGGTTCAATGCCTTGTCCGGAGCCAGCCGGGAGAAGACCCGGCCTTCGCTTAGCTCTAGCTCATCGGGCGGGATCTTTAGCCGTCTGGCGGCAAGCTTGAATACCTGCTGTTTGGCGGCCTGGCAGGCCCGGACAACAGCGGTGCCCGTCATCCAGGTGGTCCGGCTGGCAATGGAGCCCCAGTCCCAGGGCACAAAGCGGGTGTCCCCACGCACGATCTTCACCTTGCTCACCGGCACACGGAACTCCTCCGCCACAATCTGTGAGATAACGGTCTCCACACCCTGCCCATTCTCATCCGTCCCGATGCGGGCCTCAATGGTGCCATCCCGGAAGAGCTTGACGAAGGCGGCAGAGGGCCACCACGGTCCGGGCATCCAGTTGGCGAGGGCCATACCTTTGCCCTTCTGCCATTTGCCCTCCGGCTCCGGCCGCTTACCCCACTCGATCAGCTCCGCCACCTTGTCCAGACACTCCCGGGCATAGATATCGTGGAGGACCTGGCCAAAGGCACTGACGTCACCATCGCCTACCACATTCTTCCGCCGGAATTCCAGCGGGTCCATGCCCAGGGCGTGGGCCACACAGTCCATGTTGCTTTCAATGGCCCAGTTGCCCTGCGGGGCCTCGACGCCCCGCATCGTGCCCGTCGGCGGGTTATTGGTATATACGGTATAAGAATCAGACCACCAGTTAGGAATACGGTAGCAGCTTACGATGCCCAGATGAGAGCTGGCCGCAGAGAGGGTGCCGCCGCCGGCACCGTAGGCGCCGATATCGGTGATGAACCTCGTTTGCCGGGCCACGATAGTCCCGTCCCGCTTCATCCCGTCTTTGACATAGACGACAATAGTTGGCCGGGGATTGGTGTCCCAGAATTCCTCCTCACGGGAATATTGCAACCGGACACGTCGTCCAGTCTTAAGGGCCGCCAGCAGTGCCAGCGCCTCCGTCACCGGTGTCCCCTTGCCGCCGAAGAAGCCGCCCTGGTAGGGCACAATCAGCCTTATCCGGGCCGGTGGCATACTGAAGACGCGGCAAAGCCAGCTATGGCAGGCCCACATGCGGGAGCGGTTCACCCGCACCGTGAGGACATCACCGTCCACCCAGGCATCAACGATGGTGGGCTCCGGGCGAGCGTGTGACCCGCCATCGAAGGAATAGCGGTTCTCCACGATGATATCTGCCTCGCGGAAGCCCCTTTCGATGTCACCATGGCGCAAGTGGAAAGCAGAGCAGGTATTCGGGATAGTCATCTCCATGGCACAGCCCCCCAGGGAGGCCACGGGTCCCCGGTAGGTAGCTTTCTGGGGATGCAGCACTACCGGGCACGTCTCTTTGATTGCTTCCTCGGCGTCAAACACGGCGGGCAGGATCTCATATTTGACGTCAACCAGGTTGGCGGCTTCTTCGGCAATATCCGGCGTATCCGCGACGACCACGGCCACCGGCTCACCAACGTAGCGTACCCTGCCCTCTACTGGCAGCACCTGCCGGTCCAAGCAGACCAGGTAGCCGATGCGAGTGGCCGGAGCGTCTTTCGGTGTGACTACGCCCCGGACACCGGGGTAGCTTTCCGCCCGGCTAGTATCAATGCTCAGGATGTTAGCGTGAGGATAGGGGCTCCTGATCACCCTGGCGTAGAGCACCGGCTCGCCGAAGTCCGCCACGTATTTGGCCCGGCCAGTCGCCTTCTCCAGGGCGTCCACCCGGACTATGTCCTTACCTACAATAACAAGCTCGGGCTTTTCCGCTACGAAAGCCTCAGTCATCTCGGCCTTCCCCCTTCAAAGCTCTGGCGGCAGCGAGGACCGCTTCCACAACCTTGACGTAGCCCGTGCAGCGGCACAGGTTGCCCGCCAGGCCAACCTTGACCTCTTCCTCGGTGGGGTCAGGATTTTCATCAAGGAGGGCTTTGGCCGCCAGTATCATACCGGGCGTGCAGTAGCCGCACTGGATGGCAAAATACTCCATGAAGGCCTTCTGCACGGGATGCGGCCCGTTCTTGCTCAGGCCTTCTATGGTCACAATGTCCCTGTCCACTGCCTGGGTCGCCAGCACCAGGCAGCTCTGCACCGCTTTGCCATCTATGAGGACAGTGCAGGCACCGCAGCTACCTGTATCGCAGCCCCACTTGGTGCCGGTAAGTGCTATCTCCCGGAGCACATCGAGCAGGGTCTGCCAGGGCTCGGCATATACCTCGTAGTCCTCACCATTTACTTTGAGCCTCAACAGCTGCTTCATACCCCTCTTCTCCACTGGCGGGCCCGCCTGATGGCCTCCGTGACCACCTGTCGGGTCACCACCTTTACAAGCTGCTGTTTCAGGCCCCGCGTGAGAGCATCCCCGCCCTGTGCATCCATAGTAGCGCTGGCCTCCCGCGCCGCTATGGCCGCCGCCTCCTCAATCAGGCCTTCCGTAGCTTTCTCGGCAGATAGTCTCGCTTCTGCGCCGGTGGCCCTGATTGGCGTAGGAGCGACTGCCTGGAGCACAATGTGTGAAGCTCTTATTTCTCCTCGTAAATCGTCCAGAGTGACCACAGCCGCCACACCGATAATGGGCGGGTCCGTCAGACGGACAGACTCCTTGTGGTAGGCCCCGCCCGTGTGAGGCGGCAACTCCGGCACCTGAATCTCCACCAGCATCTCATCAGGCCCAAGGGCCGTCTGCCGGTGGCCGGTGATAAACCGTTCTAATGGCAGCACTCGCTCACCCCTGGCGCTGGCCAGCCGGACACTGGCACCAAGCGCCACGAGAGCAGCAGGCGGGTCAGTATCAGGGACAGCATCGCACAGGTTGCCGCCGATGGTCCCCCAATTCCGGACTTGTGTTGAGCCAGCCAGCTGCTCAAGCTCGGCAAGCATGGGACAAGTTGTCTTGATCAGCGGGGAGCGTTCAATGTCCCGATGAACGGTCAGTGCCCCAATTCTCAGGCCGTCCCCGTTTTTGATGTAGGCCAGCCCGCTAAGCCCCTTGATATTGATAAGGTATTCCGGCGTGACCTGCCGGTGTTTGAGCAAGACTAACAGGCTCTGCCCGCCCGCCAGGATGCGGGCACGCCCATGGTATTCCGCTAGCATGGCAAGGGCATCAACCAGGTCGTGAGGCTGCAAAAGCTGAAAGCGGACCAACGGTTATCCCCCTATTTCATCAATGTCGGCAGGAAGAGGGCAATCTGTGGCCAGATGGTCATGAGGACCACTGTGGCCATCATTGCGGCCAGGAAGGGAGCGGAATTGACGAAAATAGACCATAGCTCGACCTGCCCCCCGAGAAGCCCCTTTACCGAGAACACCACAATGCCAAAGGGAGGCGTAATAGTGCCGGCACCGACCAGGATGATGACGACCACCCCGAGCCAGATGGGGTCAAAGCCCGCCTTTACCATCAAAGGATGCACTACGGGCAAGGTAATTGCCAGGATAGAGAAGCCATCCAGAAAACAGCCCAAGAGGAGGTAAAGAATCACTACCAGAGCAAATGTGACATACGGGTTCACGGAGAGGCCAGCGATTACGTCGACTATCTCTGTAGCCGCTCCCGTCAAAGACATGAAGCGCCCGTACAGAAAAGCTCCAATAGTAATGAAGAAGACCATCGAGGTCATGCCGGCAGACTGCCAGATGGCGGCAAAGGTCGCCCGCCCGCTTTTCTTACGTTGATAAGCTAATAGCATGAGAAAAGCCATGATAGAGCCAGCAGCACCGCCCTCCGAGGGGGTGAACACACCGCCGTAGATGCCACCGAGAACGACAAGCATCATGACGATAATGGGAATAACCCCTTTTGAGGCTTTCATTCTTTCCGGCCAGGTAAAACTGCGGGGGGTGGTGGGCCATTTTTGGGGGTTACGCATCGCCAGCACAAATATCATCAGCATGTAGAGCCCCGCTGCTAGAAAGCCAGGGATAAAACCGGCAATAAGTAGCTTGGCAATTGACTCGCGGGTTATCAACCCATAAAAGGGCAGAAAGATACTTGGCGGAATTACCAGAGCGAGCGGGGCGACCGCTGCTATCAGGCCGGCAATGACGCCAGGGTCGTATTTGTGTTTTACCATTTCAGGGAAAACGGTCCGGGCTATCATGGCCGCCGCGGCGATGGCTGAGCCAGTCACTGTGCCGAGGGCGGCACCCATGGCGGTTACCGTCATCCCCAGGCCGCCTTTTAGCTTGCCGAACCAGGCCTGGGCAGCATCAAAGAGTGAGGTCACCACACCCGAAGCTGAAATAAGCTCCCCCATGAGGATGAACAAGGGGAAAACCGCATAGTCATACTTGGCGATAGTATCATAAGGCACATATTGAAGCGTGCTAAAGCCGTTACTCGGGCCCCTAATCAGTATCAGGCCAACGATGGCGACAATAATCAGTGCTGTGCCAACATGTAGCCCGACAAAGATTAACACCACTATGGCAACAAAAGACAGTAGGCCAATCAATACTGGGTCCATCCCGCCCTCTTAACTAACCAGGTAAAATCCAGGTGGGAGGTTGTGCTTCTCCCGCCTTGTCTGTTTCATGGGGTTGCCGCTCCTTTCTGCCGGTGTCCTTCATGAGGCCTTTGATAAAAAGCTGTAAAAAGGCCAGACAGAACAGCAACGCGGAGAATATGAAAATGCTCCTTGTCACATAAACAGGCACGCGGACCAGCCCCATTGTGTATTCCCTAATGCTTATGGAATAGCGAGCGGCCAAGACCAGCTGCCAGCATAATATTGCGGTGACCAGAAAACCAACGAAGTAGGCTCCTAGAAGCATGCGGTGCTTGACTTCCGGTGACAGCTTCTGCAGCGCGATGTCCACTCTAATATGGCTACCCTCAGTAAGTGCAAAGGCAAAGCCGATGGTGGTCAGCACTGCCATTGACCCGCCAACTATCTCCCATGTCCCCGGAATAGGACGGTTGAAGACATAGCGTGCGACTATCTCGGCACCCATGAGCAGGGCAATACCAGCCAGGAAGATGCTGGCGATGATGTTGCCCACCCAGTTGGCCCGGCCCAGGAGTTTATTGAACCAGTCCATAAGCCGTGTCCTCTGTCTGCGGATATCTCATCCCGCGCCTATCAGCGCGCAGCAAGTGCCAATACATGGAGGAATAACCTGTCCTCCCCCTCTTTTCAGAAGGGGAGGGGGAGGACAGGAATGACAACCGACCAACTCCAGAAGCTACCACAGCTCAGCGATGCGCTTTCCCCACATCTGCTCCCACAGCTGCTTTATCTGGTCGTCTGACAGCTTGAATACCTCAAGGTAGCGGTTGACCAACTTGGTGCCTTGGCCTTTAGCCTCGTCTATCTCTTTGGCCAGGTCCTGCCACTGGTTTACCACTAATGGGTCGGACATGACCTTCTCGATATCTGCCAAAGGCAGGGCGGTGAAGGTATACTTGGGGTCGGCCTTCATCGCCTTGAAGGATGGCTCATCCACCGCTTTGGCATAGTTGTCAAAGCCAAACGCCTCCGCAACCTTAGCTGCCTTCAGCACAGCCTGTTTCTCGGCGTCCGTAAGGCCGTTCCATACCGATAGGTTCATGACGACAAAGAAGGCACCACCCATGGTGGGGATGGCAAAGTAGTCTGCCCCGGGCACGGTCAGGAGATATGGCGTCACCTCGGTGAGCTTTTCCTGATAGAAAGAGCCGGCCACGCTCAAAACACCTTCCACAATGCCCTTCTTCACGGCGTCAACGTATTCGGCACGGGGCACGGGCACACCCACGGCACCCATGGCCTTGTAGAGGCGGTCCTGATAGGTCCCACCCCACAATCTCAGCTTCATCCCCTTCATGTCATCCAGGCGGCTAATTTTCTTGCTGGTCATTATATTCTGCAAACTGACTGCCCCGGGGGTCATCATGAGCGGCTTGAGGCCGTTTGCGGCGAACTCGGCATGGATACGCCGGTCCTCGCTGGCCGCCACCGAGCCAAGATAGCCCCAGTAGGCCGGGACGTGCGGATATTTGGCCACAATCAGGGGGTCGGCGATGCCACCGATTTTGGCGGACGGGAAAAGGGCGGGGAACTGGCCGGCGTTCATGTAGCCAAAGTCAGCAATACCCCGGGCCACGCCCAGTGCCATATCAGTCATGCTCAGCAAAGCTGCGGCAGGACGTTCGACAATCGTTATGGCCCCACCCGTCAGCCGGGATAGCTCTTCCGCCAGCGGTTTGCCGTCACCATTCCATGCTTCAAACGTGCCGGCAGCGTAGCTGTGAGCATAATACCATGTCCTCTTGGCGAACTGGGCTGTGGCTGGGGGCGGACTCGCCGTCACCGTCACGGTTGGGGCCGGCGCCGGGGCTGGCGTTACCGTCACCGTGGGTGCCGGGGCCGGCTTGGCCGTAGTCGTTACTGTTACGGTGGGTGCCGGGGCCGGCGTGGCAGTGGGACTGGATTTAGCACAGCCGGCAATAACCAGGGTTACGACCAGGAGCAGAGATACTACCAGGGGAAGGATTCTTGTCTTCAGCATCGCTTACCTCCTAAATACATATGTTATTTAAGGAGAATCTGTTCTGCTTTATGCCGCTCCGGTATACGCCTGTAATGTTCGCCTATCCTACCACAAGGCCGCACGCCTTGTCAATAGCAGGGGCGGGCATGTTGAAGGGTTCCCGTCCGCCTGAGGAGCCGGAAGTCAAGCCATCTTCAGTCATCAGTCATGAGAGTCGTTGCTTTGGCTTGGTTCTCTTTGTCTCGGGCAGTCCGCGGCGGAGCGGCGACCAACAACTAATTCCTCTAGTATATCTGCTTTTTCACCGGTCTCAAACGTCCCCGTAGCTACTGGTCGTCACCCAAGTTTGGGCCGCTCAAGCACCTGGCGCAAGGCCTCCCTTAGCTGTGCCAGCGTATACGGTTTGGCTACCACGCCGGCGAACCCGTATTTCCGATACTCTGACATTACCGGGCTGGTGGCGTAACCGCTGGACGCGAGCGCCACAACATCAGGGTCCAGTCTGATAAGCTCCTTGATAGTCTCGATACCTCCCATGCCTCCCACCACCGTCAGGTCAAGGATAACAATGTCAAATGGCTTCTTCTGGTTGGCCGCATTGCGGAACTTTTCGATGGCTTCAGCACCATCTCTGGCCAGCTCTACCTCGTGCTGGTCGTGCGCTAGTAGCTCACCAACCAGAAGCCTGACCTCATCTTCATCATCCATCACAAGGACCCGGCTTTTAGCCGTCTGGCTAGCACCGCCTGCTTGGTCCTCTGCCGTGATGGGCTGCTTAGCCGAGGCTGGCAGATAGACTTGGAAGGTTGTGCCCACGCCTTCTACCGAGCTCACGGTGATAGTGCCACCGTGGCTCTTGACTATTGAGTAAGAGGTCGCCAGGCCGAGCCCACTGCCCGATGGTTTGGTGGTGAAGTAAGGCTCAAACATCCGGCCCCAATGTTCACGGGGTATACCAATGCCATGGTCTTCAACATTCACCAAAAGGTAGCGTCCTCCGGATAAGGGCACCACTTCTCCCTCTGTGAGCGAGATGTTCCGCGCTGCGACCAGGACTGTGCCACCCCCTGGCATTGCCTGCCTGGCATTGATGACCAGATTGCTGATGACCTGGCCAATCTGTCCCTCGTCCACTTCTGCCGCCCAGAGGTCATCAGGGAAAGAGAACTCGCACCTGACATTGGAGCCCTTCAAGGAAAAGGAGGCTGAGTCTTCTATCACTCTCCTGACAGAAGTGAGCTTTTTGACCGGTGTACCTCCCTTGGCGAAGGTAAGTAGCTGGTGGCTTAAGTTTGTGGCCCGCAAGGTCACCCGCTCTGCTTCAGCCAAAGCCTTCCTGAGAGCCTCCGCTTGCCCAACCTCTCCAAACTCCTGCGCTAGCTCAATCCGGCCTAAGACCACAGTCAACAGGTTGTTGAAGTCATGGGCAATCCCGCCGGCCAGTGTGCCCACGGACTCAAGCTTGGCGAATTTCAAGCGCTCGGTCTCCGCTTTGCTGCGTTCGGTGACGTCTTGCGCCATGGAAATGGCACCCACCACAGCACCATCCGGTCTCCTGATGAGGGCGTTTACCCATTCGCAGACAATGGTGCGATCATCCGCGGTGACACTGGTGCAGACCAGATGCCCTGACGACTTCATGTCGGAATGTCCTTGCCAGAGGTCGCTGAGCCTCTGCAGGACCTCCGGCGGCACCTTGCTGGCTGCCTGCCTGCCCAGCATCTCCTCTGCCGGGTAGCCAAAAATCTTCTCGGCCATGGGATTCCACGTCTGCACACGGAACTCCCTGTCCCAGGCAATGAGTGCGATGGGCATATTATCAATCTGTAGCTGCAGATACTGCTGTAGCTCCTGGATTTGCTGTTTGGCCTGCTCGGATTCGGTCTGACTCGAGCGGAGCCTGGCAATCAGTATTATCGCCAGACCGCTAATCGAGAGCAAGATAAGGGTGATGGCCAGCATATCGAAGTCCAGCGGCGATTTGGAAAATACGGCGAAGAGGTAACCTGTGGCAAAGGGCACCAGAAGCCCCAGGGTGACCAGCGTGGGCCACCGGTAGCTAGCATATATCATGACGCCGGCCACGGCGAGGCTATAGGTGGCATCAATAACCTGGAAAAGGACCGGCCTGGTGGTGCCGCCGGAAATCAGCTTCATTGACTGTATAGCCAGGAATGCCAGCACCAGGACAAGGACAACCCAGGTCACCAGTGGGCGACTGCGGATAAACCGCTGGCTCTCTCTGAGCGACTCGCGAAGTAGGGATGTCACAGAGAACTCTGTCTTACCTCCTTTTGCATCCGAGCCCTGGTACATTGCCTTATCTCTTTCGCTCGTCCCAATTTCTTACGGTGCTTATAGTTTGGGCGCACGATTACGAATTGTCAAGTAATCTTCCGTTTTTGTCTTACCAGCCAGCACCACGAAGGATGAAATTAGTTCCCCCTTTGTCATTC
>JACQUA010000143.1 GCA_016210565.1 Chloroflexota bacterium
GCGGCCTTCCGCATGGCTGGAATAGAGCTTAAAGACATCCATGTGGCCGAACTCTATGATTGCTTCACTTCGGAAGTCCTTTTTCAACTGGAAGACTACGGCTGGTGCAAAAAGGGAGAGGGAGGCCCCTTCGCGGCCGCCGGTAATATCGGTCCCGGTGGAACGATCCCCGTCAACACCGGAGGCGGCATGTTATCCTCTCACCATCACAGCGGCTTCACCCCCCTGGCCGAGGCCATCATCCAGGTGAGGGGTGAAGGCGGGGCCAGACAGGTCAAGGGCGCCGAAATCGCCCTGGCCACCGGTCACGGAGGCGAAGTCCTGGGACCGGGCATGTGCTCTTCGCATAGCTGCATCATTCTGGGAAGATGAAACGCCGCGCCGGTCCGCGGTTAGCAAAGAAGATGCTTTAATACCATTTCAATGGCGGTCGAGGGCCTCGAGGTGAAGAATGGCTTCCTGGCGGTCCCCGCGGGCCCGGGCCTGGGTGTCAAAATCAACCTTCAACGTCGCAGAAGGAGAAAGATCAGATGGTTCCTGCCAGACTAAACCACCAGTACGCGATTGTGGGGCTGGGCGTGACCAAAGTGGGGCACGTTCCGGGCTTTAGCGGCCGGGCCCTGGCGGCCGAGGCAGCGAGAATGGCCATTGAAGACGCCGGACTGAGAAATGAGGACATTGATGGCGCCATCGACGGCCGCACCCTGTCCAGCAACAACATAACCATCTCCACGGATGCCTTTCCCCGGGTGCTCGGCTTGCCGGTCAACTTCTACTACCACATCGGAAGAGGAGGCTCGGTGGCCATTTTTTCCCTCATCACCGCCTTGAAGTTCTTGGACCTGGGCCTGGCCAATTACGTGGTGATTGGGCGGGGCAATGACCGCTGGTCCAAGGGCAGGGGCGGGAAGCAAACAAAGGTAAGCGGCATGCCCGGCTTCTGGGGTGAAGCCCTGGGGGCTACGGCCGCGGTCAGCGACCATGCCTTCTTCGCCGCCCGGCACTTTCACGAGTATGGCACCACGAGCGAGCAACTGGGCGCCATTGCCGTTCAAGAAAGGGCCTGGGCGTGCCTCAATCCGGCCGCCTATATGTACGGGCGACCGATTACGCTGGAAGACCACCAGAAGTCACCAATCGTCGTCTATCCTTACCACCTGCTGGACATCTGCCTGGTGAGCGACGGGGGAACCGCCTTCATCGTTACCACCGGGGACCGGGCAAAGGACTGCCGGAAACCGCCAGTATACATCAAGGGATTCGGTTTTGGCGAGCACATGAGGAAACTATGGTGGGATAAGCAAAATTATACCCAGCTCGACGTTAAGCCGGCCAAAGAAGCCGCGTTCCGGACGGCCGGCATTGAGCTAAGAGACGTCGACGTGGCCGAACTGTACGACTGTTTTACCTCCGAAGTGCTTTTCCAGATCGAGGACTACGGCTGGTGCCAAAAAGGAGAAGGCGGGCATTTCGTGGCTGCCGGCAATATCGGTCCGGGCGGCACGATTCCGATCAATACCGGAGGCGGCATGCTCTCTTCCCACCACCACAGCGGATTCACGCCTCTGGCCGAGGCCATCATCCAGATGAGGGGCGAGGGAGGCGCCCGGCAGGTGAAAAACGCCCGGATTGCCCTGGCCACCGGGCACGGGGGCGAGGTACTGGGGCCCGGAATGTGCTCCTCCCATAGCTGTGTAATTCTGGGTAACGAATAGAGATCTCCGCTGCAGGTCTTTGCGCCCCGGATCGCTACAACCTGAAATATGACGGAGGAAACATCTATGACGTGGAACAAGCCTTTACCCTCACTGGATGCCGACATCGAGCCATTCTGGCAGGCGCTGAAACGCCATGAGTTCACGCTCTACCACTGTAAAACTTGCGGCGCCTGGTATTTCCCCGTGGCATTCTGCCGGTTCCACAAGAATGAGCCTCTGTTTGGCAACATGGAGTGGGCTAAGGCCAGCGGCCGCGGCAAGGTTTTCGCCTGGAACGTTCACCACCGCGCCTTCCATCCCGGATTCGCCTCCGACATCCCCTATGTTTATGCCCTCATCGAGATGGAGGAAGGTCCGATGATCGGCAGCAACATTATAGATATCGAGCCTTACAAAGTCAAAATCGGCATGCCCGTGGAAGTTGTCTTCGAGGATATTACCGAGGAGTTCACCCTGCCAAAATTCAAACCTCCCGCCACGGTGGCGACCTAGTGCTTAGTTGCGTTGAAGACCGTTATGATGGAACAAAGACCCTTCGCCTGCCCCTTCGCTTCGCTCAGGGCTTCGGCTCAGGGTGACAGAGCTCCCAATGTCATTCTGAGCTTCACCAGGCCGCGAGGCGCTGCCAGACACATGGAATGACATGCGAGGTCATCGAAAGCGAAGCGAAGAACCAGGAAAGCTGTCATTCTGAGCGAAGCGAGCGCAGCGAGCGTAGTCGAAGAATCTTTCGTTGGTCGTGCTGCCCTGACATTAGACCCTTCGCCTGCCCCTTCGCTTCGCTCAGGGCTTCGGCTCTGGGTGACAACGTCATTGAAAACATAGTCGATGAATCTTTCGGTTATTTCTGCAACTAAGCACCAGGA
>JACQUA010000144.1 GCA_016210565.1 Chloroflexota bacterium
AACACCTTGTTCAAGATCTGTAACCTCTTTTGTTCCTCTGTGTTCAATGTCAATCCTTTCATGGACTGACATTTTCCCTTAACAGTTAACTACTGACAATATCGTATAACAACAACACGTCCCCTTGACACCGGGCGGATTTGTGCTATACTAATAATTGCCATCGACTCCGGCTTTCGGGGCGGTGAGCAACCTTTTCTTTTCAAAACCTAATACAACAAACGCCGCTTGGATCTTTCCCGACCGAGACGGCTATAGGCAGCAATGGCAAGGCCTTCTCGTCTTTGTGTCGGGAGGGCCTTTCTGTTTTTCTGTCACGGTCAATGACAAAGATAGGCTTTGTAGGAGCAGGCACCGTCGGCACCGCGATCGCCGTTTCCCTGGCCAAACAGGGATACGACGTGTCCGGCGTTTACAGCCGCAGCCTTTCGTCGTCGGAGCGGCTCGCCGGGATAGTTCCCCGCGTGCAGATTTGCAATAGCGCTCAGGAACTGGCCGACCACTCCGACTTCGTCTTCATCACCACGCCTGATGACTTCATCCCCAGGATAGCTTCCCAGACCGGCTGGCGTTCCGGCCAGAGCGTCGTCCACTGCAGCGGCGCCGATTCCACCGCGGTCCTCGAACCTGCCAGGAAGTCCGGCGCCATGGTGGGCTGCATCCATCCCCTCCAGACCTTCGCCGGCATCTCCTACGCCATCGAAAATATCCCCGGTTCCACCTTCGCCCTGGAAGCCGATGAGCCGCTTCTGGGCCGGCTCAAGGAAATGGCTACCCGTCTGGGCGGCCAGTGGGTAGTCCTCCAGGGCAAGGACAAGGTGCTCTACCACGCCGCCGCGGTCATCGCCTGCAACTACATGGTGACGCTGGTCAAGACCGCCACCGAGCTCTGGCAGACCTTTGGCGTCTCAACTCCCGAGGCCACCCGAGCCCTGGCTCCTCTCATCCGCGGCACCGTCAACAACATCGTGAATGTTGGTTTCCCTAACTGTCTCACCGGACCGGTTGCCCGGGGCGACATGGGTACCATAAAGAAACATATGGACGCCTTGAAACAGGTCAAGGACCATCCGACTATTTTCTATCTCTACCAGGTGCTCGGCATGCAGACCATTCCCATTGCCCTGGAAAAAGGCCGGATCGACGCCCAGAAGGCCCGGGACATGCTGGAGCTTCTGGCCCCACAGGAGTTGCCTTCCCCAAGTCCGGCGCCGCGAAAACCTGAGTCAGGAGGACCCCAATGAGAGAAATGCTCAAAAGCAAGATCCACCGCGCCCGTGTCACCAGCGTGAATGTTGACTACGAGGGCAGTATCAGCATCGACCGGGAGCTGATGGAGGCCGCGGACATTTTCCCCTTCGAAAAGGTCCATGTCCTCGATGTGGAAAACGGCTCCCGGTTTGAAACCTATGCCATCGAAGCGGAAAAGGGCAGCGGGACCATCATGGTCAACGGCGCCGCCGCCCGGCTGGTCGCCAGTGGAGACACCGTCATCATTCTTTCCTACGCCACCCTTTCTGAAGAGGAAGCCCGGAGCCACACCCCAGCCCTGGTTTATGTGGATGCCGGGAACTCGATTACCCACACCCGCGGGAGCGCCAACAGGTCGAACGAACTGCTGCTGAATTTTCATGCGAGAACCACGCCGTAGCGGGACAGATGTCATTCTGAGCGAAGACGAGCGCAAGCGAGTCGAAGTCGAAGAATCCTTCGGTTCGCTCAGGACAAGTTCGTTCCGGCGCGGGGCACTAAAGACCCTTCGCCTGCCGCCTCGCTTCGCTCAGGGCTCCGGCTCAGGATGACAGCCAGTCGCAATGACGGAACCCAACCCGGGGTTGGAACTTGGCATTCGGTCTTTGGGATTTGTCTAGCCAAGGAGGTCCTGTAATGCGAATCACCATCAACGACATCAAGGACATGAAGCAGAGGGGTGAAAAGATCACCATGCTGACCGCCTATGACTATCCCATAGCCAAGCTGGTGGACCAGGCCGGGATTCCCCTGATTCTGGTCGGTGACAGTTTGGGCATGGTGGTCCTCGGCTATGAGTCCCCCATACCGGTAACCATGGACGAAATGATCCACCACACCAGGGCCGTGACCCGCGGTGCGAAAAAGGCGATGGTGATCGGTGACATGCCCTTCATGACCTACCACCTGAGCGTGCCCGATGCTCTCAAAAACGCGGCGCGTTTCATCCAGGAAGGGGGCGCTCAGGCAGTCAAACTCGAAGGCGGCGAAATCGTCGCCGACACCGTAAGACGGATCGTACAGTGCGGCATCCCCGTCATGGGACATATCGGTTTGACGCCGCAGTCAATCAACCAGCTAGGCGGATACACTGCCCAGGGCAAGACACCCGAAGCCGCCATCAGGCTCATGAAAGACGCCAGGGCTCTGGAGTCAGCCGGGGCGTTTGCCGTGGTGCTGGAACTCGTACCGGCCCCGCTGGCGAAACTCATTACGGAAAGATTGACCATACCGACCATCGGCATAGGCGCCGGCACAGACTGCAGTGGCCAGGTCCAGGTCATCAGCGACCTCCTGGGCCTGTACACCGATTTTGTCCCCAGGCACGCCAAGCAGTATGCCAGGCTTTTCGAAGAAATAAACAGGGCCCTCTCATCATTCATCGCCGAGGTCAAGGAAGGGACCTTCCCCACCGCAAAACAGAGCTCGACCATGAACGAAACCGTGCTGGCTGAACTGACCAGGTCCGCATCTTCCCTCGACTAACACCGGCTTCACCTGAACGAATCAAGAATCAAATACCAAGAATCAAAATGACACATCAAAATGCAAAAATGCCTCACACAGGAAAATAGCCCACAAATAGCAGAGTTCGAAGGGACGCTATCCTGGTGTCCATTCGTGTCTATTCGTGTTTATTCGTGGTTTACGTTACGCTGCTATGCAGATCGCAAGGACCATTGATGACATGAAGGCAGCCCGCCGCCGGATGCGCGGTCGGGTTGGCCTCGTCCCCACCATGGGCTACCTCCACGAAGGCCATCTCGTGCTGGCGCGGAACTCCAACCGCGATAATAAGTTCACCGTTGCGAGCATTTTCGTTAATCCCACCCAGTTCGGACCCAAAGAGGATTTCGCGAAGTATCCCCGGGACCCCGACCGGGACTGCGCCCTGCTGGAAAGAGAGAAGGTTGACGTGGTCTTCATGCCCCCGGGCGAGGAGATGTACCCTCCCGGTTTCAACACCTGGGTAGACGTAGCCGGAGTGACCGAAAGACTGGAGGGCGCCATCCGCCCCGGCCATTTCCGTGGCGTGGCCACCGTCTGCAATAAACTGTTCAACATCGTCGACCCGCACCGGGCCTATTTCGGTCAGAAGGACGCCCAGCAGGTGGTGGTGATCAAGAAGATGGCCAAAGACCTCAACATGAACCTCGAGATCGTGGTTGTGCCCACGGTGCGGGAAAACGACGGCCTGGCCATGAGCAGCCGCAATGTCTACTTGAGTCCGGACCAGAGGAAGGCCGCCGCGGTCCTGCACCAATCGCTTTCCCTGGCCCGGGAAATGTGGCGGAACGGGGAACGCCGCGCCGAAAGAATGCGACAGGCCATGACCGGTCTGATCCGGAAAGAGCCTCTGGCGGGACCCATCGATTACCTCAGCATCGCCGACGCCGAAACCCTGGAAGAGCTGGAAGAAGTAGAACGCCCGGCGGTCGTCTCCCTCGCCGTCCGTTTCGGCCCCACCCGCTTGATAGACAACATCACCCTCCCCTAGGGGCGCGTGGTCACGCGCCCGATCCCCCCCGGACCGCCCTTCAGGCACAGCGCCCCAACAATGCGAAATCAGGCAGCCGCCGGCTCTCAGGTTACTTTGACAACCGTTCCTCCCGCGTGCCACAATTCAGATGTCGGACATTAGACATCGGAATCCCGACAGCAGGCAGGTACAAACTGTGACTACAGAACGAAATCCGATCAGTTTAACTCTGCGCTCAAAGCGGCAGCTAACGTTACCTAGGCATATCTCCGAGCAGCTCGGCCTCAGGCCTGGGGACATTCTTGAACTCGAAGTGGAGAATTCCACACTCGTCGGCAAACCGAGAAGGCAAAAGGCCATGGCCGCTCTCAAAGAAATACAGGATGCCTTCGCTCGCTCCGGCATCACCGAGAAGGAGCTCCTGAAAGCGGGACGACGAGCGAGACGAAAGGTCGTCAGGGAGCTATATGGGAGCAATCGCTAGGTGCGGGTTTTCCTGGATAGCAACGTCATCTTTTCGGGGATATACTCGCCAGCGGGCGCGCCCGGGACCATTCTGCACCTCTTTGTTAGGGGAGAGCTGGCGGTCGTTGTCTCGCAGCAATTCATAACTGAAGCGATTACCGCTTTGCAGGATGCTGACCCCAAGGCCGTTTCTAAGTTCACGAGTCTACTCATGGCGAACCCTCTCGAAGTAATACCCGCTCCTACACTTGAACAAGTTCGCGCATTTACGAAAGTAATACATCTCGAAGACGCCACGATACTGGCGGCGGCCGCCAACTCCGCTCCGGATTACTTCATAACAGGCGACAAGGACTTCTTCAGGAACCCCGAAATAGCAACAGAGTCGGGACTACGTATCGTCACTCCTGGCGAATTCCTGGCGATTCTCGACCGCAGCAACCGGTAGGGTCGAATCATTTCCCCACACAGAACCGGCTGAAGATGGTATCGAGGAGATCGTCCTGCAAGGTCTCGCCGGTGATTTCACCCAGGGCGTTCAGGGCCGCGGTCACGTCAATCGTTACCAGGTCATCCGGCGCCCCCGATCTGAGATTTTCCAGGGCTTGACCAAGGTACTGCTTGGCCCGTTGCAGCGCCTCCTTGTGGCGGGGGTTGCTGACCAGCAGGGCGTCCGAGGCCGCCACCTTCCCCCCGAGGGCCACCTTTACCAGGCTTTCTCTGAGTTCCTTCATGCCGTGCCCGGTTAAGGCCGAGGTCGTCACCACCCACCACGGCACCCCCCCCAGGTCTGCCCGTCGCGGCAAATCGCTTTTGTTGGCCACCACGATCACCTGTTTACCGTTGATAAGCCGGAATATCTCGCGGTCCTGGTCTTGAAGCGGTTCACCAGCGTCGATCACCGCGAGGACCAGGTCAGCCTTTTCAATAGCATTGCGGCTCCGTTCGACGCCCAGCGATTCCACAGGGTCGCGGGTATCTATGATTCCGGCAGTGTCCACGAGGATAAAGGGCACCCCCTGAACATTCAATGTTTCTTCCAGCGTGTCCCTGGTGGTACCCGGGACCGGCGTTACGATGGCCCGGTTCTCGCCCAGCAAGATATTGAGCAGGCTGGACTTCCCAACATTGGGCCGTCCCACTATCGCCGTCCGGACGCCCAGCCGGTAGACCATGCCCGTCGCCGCGGTCTCTATCAGTTCGGAGAGGCTGGCCACGGCTCGTTCAATGACCGGGATAACATCCGTTTCCTCGACCTGGTCTTCGGGGAAATCAATTCTGGCCGTCAGGTTGGCCAGACCGGGCATCAAGTCCTCCCGGAGAAATTTGACCCGCTCTGACAGACCACCGCGCAACCCGCCCACCGCCACCCTCAAGCCGGCCTCAGTCTTGGCCCGGATTATGTCAAGAACCGCCTCGGCCTCTGCCAGGTCGATCCGCCCATTCAGAAAGGCCCTGAGGGTGAACTCTCCCGGCAACGCCAGTCGCGCGCCCTGTTGCAGGCAGAGCCCCAGGACCCGCTGGAGGGGCAAAGGCCCGCCGTGGCAGTTGATCTCCACCACGTCCTCGCGCGTGTAGCTATGAGGCGCCGGCATGTAAGACACCAGGACCTCATCGACCACGCGCCCGCTTTCCGGGTCCAGAATGTGGCCGTAGGAAAGGCGCCCCCCCGGGATGGCCCGGGTGAAAAGCCTGCCGGCAATGGCCCGAGCCTTCTCCCCGCTCAGCCGGACAATGCCAATGCCCCCTTCTCCGATGGGCGTCGAGATGGCAACTATGGTATCTTCGTACATGAGCGAATCCTGAATGAGAATCTAGAAGTCAGAATCCAGAATCCAGAATGGGACACCGCACCCATTTTGAATGCTGGCCGCTCACTACTGACCACTGACTCCTCACTGCTCACTACTCGATTCTTCAGTGTCAGATGTAGAAACTCAAATCGGCGCCGCCGGCGATCTCCAGAAAACCCGTCAGTCCCATAATGCTATCTACACCATCCAGAAGGACCTCCCGCTTGATTCCGTAGAAGGCCATGGCCGCCGGGCAGGCATATGTTTTCAACCCAAGCCGGTAGGCGTCGGCCAGCAGCTCGGCAATGAGAGGCATCTTACCCCGCACCGGGCCCCTCCTGACAAGGTCAGAAACAGCTTCCGTGGTCTCCGGCCCCAGGTCGTCGGAGTGTCCCGTCACCAGCCTCTTCAGCGCCCCGAAGGTAAAGAGGGCATGAACTTCGTGTCCCGAAGCCAGGGCCGCGACGGCTACCGAAAGACCATAGTACACGCGATCCCAGGCGCCGTCATGAAAGACCAGGGCCATTTTGCGCGGCTTCCCTTTTCTAGCCATGTTCTCCCGTTTCTTTATAACGATTTTTCCGCTGGTCTAATTCTACTTGCCCCGAACTCAATCTTCAAACCCTCAGCCATCGGCTCCTGGCCCCATGAAGAGTAACAAACCCCGCAGCAAGCTGCGGGGCATTTTGTGGCCCCCCCCAAGGGACGGACGGGGCCGCTTTCCTCCCGCCAGCAAGCTAGCGGGTATCCAGCGGCCTGCAAATGAAAACCGTCAGGCATTTTGGGCCTTTGACTTGCCACGGGGGTTTGGATAGAATGACGGCAGACCGGCGGCGGCCACCCGGGGTCGTCGCCTGCCGGAAGGCTATTTTACCAGCGAGGAGTTTTCCCATGTACAAGTGTGGATTTTGCGGCGCGGAGTTCGGCACCGAGCAGGAAGCCGCCAGCCATATGATGAAACACGCGTCAGAATACGCACAGAAGCAGCAGGAGACGATGATGCGCACCTATCTCCTGATGGCCGCATCCCAGCTCACCCAGATATGTCTCATCAGCGGCCGCAAACCTGAAGAAGCGATCCAGGTTTTCACCAGGTTGTACGAGTTGCTGGTGAACTGGCAGGGAACCGGGACCAAAGACAAAGACGAATTCACCAAATGGATCGAGAGCCAGTGGGACAAACCCGGGCAGTAGCCATCGTTGGACCTGGCAACGATGACCCCTTGGGTCAGTCGCCCCGGGTCTTCGGACCGGGCAGACCATCCTTCGCCACAATGCCCACCGCAGTTGCGCCCCGCCATCGCGTGAGCATCTCGTGACCAGCAAACGGCCTCCGTCGGTCGATTCTGGTTACCCATCAGAGACCTTTCTGGACAAACGGTCAGTGAGTGGTCCTGGAAATACCCCCAGGGTCGACACTGACCGTTTGTAATGTTATTCATATTTCGATTGTCAGTTAAGCCCAAAATTTTTCATATATTTTTCATTCGCTTTTTGTACAAATTCGTTGACACACCATTGCCCCTACGGATATATTTATCCAACCCTAAGAAACACGTTAATCTTTCGATTGTCCAGGAGACCGTTGTGAGAAAAATACTGGAAACCAAGAGTACCCTCTTATTTCTGGCGTTTGCCGTGGCCCTCGTCGTCGGCCTGGCGCTGCTGGCCTGCCAGGGACCGGCCGGCGAGAGAGGCGCAGGCGGACCTCCCGGCCCCGCTGGTGCTGCCGGCCCGGCAGGGAAAGCGGGGCCAGAGGGGAAAGCTGGCGCAGCCGGCAAGCCCGGCGAGGCCGGCAAGGCCGGGCCGGCGGGGCCCGTTGGCCCACTCCCCCCGGGAGTTGACCGGCAAGTCAGCCTGAGCCTCGCGGTTTCCAAACCCGGCAACGGGACTCATTTCGTAGCCGGCGAGACGCCGACGGTCACCCTCACCGTGAGAGACCAGGCCGGCAGGGCCTTCAACCGGGCCGAGGATTTCACCCAACTCCGCTTGATGGCCGCCGGGCCGCTGGCTACCACCGAGACGACCACGGCGGTCAAGCTCCTCAAGGTCTCAGCAGACCGTTCCGACCCCACGCACCACTACGTTGACCTGAAGACCAACCGGGATGTGCAGGTCAGCGGGGCCGTCCTGACCTACCGGCTGGCAGCCGTTTCGGACGAAAGACCGGGAACGTACACGGCCAGCGTCTGGGCGGTGTCAAAGGCCGAACCACTGGTGCAGGCGATAGCCACCGCCGATTTCCAGGTCGGCACAGCCACCGTTGAAAAACAGCTCGTGGAAAAGGAAAAATGCGCCCAGTGTCACCTGGGAGCCGATAGCGGCAAGTTCAATTTTGCCCATAGCGACCCCGCCGCAGTGGGTCAGAGCGGCAACTGGGCGATCGACCAGGCGCCGGTGGTCATTTGCAAGACCTGCCACAACAACGAAGGCTATTCTGCCTATGTCTCCCCGGTGGATGGTTCAAGGGTTCCCGACCCCATCGTGAACCGCGTTCACGGCATCCACATGGGCGAAGAGCTGAAGAATCCTGTGAACACCGACCCCAAGACCGGCGTCTTCAAAGACTACACCGGCGTGGTCTTCCCCGCCAACGTCAAAAACTGCACCTATTGCCATACGGACGACCGGTGGAAGACGAAGCCGTCAACCCTGGCCTGCGGCGCCTGCCATGACAATACCTGGTTCGGCGACCCGGGCAGCGCCCCCAAAGGCACGGTAGCCCACAAGGGCGGGCCCCAGGCCAACAACTCCGCCTGCGCCGCCTGCCATCCGGCGGACAGCGGCGGGGTCAAGGCCGTCGCCGAAGCCCATAAGGTTAACCCGTCGGCTTCCCTGACCGGCGCCACACTGAACAAGGTTGACTTCAGCCTGACGCCACCCCGGAACGGCAAGTTCTACGCCGACGGCGATAAGCCGGTGTTGACCGTCATCATCCGGGATGACAATGGCAATCCCATCGACCATACCAGGATTAGCGAGAGTACTTTCTCTGTGGCCTCCTTCTTCGTCTATGGTCCGCGCGACCAGTCCGTGCCGGTGCTGACCAACGCCGCCAGGAATCGCGACGGCAAAGCCCGCGCTTCCGCGACCAGCAGTATTGCGGCGGCCGGCTCGCCCACCAAAGGGTGGACCTTCGCCGAGGGTGATACGTTCAAGATTGCCGTCAATGGCGGACCGGTGCAGGACATTCCCGCCCCGGCCGGTCTGCAGCCACCGGACCAGGTGCGCGATTGGCTCAAGGAGAACCTCAAGGACGTTACCGTTACCTCCAACAACACCGCGGGCACCGTTACCCTGTTGAGCAACATAGTCGGCGCTCCGACTTCAAGGTTCGAGATTTACAACGGCCCGGTCACCACCAAGATGGGCTGGAAACCCGGTCCGCTGCCGCTGATCAGCGAAGGCGTGGTCTACCGCCGGACCGCGGGCACCACCATGGAGCCGTATGTGGTCCAGGGCGCCGTCAGTATCCCGGCTAACGACATGCGGCCGCGCAGCGACCCGTTGAACTTCACTGACCCGCTCGTCATTCGCAGCGCGGACAAGGTTACCTATCAGCTCGACGACGTCAAGGGCCTGAAGCCGGGCACTTACATGATCTATTCCTATGTCATTCCCAATGGCATCCTGGCGGGCACGTTGGCCAAACCCGGCCCCGCCGGCGCGCCAACGGCCGCGGCCAGGCCGCTGAACATGAGCCGCACGGCCATTGGCTTCATGACCTTCCAGGTGGGTACGGAAACGCCGGAGAAGAAGGTAGCTACCAACTGCTCCAGTTGTCATAGTGATACCATCTGGCACCTGGACGAAGGCCCGATACACCCCGCGCCGTTTGATGCCGACTACTGCAAGGCTTGCCATGACTATCAGCGGTGGTCGGGCACCGGCGACCTCTTCCCGAGGACAGGCGGCAATTCGACCGCCGGCTGGGCCGGCTACGGCGCCAAGCCGATTGCCGCCCGGGCGCATAACGTCCACTTCGGCCGCTACGTGTCGCGTCCGGAGTACGGCTACGCCGGCAACCCGAACGCCTTCGCGGAAATTATTTTCCCGCAGGACGTGCGCAACTGCAGCAAGTGCCACAGCGCCGACACCAGCGGGACCTGGAAGACGAACCCGAACCGGCTGGCGTGCTCGGCCTGCCACGACAGCGATAAAGCAATGGTACATACGACCCTGATGACGCAGAATCCGACCCCGGCCGACCCGTATGACGCCCGCCGGACGGAGACCTGCACCGTCTGTCATGGTCCGGGAAGAGACTTCGCCGTGGAAAAGGTGCACAACGTAGCCAAACCCTACAAGCCCCCGTACCCCCGGGAGCCGGAAAAATAAAGACCCGCGGTCAAAGCCCGGGTTCACCGACGTGTAATCAAAAAGCCCTTGCCGTGAGGCAAGGGCTTTTTGTTTGTAACGCCACCCCATAGGTCACCGTAAGGAATGGGGCGAAATTTTCACAAATATTTAACACTTTTGGAATCTAAATTGATTGACAAACCCCTCCCTGGCAAATATATTTAGGAAGGTTGCGCTCCCGGACCATGGACGGTCAGATTACGGACGAGTTAAGGAGGTTAACACATGAGAAAAGTACCCGCGCTGAGACGCTCTTTTCTGTTTCCGGCGGTAATCGCCCTGGCCGCGGGGCTGCTGCTGCTCGCCTGCCAGGGACCAGCGGGGGAAAGGGGCCCTGGGGGTCCGGCCGGCCCTCCGGGTCCGGCCGGACCAGCGGGTAAGGCCGGCGACGCGGGTACAGCGGGCAAGGCCGGCCCGGCGGGGCCCGCAGGCAAAGATGGGGCGCCCGGCAAGGCCGGCCCCCCCGGGGCTGCTGGGGTCCCCGTTGGACCCGGTCTCAAGGGCAAGATCACCAAAGTCGAGATTCCTGCCGACCGCAAGGCAGTGGTAACCGCGACCCTCACCGATGACAGAGGCAACCCCATGCCCCTGTCGGAGCTGGATGCCAACAGCTTCCGCTTCACCATCGGCCACCTTCAGGTCGACCCCGATACGGGGCTGTCCGTGTGGTTGAGCTATGTCCTGGCGGATGTGAGGGGGCAGCCTTACGTCTTTCAAGGCAAACAGGTTCAGCCTGTCATGGCCGTGGCCACGGGAGTGCCGGTCAGCGCCATGGACCAGGGCGGGGTGATGAGGGAGACGAGACCCGGCGAGTTCACCTACACGTTCCGCGCCGTCCTCCCGGAAGACTATCCCCGCAGTCATACGCACCGCGTCGCCCTTCAGGCAACGCGGGACACCCGCCGGTTTGTAGCCAACGACACCCTCGACTTCGTTCCGGCCGGCGGCGATGTCAAGGACATGCGGGAGCTGGTCAAGACCGAGACCTGCAACAAGTGCCACGACCGGCTGGCGCTGCACGGGGGACAGCGGATCGAAGTGAAGGTCTGCCAGATGTGCCACACACCCCAGAACATAGACCCCGAAACCGGGAACACGCCCGACCTGAAAGTCATGATCCACAAGATTCACCGCGGGGTGAACCTGCCTTCCGTGCAGGAGGGCAGACCCTATGTCATCGTCGGCAACGCCCAGAGACCATTCAACTTCAGCGAGGTCCGTTTCCCACAGGATATTCGAAATTGCACTACCTGCCACACCGGGACCGCCCAGGCCGATAACTGGAAGACGGCGCCAAGCCGGGCTGTGTGCGCGGCCTGCCACGAAAGAGTAAACTTCGCCACGGGGCAGGGCCATCCCGGCGGGCCCCAGCAGGATGACAAGGCGTGCAAGGCCTGTCACCAGCCGGAAGGCGCCGAGTTCAGCGCCGCCATCGCCGGCGCCCACACCATTCCTGAGCGGTCCACCCAGCTCCAGGGGGTCAAACTGGCTATCACGCAGGTTGCGGCCAAAGCCGGGGAGACGCCAATAGTCGACTTCAGGGTGACTGATAGCAAAGGCGCTCCTCTGGATGCCAGGAAGCTCAACTACCTCGAGGTCACCTACGCCCATCCGACCACGGACTTTGCCCACCGGGTCACCCTGGTAGCCGCCACGGCGTTGCCGATACCCACCGCCGGTAGTCTCACCGACATGGGCGGGGGTAACTTCCGTTTCATGTTCGACAAACCCATCGATCCCTCCTGGAAGGGCACGGTTGCCTTTGGCATCGGCGCCCGGCAGACAACCAGGATTAAAGGTCCCAGGGGCAGAGACGTCGACGTGATTGAGGGGGACGTCAATCCGGTCGTCTACATTCCTCTCGAAGGCACAAGCCCCACCCCACGCCGTACCGTGGTCAAGCGGGACAGGTGTAACGCCTGTCACCTGGACCTGGGCAATCCCGCGGCCATCTCCATCCACGGCGGCATCCGGCGCAACACCGAGTACTGCGTGCTGTGCCACAACCCCAACCTGACGGACGAGGCCGTGCGGCCGGACACTGCCATGCCCCCGCAAAGCGTCAACTTTCGCTACCTGGTCCACAGCATCCACAAGGGCGAGGAGAGGGCAGTGCCATTCATCGTCTACGGCTTTGGCGGGAATAAGTTCGATTTCTCCGAAGTCCGTTACCCTGGAAGGTTGAACAACTGCAGCCAGTGTCACGAAGGCCCGACCTTCAACATCCCGTTGCCTGAGGGTGCACTGGACACCGTGGTCACGCAGAAGGGCCAGGTGGTCAAGACCATGGCCCCGATCACGACCGTATGCTCCAGTTGCCATGCCGACAAGTCAACGGCAGCCCACGAGGCGACTATGACCGCCAGCGGGAACGTGGAAGCCTGCGCCGCCTGCCACGGCGCCGGTAAGGAATTCGCCGTGCAGAGGGTCCACCGGCCCTGACGGCGACGGCAGGGCACGGCGATCTCAGGAAACCCCTCCCCCGCGTTGCGGGGGAGGGGTTTTTCGTTTTCCAGCTTCCGCCAACCTGCCTGCGCCTGCCTGTGCACTGCCTCTTACGCGGACGCCCCACGGGACGGCAGTGATACCCGAGCACCAAAAGGCCGCAACCCTCGAACTCTGGCATGTGGGGCTTTCAGCCATCTGTTACCGAGCCCGGCCACCATGCGCCGCCGTCTTGCTGAAGGCTGAACCCTGAAAGCTGACTGCTGATGGCTGGTCCTCAGAACCTCAGGTTCGCCATGACAAACATAATGGCCAGTTGGAACAACCCCTGCACGCCCCCAAGCCTCGCGTTCCTCATCCCCAGCCGCGATATCTCGTTGATATCCGGCGCCGGTCTCAATAGCTGGGCAAACACGCGGACCTCATTAGGCAGCAGGACGCCAAAACCCTGGATGGTCAACAAGGCCGCAATAATGGCCGCCGCCGCAATCCAGGGATCGGTCAGATTGGCCATTCCCATCTTCTGGGCCAGTTGAATACCCGAGGTTATGGCAACTCCGGCCAGTGAGGGCATCAGAAAAGTCATCCTGGGGACGAGCCGCTTGAACACCGCCGCCCGTTGTCCCGGATCCATGCCGCCCAGGACCGGACCCATAACAAAGCCGTAGAACAGGTCAATGCCGGTCCACAGGCCGCCGGTCATAACGTGAACGTAGTTCAGAATTGTGATGGAGCCTGAGATGTCAGCGTATACCAAGCCCCCCACTGGCAGCCCTAATGCAAGGACAATAAAGACCGGATTCGCGGATTTCACGATGACTGAAAGAGTTGTTGTCGCCATTCGTCTATACCTCAACCAGCGGTTATTTTTCGGGTGGCCGCAACGGACCTTCAACTGCCTGCCACATTGCCGCAATCATAATATCCGCTCGTGGCCGTTGTCAATCTCGTCTCCGGATGCGCCCGGCTGCCTTCTGCCTTGACAAATCACCTTCGTATGCGTAGGATATAAACGACATCCAGTCTGTCCCTTCGGGACAACCCTGCAGGAGCTACCTATGTTGAAAGGCGATATCAAGACCTTCATCGCGAAGATCAACAAAAAGAACAAGCGGATCAACGGCAACAAGATCCGGTTCAACTGGACCCGCCGCAAGAGAAAAGGATAGGGGCGCCATCGATTCGAAGATTTGAAGATTCCCCGGCCCCCCGGACTCACGACTATCGACTATCGACTGCCGACTGCTTACAGATTTGAAGATTGAAGATTCCCCGGCCCCCGGATTCACGACCAACGGCTATCGGCTATCCGCCATCGATTGCCGGCTGTGGCCCATTCTTTTCGCTATCCTGGCAGTGGTATTTCTCACCGGTTGCCAGGATTTCGGCTTCCCCACTCCCCCTACCACCGGGACTCCTCCCGCCAGGACGGCGGGCCGGACCACCCTGGTCATCAGCGAAGACCGGGCCATACTGGCTGTTCAGGAGTACCTGCTGAACAAAGCCGCCAGCGCCCGGGCCAAGACCTATCTCACCGATCTTTACGCCTCCGGCGCGGCATGGACCGGCAAGAGCGAACTGCTCAAAGACGGCACCCGGATATTCAACGTTACGTTGACCACCAGCAAGTCCGGGACGCAGGTGAGAGAACACTGGCGGCAGGCTTTGTGGACTGTCTTCGATGATGGAAAGGTCTTGCCATCCTCCACTTATGATGGCAACGCCCTTCGTATCGAAGCTGATATTCAAGCGTTGAACTGAGGCCGGATCGCCCGAATGTTGGAATCCTCCCCGTTGCGCTTTGTCCTGTACTTCCTTGTCGGGGGCGCTGTGGTCAGCCTGGTCTCCTTGCTGACCGGCCTCGGAAGACCCCATCTCGCGGCCTTCGTGGGCCTTATCCCGAGCACCACGCTGCTGACCTTCATGTTCACCTATTGGGAGGGCGGCGCTGCAGGGACGGTATCCTATGCCAGAGGGATGCTATATTTCACCCCCGCCTGGATGCTTTACGTTGGCGCCATCATACTGCTGCTTCCCAGGTTGGGTCTCCTCAAGACGCTGGCAATTGGAGTAGCCGTATTCTTTGCGGCCGCCCTGGTCACCAACGTGTTTCTCAGATCCCTCGGCGTCCGAATTCAGTGATGCTGCCGATAAAGACTGTCATGAGAGGAGACGACCGCGATGCCTATCTATGAGTTCTATTGTCCCAGGTGCCACGCTCAATTCGAGTTGACGCGACCATTCTCTCAGAGCGACCAGCCGGCTCCGTGTCCGAAGTGCGGCGGCGAGGCCCGGAAACTGGTATCCGCCTGCGCCGCGAACGCCGATTACCGCGTCAGAGTCCCGGAAAAGCAGCCATTCCGGAAACTGCCCGGCGGGGATTAGTCGGGATATGCGGGGCTTGCTGGCAAGGAAGGCCTTCCACCTCATCGGTGGGATGATCGGCCCGGTCGGCGCTGTCTTCCTGCCCCGTGAGGCTGTCCTCTGGGGTCTCGGAATCGCTGGTGCGGTAGCAATGATCATAGAGATCATCAGATTCGTTTCCCCTTCCTGCAACGCCTGCTTTGTCGCCATCGGCGGCCCTATGTTGCGCCGGCAGGAGACCTCCCACGTCACCGGCAGCACCTACCTCCTCATTTCATCTTTTCTGACGTTTCTTGTTTTCCCGCGCGAGGTCGCCGCCGTTGCCGTCTCCTTCCTGGCCGTGGGCGACGCTGTTGGCGCCGTGGTAGGCGTGGCCTTCGCCACCGGGACAAGGCCGGAAAAGAACTGGCAGGGCCGGATCGCCTGTTTTTCCTCAGCCCTCCTGGTTGGTCTCGTTGTGGGAAGCGTTGTTCTCGACATGAACGTCTTCGTGGTCCTGGTAGGGGCGGCGACCGCAGCGGTGGTGGAGACCCTGACCCTTCCGGTTAACGACAACATCACCATCCCGGTTTCATCGGCCGTGGCCATGACGCTGTTGAATTACTTTCTCTAGGCCGTGCCTTTCAACGGACACCGGTCTTGCTGAGGAGATATGGTTGCCGACTTGATCAGAAACAATAGCATCCTGGCCGCAGTTGTAGGCTTCCTTGCCTTGTTCTGGCTATGGCAAGGAGTGGTCATCGCAACGGAGTATTTCTTGCGCTGGAAGAGGTACCGCCAGGCCAGCAAGTTCGCGCGGAAGCGAGGCAAGCCCCTGCTGGTCGTCGGGCGGCCCGGCACCCCGTTGCGGATTTACGGTTGCGGAGACGCCTGCATCGATCTGGACCAGCGGGTGCTCATCGACTGTCCCAATGGCGGACTGGTGGCAGACATCCGCGAAATCCCCTTTGCAGACGGGCATTTCGGCGCCGTCTTCTGCAGCCATATCATGGAGTTCCTTCCTGAGATAGCCGAGGCGGAAAAGGCCATGAAAGAGATGCAACGCGTGGGGGACCGTGTCTTCCTCTGCCACACGCTGGGGCCGAACCTGGTCTGGGGCTGGTTCGGACCGACCATGCGCATCTGGGTTTCATTGAAGAACGGGGACCCGGTGTTCAGGAAAAGGCCCTGGTAAAGAAGCGTGTGGGGTTGGTTAAGCGCAAATGGGGCGGTGTTGACCGGGGTGTTTTCGCGAACCCACCATTCGGACTGGTTGGCTTTCACAGCTTTGTTCTTCTTCTCCGGCTGCGGTGGGTTCGCACAGCCACCCAACTTCCCCAGAACCCCGCTGTTCTTAACCCACCCTACCCGGCTGCTTTTGCTCCGTGTCCAGCAGAAATGTAGGACCTGCTCAGATGACTTGACAGGGAACTTGTCAGGACCGAGAAAACCATATAAAATATGTTTCACAACACTGCAAACACTTAGAGGGATAATCAGGATGCCTATCTACGACTACGAATGCGAGCGCTGCCGGTGCACGTTCGAAAGGAAACAGAGATACGACGAGGAGCCAACCGCCATCTGTGAATGTGGTGGGAAGGCCCGGCGGGTGCTCCACTCCGTCCCGATCATTTTCAAGGGCAGCGGCTTCTATGTGACCGACCACGGCAAGCGCGGCACCGCCGAGAGCACCGGCAGCGCCGGCAAGGAACCAACTAAAGAACCGGTGGCTTCCCAGGCCAAGTCTTCCACCACCGAAGCAAAGCCATCAAGCCCCGAAAACAAGACGGCGGAAACGAAGCCTAACAACTGAAGTCTGCTCAAGACAACTTTGCCCAAACCGCAGGGTGGGTTAAGCGTCCCGATTCGTCTGAAAGACTCACCGGGACGCGAACCCACCGAATTTCCGCGGTACCAGCGTCCCCCTTCGATACCGACCGGCTAGAACGCCGTTCTGGTAGTTACGCCTGTGAAAGCATTGCTTCAGCGAGTGCGGAAAGCCTCCGTGGAGGTCGACGGCGAGGTGGTAGGCCAAACCGGCCCCGGGCTCGTCGTTTTCGTTGGCATTGCTTCAGACGATACGCGCGAAGATGCCGGGTTGCTGGCGGACAAAATCGCAGGCCTCCGCATCTTCTCTGATGCCGGGGGAAAATTCAACCTTTCGGCCCTGGATACCCGTGCGGAATTGCTGCTGGTAAGCCAGTTTACCCTCTTGGCCGATACTAAGAAGGGACGGCGGCCCAGCTTCACCGATGCGGCCCCGCCATCCGCGGCCGGACCACTTTTCGACCACTTTGTTTCGCTGGCCCGGGCCACCGGCCTCAAGGTCGCCGCCGGCCGCTTCCAGGCTCACATGCTGGTGAATATTCAGAATGATGGGCCGGTGACCATACTCCTCGATACCAGAACATGGCAGAGAACAGAACCCCGGTGTCCACCACCGTAGGGGCGCGGTGACGGCGCCCGGCGGGAGGCACCCACCGCCCCGGGGCGAGGGAACCTCGCCCCTACGGCGGTCGCGCAACGCCCCTTCATTTTCATCCTTGACGGCACTACAGTTCGCAGCCCGGAATCAACCGCTTTGGTATGATATTACAAGCCTGAATCACGGTCGGAAGGAGAGCAGAAATGGTTGACCCCGTCCTCGAAGACAGGAACCCCTGGGGAGACAAGACCTCTTATGACAAGTGGGTGGAAAGCGAGGAGGTCCCCGTTATTAAGGGATACTATGTGGAAGACCTCGCCGCGGTGGGGGTGGGACCCTGGAAGAGAAAGGGCGGCCTCGGTGCGATCATCAGGATGGAAGGAGCGGAAGAGACCAATGACTGCTACGTGTGCGAGATTCCCCCCGGCGCCAGCCTGAAACCACAGAAACATGTTTTCGAGGAGCTCATCTATGTGGTAAAAGGCCGGGGCGCCACCACCATCTGGAATGACGGAGAAAAACCTCAGACCTTTGAATGGCAGGAGGGGAGCCTGTTTTCTCCCCCTTTGAACACCCGGCACCAGCATTTCAACGGACAGGGAAATCAGCCCGCGCGCTACCTTGCCGTGACCAGCGCACCCACCGTCATCAATTTGTTCCACAACGTCGACTTTGTTCTTAACAACCCTTTTCAGTTCAAGGACCGGTACAGTGGCGAGAGCGATTACTTTCTGGGCAGCCGGAACAAGCTGTACACCGGCGTGGAGCACTTCCAGGAGACCAATTTCGTCCCCGATATCCGCAGCGCCAGGCTTTTTCCTTACGGGCCGAGAGGGGCCGGCGGCTATAACTCAAAATTCCAGCTTTCTGATAATACCATGGTCGCCCACGTTTCTGAATTCCCGGTTGGTACCTACAAGAAAGGCCACCGCCACGGCGCCGGGGCCCACGTCGTGATCATTGGCGGGGTGGGGTATTCCCTCATGTGGCTTCAGGGCCAGCCCAGAATGAAGATAGACTGGCGCGTTAACAGTATGTTCGTCCCACCGGAGAACTGGTTCCACCAGCACTTCAACACCGGGGCAGCGCCGGCCAAATATCTCGCCCTGCGCTGGGGAAGCAAGAAATTCAAAATGGGGAAGGCCTGGGGAACCAGAGAAGACGTCAAGAAAGGCGGCGACCAGATAGAGTACCCGGACGAAGACCCCGAAATCCGGGCGCTGTTTGAAAGAGAACTCGCAAAGAACGGCCTGACCTGCAAGATGCCGCCGCGCGCCCCGTAGGGGCGAACCCGTGTGTTCGCCCGCGCCGGCCGCGAAGGACTCTGGCCCCCCACACGGGGAGACTTGCCCGACCTGGACCGTTAAGCCCGCTCGTCGCAACCAAACTATGAAGAAGAGACTCAGCCTCGCCCTAGAAAAGCTGAAGCAGCACGGCTACCGCCAGACGCCGCAACGTTCGCTCATTCTCGAAGCCATTGAACGGGCCGGCGGTCACATCAGCGCCGAAGAGATCTACGCCACCGTGCAGGCGAAATTCCCCGAGGTCAACATGTCTACCGTCTACCGCACGGTGGAATTGCTGAAGAAGCTCGGCCTGGTGACCGAGACCGACCTCGGAGAAGGCAGGGTAAGGTATCACTTCGGGATCAAAGGACACCACCACCATTTGATATGCCAGGGTTGCGGCAAGATATACGAGTTGCGCGAGACCCACCTGACCCCGTTACGACGGGCCCTGTTTGAGGAGTACGGTTTCGAAGCGGACCTGAGGCACCTGGCGATCTTCGGGTTTTGCCGCGAGTGCCACGGGTGATCTTTTTCGAATTCTTCTTGCAACTAGTTGCAAAAGCGTTCAGTTGCTTTTATAATAGTGGCGGTCGGAAGCAGCGGAGGGATTTCTACCCATCGCCCGACCCAGCGCTGCGCCTTTTGTCCTCGGGAGGCAATACGCACCTGTAGCGTGCGGCCAGGGTTGCAGTTAGCTCTACCAAGGAGATGGTCTGATGGACACGAATACTGGGGTCATCCTCTTCCTCGGGATAGTCCTGGGCATCCGTCATGCGTTTGACGCCGACCACCTTGTTGCGGTCTCGACGATCGTCAGTCAGTACCGCAATCCTTTTCGGTCGCTCTGGGTGGGGATTTCCTGGGGCCTGGGACATACGACGACGCTCCTGCTAGCAGGAGCGGCCATACTCTTTTTCAAGCTATCTTTCTTTCAAGACTACTCCTACATCTTTGAAATCGCAGTGGGCGTGATGCTGGTCTTCCTCGGCCTCCAGGTCTTCTGGACCCTGTGGCGAGGCAAGGCCCACCTCCACGGGCACGAACACGAGCGAGAAACCCACTGGCACATCCATCCCCACCGGAAGACGCCAGGACACGACCACCATACACCCTCACTCTGGCCCTGGCGGCTACCCCCTCCTATCGCCGGAATCGCACTCAGGGTGAACTCCTATCTCGCCCGGATGCTGGGCCGTCCCTTCTTCCGCTTGAAGTCTTACCTGGTTGGAACAGTCCACGGCCTGGCGGGCAGCGCCGCCCTCATGCTGCTGGTCCTCGGCGCCCTGCCCTCCCTGGAAACCGGCATCCTGTACATCATCGTCTTTGGCCTCGGATCAACCCTGGCGATGGGAGTCACCACCATTTTCATCAGCATGCCTTTCACCCTCTCCGGGCGGCTCCCCACCTTCAACAGGGTCCTCCAGGTCGTCGCCGCCAGCTTCAGCATCTTTCTGGGCATCCTGCTAATCTCCGGCGGCCGATGAAGGAGTTCCCTGAGTTCTTTGAGATATTGAGGCGTAGGGTGGGTTAAGCGCAATGGGGCGGTGCTGACGGGAATGGTTGCGCGAACCCACCATTTCTCCCCCTTGCCGCGGGTGGCTCTGCAAATTCGTCCTTGCTGTGGTGGGTTCGCGCAGCCACCGTACGTCGCTTGCTATCAGCCGCCGCTACCGGCGGCCACCCGTCGCCTGGAGGGGTGGGGAATCTTCTAATCTTTAATCTGTAATCGTCCATCGCTACAGCGTGAAGATCGACTTGTTCCTCGCCCTGGTCACCGCTTTATCGATAACGCAGTTGGCAAACTTCTCCACGATCCAGGCGTAGTACGGCTCCGGAATGCTTTTCTTATCGATATCAGGGACCTCGTTAAACGCCTCGATCATCCACGTCTTTCCTGTTTCATCGATACACCACTCCACGGCATTCACGTCCAGGTCCAGGACCGCGTTCAGGACGGTGGTCTGCTGGGTGAGTGCGCCGAGTTGCGATTCAATGGGTTTCAGGTCGGAAACCAGATACTGCCCCATGGCGAAGGGACGGGGAACCCACTTGATAAAGAGGACATCCCTCTTGTTGATGCAAAAAGCGCGGTAGTAGTCCACGTATCTTATTTGCTCCTGCACCAGGAGAACGTGGTCCTGCTTCTTGGTCTGATAAATGTCCTTCAGTTCCGGCAGCGAAGAAATAAAGAAGACGTTTTCCCAACCGTATCCGTCGAAGGGCTTGACCACGCACGGCAGTCCCACGTGCGACACCACCGCATCGAAATCCGGCTCCCTGACTATCTCCCCGAGGTCTTCGCGCCAGAACTGATTCGGCAACAACACAGACCGGGGATACGATATGCCTAAAGCCTGGCAGATCTTCAGCTCCACAAGCTTGTTGGTGGCAAAGGCCGCGAACGGGTTATTCAAAACGTAGGCGCCGCCCAGGCTGAGGTTTTTCACGATCTCCCGGAGGTAGGTGTTGCTAAAGCTGATGCGGTCAATGATAGCCACCCAATCCCCCCGCACCGGTACTTGCTGGGCATTGAAAGAGGGGAAATCCAGCTCGAAGTCCCCCAGCCTGGCGGCCACGTCCTGGATGAAGGGGTCCTGCTTTGACTCCAGAATGCCGATCTTCATGATTATCAGCAATCAGCTTTCAGCAATCAGCTTTCAGCATTTGGCGATCAGCCCCTGGCTGATAGCTGATAGCTGTTAGCTGTTTCTACTCGTATTCCAGCTCCAGACTTATGTCAAGAGCCCGGGCCGAGTGTGTCAACGCCCCCACGGAAATGATGTCCACCCCGGTCTCAGCGATCACACGGGCGTTTTCCAGGTTTATTCCGCCTGAGGCCTCCAACTTTACCCGTCCGGCCACAGCCTCGACCGCCTTCCGCATTTCTTCAGGGCTCATATTATCGAGAAGAATGATGTCGGCGCCGGCTTCCGCTGCCGTGACCGCGTCCGGAATCGAAGTCACCTCGACTTCTACCTTGAGGGTATGGGGTGCGTTCTTCTTCGCCTTGTCGATGATATCCCGCAGCGACAGCCCCGCCCGGTAGAGCGCCACCAGGTGGTTGTCCTTGATCAGAATGCCGTCCCCCAGGTGGTGGCGATGGTTGATCCCCCCTCCCACCCGGACGGCGTACTTCTCCAGATATCTCAGGCCCGGCGTCGTTTTCCTGGTCTCCGACACCCTCGTTTTCAGCCCGGCCACGATTTCAACGAACTTCGCCGTCAGGGTCGCGGTGCCACTGAGTCGCTGCAGGAAATTCAGCGCGGTCCGCTCCGCTTTCAGTATGCCGGCGGCGCTTCCCCTGACAGTAGCCACCACATCCCCTTTCTTTACCCGGTCGCCGTCTCGTTTCAAAGGGGTAAAGACAAGAGACGGGTCCACCTTCAAGAAGACCAACCCGGCTACCTCCAGTCCCGCCAGTACCCCGTCCGCCTTCATGAGAAAGGAACCGTGAGCCTGCAGACTGTCAGGGACCAGCAGCTCAGTCGTTATGTCCCCCCAGCCCATATCTTCCAGGATGGCCGTCTCGACTATCCTGTCAACCACGGGCGCAATCAGAGACATGGCTAGTCACCCCTCCTGTAAACTATGTGGCGTTCCCACTCCAGCAAACTTTGCGGAAAATCGGTCCGGTAATGGGCGCCGCGGCTCTCCTCCCGCATCAGGGCCGCCTCGGCGATCAAACGTCCGGTCACCACCAGATTGCTCAGCTCAAGTTTCACGCGGTCCACCTTCTCGCCGGCAAGGCTGCGCTGCCAGGCCGCCAGGGTATTGACGCTTTCCAGCAGCGGCTTGCCGGACCTCACGATGCCCACATTGTCCCACATCAGAGACTGCAGATTAGCCACGCTCAGCGCTGCCGCCGCCCTGGCCTTGTCCCGCGAGGGCAACTCCACGGTATTGCTGCTCTGGGGAGCAACCGGGGTTATCTTTCCGCTGATTATCTCCCTGGCCCTTTGCATGATCCGCCTGGCGAAGACCAGGGTTTCCAGGAGGGAATTGCTGGCCAGGCGGTTCGCGCCGTGGATGCCGGTGCAGGCAGTCTCGCCGTCGGCAAACAGTCCCGGCACATTGGTTTCTCCCCAGGTGTTGGTCTTCACCCCACCCATCATGTAATGCGCCGCCGGCGCCACCGGGATCAGCCCCCTGGTAATGTCCAGCCCGTGCTCCCGGCAAAAACGGTAGATTGTAGGAAAGCGAGTCGTGATCAGGCTCGGTGGAAGGTGTGTGACATCGAGGAACACCCGGTCGCTGCCGGTTTTCCGCATCTCAGCGACAATCGCCCGGGCCACCACATCCCGCGGCGCCAGTTCCGCCTCCGGCGCATAGCCAGGCATGAAGCGGTATCCTTCAACGTTTCTCAAAATACCGCCTTCCCCGCGCACCGCTTCCGAAATCAGAAAGGGAGGCACCCCGGGCAGACGGATGGCAGTCGGATGAAACTGGAAGAACTCCATATCCACTATCTCGGCTCCGGCCTCGAAGGCCAGAGCCACGCCATCCCCGGTAGCTACCTCGGAATTGGTCGTGTACTTGTATAAGCGGCCCCCGCCGCCGGTGGCCAGCACCAGGAACCGGCAGTTAAACTCTTCAACCAGGCCGCTGCGAATATCAAGCACCTTGATTCCGCAGACGCGGCCGTCCTCCAGCAGCACTTCCGTAGCCAGACAATATTCCAGTATCTTGGTCCTGGAAAGGCGTACTTGCCCGCTCAGCGTTGTCTCGATGTGCTCCCCCGTGGCATCGCCCCCGGCATGGAGAATCCTGGGTAGACTGTGCGCCGCCTCTTTGGTGAGGGCGATCTCGCCGTTCACCGTATCGAAGGGCACTCCCAACCTTATGAGATCGGCGATGCTCTCCGCGGCCTCGTCCACCAGTATGCGTACTGCCTCGGGGTCGCACAGGCCGGCGCCCGCGGCGACGGTGTCCTGATAGTGAAGCTCCGGGGAATCGTTCCGTCCGATAGGGGCGGCAATCCCGCCCTGGGCATACTTGGTGTTGCTGGTGCTGATATCGCTCTTGGTGATGACCAGAACCTTGCCGGTGTCTTTGGCCAGCAGGGCGGAAAACAGTCCGGCGATGCCGCTGCCGACTATGATGTAGTCAAAATAGTTTGACTTGTTCTTCTTGGCCATAGAGGAAATTCAAACATCAAAAATGGCGTTACTGCAAAAAGGTCTAAAATGGGAATTTTGGACTGTTTCTTGAATCTAGTTTTCTGCCCGTTTTGGCTCAAAAAGGGCTGTTTGCAGTAACACCAAAAATCAAAATGCAAAATGACAAATCAAAACCCAAAAATGACCTGTGCGCATCGCTCCTGAAGTCGGCAATCAGCCAATAATCGACAAGCGAACAACGCGCTGACGGCTGACAGCCGATAGCTGACAGCCATCCTTTCGTTTTGGTTTGTCATTTTGATTTTTGACTTTTCATCTTCACTTGACGGCCAGCATGCGGTCCAGGGCGCGTTTCGCCTTCAGACGGATGTCCTCCGGTACGGTTACCACATTCCGCCCATCCTCCATCGTCTTGACCACCGTATCCAGGGTGGTGCGCTTCATGTTCGGGCAAATCAGTGAAGTAGATATGAGAAAAAACCGCTTGCCCGGGTTCTCTTTGCGCAAGCGGTACAGGAGACCTTCCTCGGTGCCGATAAGGAAAGTCCGGGCCTCACTTTCCCTGGCGTACCGCGCCATCTGCGAAGTGCTCAAAGCCGCGTCAGCCAGAGCCACCACCTCGGGGCGGCATTCAGGGTGCACCAGGACAGGCGCATCGGGGTACAGCGCTTTGGCCTGGAGCACCTGGCCCGGGTTAAGGCGGTGATGCGTGATACAATATCCGGGATACAGCACCATTCTCTTCCGCGTCCGGGAGGCTACGAACTGGCCCAGGTTCTTGTCCGGCACGAAAAGTATCTCATCATGGGGTAAAGATTCTACAACTTTTGCGGCGTTGGCGGAAGTGCAGCAGATGTCGCTATCCGCCTTGACCGCCGCGGTGGTATTGACGTAGCAGACAACACCGGCTTGAGGATAGCGAGTCTTCCACTCTTGCAGGTCTCTGGCGTCGATCATGGCGGCCATAGGGCAACAGGCCGTGCTCTCGGCCAGCAGGACCGTCTTGTCCGGGTTGAGGATAGCCGCGCTCTCGGCCATGAAGTCCACCCCGCAAAAGACGATGACCCTGGCGTCCGCTTGGGTGGCCTGGCGCGAGAGTTCCAGGGAATCGCCTACGAAGTCCGCTGCGTCCTGGACTTCGGGCCTCTGGTAATTGTGGGCTACAATGACAGCGTTGAGCTTTCTCTTCAGGGCCTGGATTCTCTGGTTCAGCTCCAGCAGTTCCCCGGGCGACCGTTCCATGGGCGCCGCGCTAGCCCGCAGCATACCCGCACTCCGCCATTGCGAGGAATCCCGACTCGTCGGGACGACGAAGCAATCTCATGGCCCTTCCGTCATCCGTCATAGCGACGAACCAAGTGACAAAGCAATCCCATGGTCGAAGAGTCGGGGAGATTGCTTCGCTGCGCTCGCAATGACGGGGCATAGGCATGGATTTAGACCGCTAAAATTGGCTCGCCCGTCAGCGACCACGGGCTCGTTCTGTCAATGCGGACGCAGACCAGTTTCCCCACCAGGTCGCCGCCGGCCTCAAAGAACACCAGCTTGTTGCTCCTGGTGCGGCCCGACCACTTCTCCCCGGCCCGCTTCTCCACCAGCACCTCCACGGTCTTCCCGGCCAGCTCCGAGTTGATCTCTCCGGCCACCTTTTCCTGGAGCGCCTCTACTCTTTGCAGCCGGGCCATCTTAACTTCAACCGGAACATCGTCTTTCAGGGTTCGCGAGGCCAGCGTGCCGGCACGCGGCGAATAGGCGGCCACATGGACCGCATCGAACCGCACTTCTTCCAGCAGCCGATACGTATCCAGGAACTGTTCTTCCGTCTCGCCGGGAAACCCGACGATCACGTCGGTGCTCAAAGCCGCGTCCGGCAGGAAGCGGCGTATTTCCTCGATCAGTTTGCGGTAATTGGCCGAAGTATATCCCCGCCTCATCGCCTTCAAAATCTCATCGTTGCCCGATTGCACCGGCAGATTGATGTGCCGGCAGACTTTATCCATGCCGGCAATCATCCGGATGAGCCGTAGCGTCATGTCCTTGGGATGGGATGTCAAAAAGCGCAGGCGGTACAGCCCTTCGATCTCGTTGAGCTCCTGCAGCAGGACCGCAAGGTCGGCAGGTTCCGGCAGGTCATGTCCGTAGGAGTCCACGTTCTGCCCCACCAGCGTGACCTCTCTGACCCCCCGCGCCGCCATGCCCCGGACCTCGGAGATTATCTCGGCGGCCGGGCGGCTCTTTTCCCTGCCCCTCCGGTAGGGGACGATACAGTAGGAACAAAAATTGTCGCAGCCGTGGATAACTGGAACGTAGGCGACCGGGGAATCCCCCTTTTGTCCCCCTTTTTCAAAGGGGGATTCAGGGGGATTCTCTCCTCTTTTCGCAAAGGGAGATGGCAGGTCTTCTCCCCTTCTGGCAAAGAGGGACGTCATACCTCTTCCCCCTTTCGCAAAGGGGGATACAGAGGGATTTTCTCCTCCGTTCGCAAAGGGAGATGGCAGGTCTTCTCTCCCTCTGGCAAAGAGGGATGTCATATCTCTTCCCCCTTTCGCAAAGGGGGATACAGGGGGATTCGCGCCCCCCAGTCCTTTGCTCACCCCCCAGGCGGCGATATCGCCGTATTCGCCCGCCTTGAAAAAAGCGTCCACGTGGGGATATAGCCGCCGCAGCTCATCCGTCTGACCGTCCACCAGGCAACCGATAACGATAATGGAAGCGTCCGGCCTTTTCCTCTTGAGGGCAGCCAGGCTGCCTATTTTGCTGACCACCCGGTTTTCCGCTTTCTGGCGCACCACGCAGCTATTGAGAACGATGGTATCCGCGGACTGCACGTCCGGCGCCGGCGCCAGGCCCCAGCTATCGAAAAGGCCTTTGACCCTTTCCGAGTCTGCCTTGTTCATTTGACAGCCGATGGTCCAGATATAGTATGAAGCCAATTTGGTCCTTCTTGACCGGTACGACAGGCCACCGTGCCTGTCGTGTCCCCGGGGCAGGCCACCGTGCCTGTCGCCTGGCCACCGTGCCTGTCGCGTGGCGCGGACCGCCCATCACTTCGCGGGCAGGCCACCCTGCCCCTTCCCCCGGCCGTAACGGGTCTGAATGATTCCATCCGTCGTGTCCAGCGCCATGATATCCACGAACGCTCCGTCCAGCCCTTTCAGTTCTTACTTCCCACATCACACTTCACACCGTCCACATCCATGATGGCGGAGGGGATGGGATTCGAACCCATGACCCAGGTTTCCCCGGGCAACCGCTTAGCAGGCGGCCGCACTAGACCACTATGCGACCCCTCCGTAGACGAACCACAGAAGAAAACGAAAGGACAACAGATGCCCTTCTTGGAACTGACGTGGCCCTGAGTTTCGTTTTCAATATATCACAAAGACCCTACCCTTTCAACCGCACCACCCCCGCCCGCCGCGACCGGCAACCCACCACGCAGCCACTATCTCGTCTACAACTTACCAGATTCGAGGAAGCTGAAATAGCCGCTCCGGTTGAAGATGATGTGATCCAGGAGGGCGATACCCACCACGTTCCCCGCCGCTTTGAGCTGACCGGTTATCTCAACATCGGCCAACGATGGCTCCAGGCCACCGCTCGGGTGATTGTGCGCCACGATGACCGCCGAGGCGCGGTCGGCCAGCGCATCGGCGAAAACCTCCCTGGGGTGAACGGGCGAACGGTCGATCAGGCCGATGGAAACGACCCGGATGTTCAGGATCTCGTTGGCGCCGTTGATGCTGGCGCACAGAAAGTGCTCCTGCCTGCGGTCGGCGTAGTGCCGCACGTGCGGCAGGAGGTCCGCCGGGGTTTCGATCTTAACCCCCTCGGGTTTGATGCGGCGCCTGGCGAACTCAATGGCCGCCAGGATCAACGCCGCCTTGGCTTCGCCCATGCCTTCGAAACCAGTGAGATCCTCCGGCCGGACCGCCAACCCCTTCTCGTCTATTACCTTGCGCACTTCGCCCGCCAGCGTCATCACGTCCACCGCCGGGGTGCCTTTCCCCAGCAACACCGCCAGCAGCTCCTGGTCGCTCAGCGCCGCTGCCCCGTTCCGCAGCAGCTTCTCCCGCGGCCGGTCCTGCTCCGGGATGTCGTTCATCTTCCTGCTCATCTCATAGCGCCGCCATCGCCAGGTGGGTTTGAATCACGGTCACGGCCATGATGTCAAAAATGCCGCCCATTTCTGTGTACTTGATATCCGCCAGTTCCTCGTAGCGCCCCAGGACATCGTACCTCGTCTGTATTTCCCCGTGGACCTGCCCCCTGTAGGAGCCCTCAAGAAACGGGACATCCTCCCGGTGGGCCTCCACTACGCCGCGAATGCCCGAATCCGCGGCCTTTTCTTCAGTAACCTGCTTGATATACAGCGCTTCCTCGTCGCTGATCTGGAATTTGGCCCGGACCTGATCGATCATGTCCTGGACCGAGACCTTCTTGGGCGGCGGGCCCGCCCCCTTCTTGCCTCCGCCCGCTTTGAGCTTGACCACTCCAGCGGCGCTGTGGACTTCCCCCTGGAACTGCACCGCCGCCCTGACCACCTCTGTTTGCCGGATTTGCTTCATCAGCTCCGACACGCTTCCTGTTTTGACAAGCTGCGGCCCGACGTAATCGGCGAAAGTCGCGAACTCCCTGATTTCACCGGAATAGGTGAAGAAGCACGTGAGGAAATGGAAGCTCTTCACGAACCTGGCCAGCAGGTAAACAAACTCTTTGCGGTGTTCCGCCGAGGTCAATCTCGTCTGGAAGCGAGCGCGCAGGCCGTTGACCATGAACTGCACCTGGGCGTCCGTCCCCGGGACCACCAGCACCTTCATCAGGGCGGCGGCATCGTCCTGCGTGAAGACGCCTTGCTCCAGAATTTGCCGGTACAGGCGCGTACAGACCTCCGGGTCCGGCTCGTCCGGGACGAAGGGCGTTCCCTTTCGGTACATGGCGAATGCTTTCAGAATGGCCGTGGCGTTGTTCGTAAAGTCCACCACCACCACGCGGTCCTTCCCCGCGTGGCTCCGGTTCAGGCGCGATACGGTCTGCACGGCGTTGCGCCCTATGACCGGTTTGTCCAGGAACATTCCAGCCAGCAGGGGCTGGTCAAAACCCGTCTGGAACTTGTTGGCCACCACCATCAGCCGGTAGTCCTCGCCTTCGAAGCGATTTTCGATCAGTTCCCCCTCTTTGAGTTCGTTGACGGCATGCTCGCTGAAAGCCGCATTGGTCTCCGGATGTACGAAATCCGAAAAGGCATACAGCACTTTGTAGCCGGCGCCGCGCTCTTTGAGCTTCTCCTTGATGATGTTGAAGTACCGCAATCCAGCCACGCGCGACGTCGCCACGACCATCGCCTTGGCCCGCCCCCCGATGAGCGGACTGACGTCCTTCTCGAAGATGCGCAGCATCACCTCTGCCTTGTATTGAATCAGCCCGTCGTCCTGGTAGGCCACGTTTTGCAGCGCTTTGGCCACGACCCCCTTCGGATACAGCTCATCCTCCTCGTCGGGCTTGGGGACCACCGCACAGTGCAGGTTATAAAGCGTCTTGTACGAGATCACGCTTGCCGCCACGTCCACGATGTAGCCCTCGGCGATGGCCTCGGCTTCGCTGTAGGTGTCGAACGGGTCGCCGAACAGGGTGACCGTGGCCGGAGCCGGGGTTGCCGTAAAGGCAACGAAAAGCTGGTTGCGGTCGTGCTCGCGAATGACCTTCGCTATGCTTTCTTCGTCGTCCAGGCTGTCCTCCACCACGTCTTCCCCGTCAGGCTCCTCAGCCTTACGAAAGGGCACCCGGATCGCCACGGCCATCCGGCCTTCCTGCGACCGGTGGGCCTCGTCGATCAGGAACGCGACGCGCAGGTTCTTCATATCCGCGTTCTTCTCAATCTCATCGAGGACCCAGGCGAACTTCTGCTGGGTGGTGACGATGATTGGCCTGCGCCCCTTCAAGAAGCGCGGCAGGTCTTCCGACTTCCTGGCAAGTCCCACCACGTCCTTCAGGTGGGTGAACTTCTCGATGTCTTCGCGAATGTTCGTATCGAGCGACTTTCGGTCGGTAAGGATGAAGACCATGTCCACCAACTTATCGTTCGTGCCTGCCGTGTACAAGCTGTGGAGCCGGTCCGCCAGCCAGCAGATGGAGAGGGTCTTACCGCTGCCGGCGGAGTGGGCGATAAGGTACTTCCGCCCGATGTCGCCCGTCGCGGCAAAATGCGCCGCCGCGTCCCCGGCCACCTTGCGCACCATCCGGCTCTGGTGGTAGCGAGGGAAAATGGTGAAAGCCGGCCGCTCCGGCTTGCCCTCCTCTCCCTTCCGCTCCGGAACGTACACCAGGAAGAAGGACAGCGCCTCCAGCAACTGGTCTTTCGATAGCACTTCCCGGTAGAGGAACTCCACCGGGTATTCCCCCGGCATCTGCGGCTGGTTGGTCAGGCCGGTGTTGTGCCAGCGGAAATTCTCGGCGCGTCGGGGGTCCGTCGCGGCCATGACATCTCCGGTGTCGGCCGCCAGGTAGAGGAAGGGGCGAACGAATATCTTATTGGCATGGTCCCGCTTGACGTATTGCGCTACCGCATCGTGCACGGTCTGGTTCTTCTCGTGCTTCACCTCCAGGACCACGATGGGCAGGCCGTTGAGGAAGAAGACAAAGTCGATCTCCTCGCTCGTCCCGCCGAAATAGAAATGATGCCGGAAGGTGATATGGTTCTCCCCATACTTCTCCGCCGCGGCGCTCCCGGCAGAACGGGGCCTGGGGTAGTAGAGGTGAAATTCCAGACCCCGCACCTTCAGCCCCTGTCGCAGGATCATCCAGAGCGGCGTGAAGTGCAACTCTTTGCGGAGGGCGCGGAACACTTCATCCCGCGCGTCCGCGCCGTAGTCCTCCGCCAGCTTCTTGAGCGTGTCAGACTGGCTGGCCTTCAGAAAAGCCCAGAGGTGGTTTTCGCAGATACAGTTGTCCGCATCGGTGATGTCGCTTTGTTCCAGCACGCCGTAGTGGTGCACATCCTGCAAGAACTGCGCGACGTGGTCCTGAAAGGTTATCTCCGGCGCTTTCTTTGCCATCGCGGACCCTTAGCGGGGCCAGGCCTCCAGGCGTTCCAGCCACTCCCTGAAATGCGGACACTGAGCGCGGATGGATTCGAGTCCGATCTCGATCACAGCCAGGAGCCCCTGGAAAGGCTTCTGGTAACCGGGAACCAGATCCTCCGCCCGTTTCGACGGGTGTCCCGCGGGTGAGTCGTTGATCTCCTCCGGCGTGGCGAACTGGTCCCGAATTGCCTGAAGCCGCGGTCCCAGGTCCGGGCGGCCGATTGCCCGCGCAAAATGCCCGCAATCGCTGAAGAGCATCCCTTCGAACTCGTGCATCATCACGTAGGGAACAAAACGCCGGGGATCGAAACGGTCGTCCAGTCCCGCGCGGATGTCGTTCAGCAGAGCCCTTTCGACCGTTGCGGCTTTCGCGGGGAAGGGCCGGCGGGCCGCGTCCTCCCGTCCCGGCCAGGCCCCCTCGCCGGTCTGCGGCAGCCCGTAGTAATCCACCATGGTGGTGGCCAGGCAGCCCGGGTCTTCCCTCAGGTGGTTTACGATGTCTCTGCGCGCCTCGCGCCAGGCGCGGATGCCGCCGCGCAAGGCCCGCCGCCGGGCGTTGCCCAGCAGCCGGGGACTGACCCCGGTGTAGCCGCTCCGGCAAAGGTGCGGGGCAAGGACCTCGTTCACAAAGGTCTCTTCCGTTTGTCCCTCAACGTGAATCAATAACCTGGGCATGAGGTCGTTTCTCCCGCAGGACGCCCGCCCAGCTCGTTCTTCTCCCAGAGTTGCCCCAGGCTGTAGTCCTCCAGCCACGTCTTCAACCGCTCCGGGTCCAGTCTGCTGAGCACGGTAGCTCCGTTCACGAGGTCGGCCACCAGCACATCGCCGGCCTCGAAGTGGTCCAGCAGGAGGGATGATTGCGTGGACAGGATCACCTGGGTCTTTGATGCCGCCTGCTTGACCAGCGAAGCAAGAAGAGTAATGGCGTAGGGATGGAGACCGAGCTCCGGTTCATCCACCAGGATGACCGACGGCCGGTAGTTCTCCGGCTGGAGAAACAGGGTGGCCAGCGCCATGAACCGCAGTGTGCCGTCCGACAGCGATGAGGCGTCGAAGTAGGCATCGGAACCTTTGTGCCGCCATTCCAGCCGGATCTTGTCCCTGTTGAGCTCCATCGGCGCCAGTTGAAAATCATCAAAAAAGGGGGCGGCGCACTGCACCGTGCGGCGGACCAGGCTGTAAGAAGTCTCGTGCTTCTCACGCAGGAAGTAGAGGAATGCCGCCAGGTTCGCGCCGTCGGGACGGAGGAAGCGGTTATCGTTGACGTCCGCGTTCTTCTTCATCGGCGAACTGGAGCCGGTGTCGTGAAAATGATACACCCGCCAGCTATCGAGGTGGGCCCGCACATACTTCGCAACCCCCGCAGGCCTCGGGACGCTGATGCCGGCCTCTTTGCCAGCCGGGGAAAGCCTCTGTGGCAATGGGCTATCGTAAGAAAGCTTATTCCAGTAGGAGACCGTCTCCAAGAACGGCGACAGTTCATCGGTCTCTGTCGGCCGAAGGTGAATCGTGTATTCGTTTGTCTTGTCCTCGAAGGAGATATGGATGTACATGTCCTTTGTCACCTTCGAACCAAAATACAGCACCTTCTCCGCGCCACCGGCCTTGACGACATAGTCCTGCAACTGTCCTGCCCGGATAGCATGGAGGAACGAAAAAACTCCAATGAAGTTCGACTTCCCGGAGCCATTGGCGCCGATGAGCACGTTGACCGCCCCCAGCTTCAGGCCTTCAATGGCAGCGATGCTCTTGAAGCCCTTGACCGTGATGCTGTCAAGCTCAACCATTGGCCTTTGTTCCCCCGCCGCACGCCACCGGGACTTTTGCCTGATCTCTGGCGGCAGCGACATCCGCCTCAGATATCCGCCTCCGGCCGGTGACGCACTCGTGAATCAGAGACTTGCGATAGGCGATGAGGGCACCGATTTGAGCATTGATGGCCCCAACGAGACGAGTGATTTGCCCCAGTTTACCATCAAGAAGGCGGCAAATTGCTTCTTGCTCCCTCGCGGGAGGAATCGGCAGGTTGAACTTCGCTAGCTGTGTCGGCCAGTTGACACGCGGCATCTTTGCTCCGTAGGCAAGCACATTGCACCGGTCGATGAACCAGGGTGAAGCGACACAGTAGAAGAGAAAGCGACCGATGATTCGTTCGGGTTTGAATACAAGGATTTCCCCTGTGCATTTACCATCAAACTCCGCGTGATAGTATTTTTCGAGGTACGGGCGCAGTTTCCCAAAAAGCACGTCGCCACGATTGAATATCGTCACTGCGGTTTCTACCTCAAGAGTATCACCACGGCTTATTATGCGGCCTGTGCCAGATTCCAGGTCTTCAAGCTCAAGATAATCCATTTGCTCACTGATAACGTCGGTCTTTTTGCGGCGTAGCGCAACAACATCTTTCATTCGATCCGCCTGCCAGTGCACCGGAATCTTCCGAATTCCCTCATTGTCTACGTGCTTTAACGTTACACCTTCAACAAGGCCATTGGTGACAGCGGTTTGGATCGTGGATTTGCGCAAGCTGTCGAGGATTTCGAGCTGCCGGCGTTTGGCGGCCACCGCAGCGTCAATCGCTGCGCAAGTCGCGTCCAGATATGCGGCAATCCGCTCTTGCTCCCAGAGCGGGGGAACGGGCACGTTCAAGTGAGACATCTGTGTTTGCCAACTCACCCGGGGCATCTTCGCGCCATAGGCAAGGGCGTTACATCGTTCAATGAACCAATGCGATCCAAGGCAGTAGAACAAGAAGCGGCCGGCTATTCGCTCTGGCTTGAAGGCAAGGATTTCGCCTGTGCACTTTCCGTCGAACTCGGCTTGGTAATATTTTTCGAGGTACGGCCTCAGCTTGCCGAACAACACGTCCCCCCGTTTGAACAGCGTGACCGCACTTTCAACCTCGAGCGTGTTTCGCCGACCCAAGATTTGCCCCGTGCCGGATTCAACGTCCTCAAGCTCGAGATAATCCTCGTCTACGCTGGGGACATCAGTCTTGTCGTTGCGAAGCGTGACAAGATCTTTCAGCCGGTCGAAGTTCCATGCAGCCGGAAGCGTGTCGAGCAGGCTGTCATGTTGGTTGCTCATTTCGCGCTCGACCCCAGACCCTCCAGCAACTTCTCGGCTTCCTTTTCCAGCTCCCAGAACTCCTCCAGCAGTTCCCTCGCCGGTGGGGGAGGCTGGTAGCGGTAGAAGTACTTGTTGGGCAAGATTTCGTAGCCGGGCTGCGGGCTGTCTTTCCACCGGATGATCGGTTTGGCGATCTCGCGCTTGAGGAATGCCTGGATGTCTTCGCCATATGGAATGTACTCGTCGTCCGCCACGTAGTGGGGGTGCGTCCATTCGACGGACAGGATTTCCGGCCCTTCGGCCAACAGCGGCTTGAGCTTCCCGGCGGCGTCACCACCGGGCGTCAGGACCAGCGTCTCCGTCGTCTCTTCGTCACCCGATTTAGCGTGGATGCGGAAGGTGAGGTCGCTCTGGTAGAACTCCTGCTCCTTCTTCAGGTTGGCGGCCGTGAAGGCCTTTTCGTAAGGCCCGGTAATCACCGCCGGCAGGTCGTTTTCATCCAACTGCCAGAAGACGACGTTCACCTTGTGGTAGGCGAAGTCCTGACGCCGGAAGAGCTTGACGCGTTCATCGGCATAGCCCTGGTCCCATCCCTGCCGGTAACGCTCCTGTATCCAGGAGCGGTGGGCGTCGGTCATGCGGTGGCGCTTGTTGCCAAAGGACTTGGGCTCCTTCTCGAACTGCCCCCGGGCATCGATGAGCATCACCCGGCCCCGGTGGGAACCGGGCTTCTCGTTCCGGAGAAGCCAGATATAGGTGAAGATGCCAGTGTTGTAGAAAAGCTGGTCGGGCAGCATGACGATGGCGTCCAGCCAATCGTTCTCCAGGATCCAGCGGCGGATTTCGCTCTCGCCGGAGCCGCAGTCGCCATTCGAAAGCGGCGAGCCGTTGAAGATAATGGCGATCCGGCTGCCCCCCCTGTCCGCCGGTTTCATCTTGGCCAGCATGGTCTGCAAGAATAGCAGGGCGCCGTCGTTGACCCGCGGCATGCCGGCCCGGTAACGCGTCTGCTTGAGCTTCCGCGCCTCGCCCTCGTAGCCGTCCTTACCGCCCCAGGTGACGCCGAAAGGCGGATTGGAGAGCATGAAATCAAAACGGTGCTTCGACTCCGGGAACTGGTCGCCCGGCTCCCGGCCGTGCGGATCGTGGGGGATCAGGGAGTTGCCGAGCAGCACCCTGGCCAGCTTGTCGTCCTTGATGAGCTGGTCCGCCTTACAGATAGCGTAGTTCGGTCGAGAAAGCTCCTGACCCTCGACGGTGACTAATGTTTCCACCCTGGCCTTTTCCTCCGGCGTGGCGGCGCGGTCCAACAGGTGCTCCTTAGCCACCGAGAGCATGCCGCCCGTTCCGCAGGCGGGGTCGTAAATAGAGATATGCCGGTCAGGAATGGGGATGTCCAGCAGTTCCACCATCAGCCGGATTACCTCGCGCGGGGTGAAGTGTTCTCCGGCTTCCTCGCCGCTCTGTTCCGAGAAGCGCCGCAGCAGCTCTTCGTAGACGTAGCCCATCTCCAGGGGGGAAAGATGGTCCGGGCCGAGTTCGAGTTCCTTGTACTGGTTCAGGATTGGCGCCAGGCGATTGTTCGTCACCATCTTCCTGATCGTGTCGCGGTAGTCGAACTTGTCGAGGATTTCCTCGACGTTCTTGGAAAAACCGTTGATATAGGCGCGGAAGTTCTCTTCGAGCAGCGTCGGGTCTTCCTCATACACCCTCCGCAGCGTCCAGTCCGTCTTGTTGGAAAACGGGGCGTTGCCGACCTCCATGTTCTTCACCAGACTGTCCAGTTCCTTCTCGGCGGTCCCGGGGCGTCTTGCCGAGACCTCGGCTCGTTTGTCTTCCCGCCACTTGATCAACACGCATTCGAGCCGCCGGATCACGATGATCGGCAAGATAACATTCTGGTACTCGTAGGCCTTGAACTTGCCGCGAAGCCGCTCAGCCGATTTCCAGATGTCGCTGGCGAGATTGTCGAGCCTGGCTTTGTTTATAGCAAGAGACATTGTTCAACGTTTCCTTGAGGCGGTTCGCACCCTCGATGCGCCCATGCCAGCGGGCATATGGCCCGCCAGGGCGCCGGTGGTACCTTAACCTGAATATTACACACTCAACAACCCATTTTCAAGAGGGAGCATCGACATCCATCTCTCCCGGCGCGCAACGCCGTTCCGGCGTTGGGCTCACAGCCTGGCATGAATAAGAACAAGGCAGCTACTTCAGGTCCGGGATTTCCTCCGCCGGCAGCAGGATGCGAATGGACCGATTCTCGCCCGGCGTCCGGCTGATCAGCCCGCGGGCCTCCAGCCTGAGTACCATCTGATGGACGGTAGGAGGGGTAACTTTGAAGTAACCTTCCATGTCTGCTTCCGCAGGTGCCCGGCCATGGAGTTTGGTATAGTAATGGATGAAGGCCAGATACCGGCCCTGCAGAGGTGTGTATCTATCTTTCACGTGTCACCTCGACCGGGAAGATCGCGCGCCCCAAAATGTACCACATTCAGCGGCCCTCATTCAATCCGACCGGGACTGCAAACCCCGGAACCCGGGTCCAATCAAAACCCCCGCCCCCATTATCATCATCGTCCCGGCCGGGCGGCCCCAGCACGTCCATGGATGTGATACATCAACTCCCCTTCTAAGTCCATGTCGATACCGGACTCATGGATGTCGTCGCAGTCAACGTCGCTCTCGAAGCCGGTCTCCGTGCTTTCCCAGATCTCCCGCTTCCGGTCCTTAGTCCACAGGCTCAAACAGTCTTTCAGCGCCCGCTCGATGGGGATGATCAACTTGTAGTCGCACCTCCAGCGTCTGGCAAACTGCCGGCGCACCGCCGACACCACGTCGGTGCTGTAGCCCGGCAGTCTCGTTTTCGAGGCCTTCTCAAGGACTTCCTCTACGGCATCGAGATAGTCCATGTGCTCCCCCCCGCTGATGCGTTGACGAAGACCACGTGGCGACCCCCAGGGTCGCCGCGAAGGCGGGCGCGGCATGCCGTGCCGCTACTTGCTGGCATAGGCCCGGAATATGTCCTGCACCCCTTTGGTCAGCTCGGGCAGCTTCTCCGGATAACCCTCATCCAGCTCGGAAACGTACTTGACCCCGGGCTGCCGCACGGTTGCCGGGTCCAGGAAATCGGTCGGCACGTCGGCCCGGGCGCTCTGATAACCGGTCAGTTTGGAGGAAAGGGTCTGCCCTTCCTTGCTGAGGAAGAAATTGATGAACACCTTCGCCGCGTTGGGGTGCGGGGCGTTCTTCGGTTGGGTAATAGTCCCGCTTCCGATTGACAAATAGCCGACGCCAGGCGGGCTGACGTATTTGATCGGGGACCCCGCCATCTGGAACTGGGTCACCGTTTCCTTGCTGGCCCCTATCGCCACCGGGTATTTGGCTTTGGCCACCCACTCCACCATCTGGCGGTTATCCCTCGACAGGATAGGTTCCTGTTTTACCAGCGCCCGGATGTAGTCCCAGTCCCTCATGCCATAGGCCAGCATGATCATGAGCGACCTCCCGCCGCCGGTCGTGGTGGGATCGCTCAGGACTATCTTTCCCTTCCAGTTCGGGTTTAACAGGTCCTCCCACGTTTCCAACTGCCCGGGTTTGACCATGTCCGTATTGACCACCATCGGCGGCGAAACAAACTCACGGATTACCAGGACCGTCTTCCTGTCCGGGTCGAACCACGTCAGCCTACCCCTCCACCATGCCTTCGGGTCGGTGACCTCGGGCAGGATGAGCGCCCGGTCCAGGGGTTGGAGGATATCGGCGGGCTTGACCGATCCCAGAAAAGTATTCAAGGAAATGACCGGCAGGAGATCGGCGTTGTAGGTCTTGTACCTCTGCTCCGTCATCACCCGTTCGATAACCTCGTCCGTCTTAGCGGAAAAGGAGTCCAGGACGATAGAATACCTCCTGGCCATGACTTCGGCGAAGGCATCCCGCCACTCGGGGCCATACCCGGAATAAATGTTGACCTGTCCCTCTTTTTTGGCCGTAGCCAGGGTCGCCTCCCACTCGGTCTCCCAGGCCGCCTTCGCGGCCGGCGCCGCCGTGACCGCCGCAACGGGGGGTGTCTGGGCAGGCGACTGCGGGACGCAAGCCTGTCCGAGGACCATTGTTAAGGCAAAGATGATCATGAAGATAATCAGTTTCTGCATTTTGACCTCCAGGTTTCACCACAGAGACGCCGAGAACACGGAGAAGACGAAGCATAGAACCAGGCACTGTTTGTTAGTCACGAAAGTTTTCCGTGCCCTCTGTTTCTCTGAGGTAAACGCATCACAAGTTTTGTCCGTCTGTATCAGGAATTCCCTTCCGTTTTGGTCACTCGCAATGAATCATTACTTCATCTCCTTCCACTTTCAGGCCGGTGCCTAGCTCTCCGCACCACCATTCGACATAGCGCAGCACTTCATCGAATCTAGGATCCTTTCGGGACAACAGTTCAGGCTCCGAGCGCTCATTGATCCACCCCGGGAGGAATGACACGCTCGTGATGGTCTTCCCGATGGCAATGCACCTGGCCATTACGGTATACTGCCTGTCTCGAGGTCTTACTTCCCCTTTCGTTCGCCGCTCCTGCTGCCCTTGCTGGTATGTGGTTGAAACATCCTTGCTGTAGACCCCGGGGGGTCTGGCCTGGCGCGGCATCTCCGAGGCAAAGTTTCCCAGGCTGTAGAAGATCACCCGTCCTTTGTACACCTCTATTCCTTTTACCAGGTGGGCATGATGGCCCAGAATGAGGTCAGCCCCGGCATCGATGGCGCGGTGACCCACCACTGGTTGATACATGGCCAGTATCCCCGGGATGTGATGTATTCCCCAGTGCATGGAAACAACCAGGATATCCACCTGGTCCCGCAGGCGGCGGATATCTTCTTCCATGGCCAGCACATCATCTTCCCGGGGGACAGTAATGACCTTCGGCGGCGTTCCCGCCTGGTATTCCTGGGCCTCGTAGTAGGTTGAAACCCGAATAGGCGCGCAGCCGGGTTTGTCTTCACGAGCCTCCCACTCGGGAAGCAGCACCGAGTTGTAGGCCAGGAAACCAACCCTCGTCCCCTTCCGCTCCAGGATAGCGGGTTTTCTGGCGTCAGCAATGTCCTTCCCTGCCCCAACCACCCAAATGCCGTTACTCCTCAAGAGCTCAACCGACTCAACCAGCGCCTCCGGTCCGAAGTCGAAGCAATGATTGCTGGCATGGGAGACCACATCAAAGCCGGCAAAGACCACCGCTCTGACGTTTTCCGGACGGACCCGGCTCCGCCATGTCGGCGACTCCTGATACTGAAGACATCCCCTGTTCGAGAGAATCTTTTCGAACTGGCAGAAAGATATGTCCGCCTCTTTGATCCTCTCGTGCACCAGGGAAAAGAGAGATTCGGGAGCTTCTCCATAGTCGGCGCGCCTCGGGCTGACGTCCCCGACCCCGCAGATTACGACGGTGTCACCTGAGCCGGTCTGTCCGGTCACATCTCCACGCTTCTGCATTCCTATTTCCTGGCTGAGTCACAAACGACGACTTCATCTCCCTCGACGGCCAGGGCAGTGCCCATCTCTTTGCTCCAGCCGTCAATGTAACCCGCCACCTCCCCGAATCGTGAATCGCTCGCGGACAATATCTCCGGTTCGCTGCGCTCGTTGACCCACCCCGGCAGGAACGTTACCCTCCGCACCGCCTTCCCGTTGATGACGCATTTGACCATCATGGTGTACCGCTTGTCCGGAGGGCCCTGGTAGCGCTCCCACCCTGGTTCCGCCTGCCACTTGCGGTAGCTGCCAGTCATGGCCCGGGCGTGCACCCCCGGAGGCGGTGTCAGGTGATGGGGCGTTTCCTGGGCGAAGTTGCCCAGGCTATAGAAGATGGCCTTCCCTTTGTAGACCTCGATGCCTTTTACCAGATGGGCATGATGTCCCACGACGAGGTCCGCCCCGGCGTCAATGGCCCGGTGGCCCACCACGGGTTGGTACATCGCGAGCATCCCCGCTATGTGATGTATGCCCCAGTGCATCACCACCACCACCACGTCCGCCTGCTTCCGCAATTCCAAGATGTCTTTCTCCATCGCCCGGACATCTTCTTCCAGGGGAATAGTGATGACCCGCGGCGGTGTGCCCGCCTGGTACTCCTGGGCTTCGTAGTAGGTCGAGACCCTGATAGGATTGCATCCCGCCTTTCCATCCCGGGCCTCGAACTCGACCGGCAGCACGGAATTATACGCCAGGAAACCCACTTTCGTTCCCTTCCGCTCCACGATCGCCGGCTGTCGCGCTTCGGCCAGGTCCTTCCCCACTCCGATGACCTGCAGATTATTGCGGCGCAGTACTTCGATGGTTTCCAGCAGTGACTCCGGACCGTAGTCGAAGCAGTGGTTGCTGGCATGGGACACGACGCCAAAACCCCCGTGTATCAGGGACTTGACGTTGTCGGGATGGACCCTGCCGTACCACGTGGTGTGGTTCCGGTATTGCAAACAGCCCCGCGTGGAGAGGTTCGCCTCCAACTGGCAGACGGCTATGTCCGCTTGCTTCACCTTCTGGTGCACCATCGCAAAAAGCGATTCCAGCGGCTCCTTGTATTCGATTCGTCTCGGAGTAACATCACCCACCGCGTGGACTATCACCGTTTCGGGGCCGGTTTGATTGCTCATAATTCCTCCTTAAAATTCGGCAGGTACGACAGGCCTCCGTGCCTGTCGCGTTCTTTTCGCGTTCTTGCGGACAGGCAGGGACGCCTGTCCTACCGACCGGTACGACAGGCCTCCGTGCCTGTCGCATTCTTTTCGCGTCCTGGCGGACAGGTAGGGACGCCTGTTTCGTTCTTGTGGACAGGCAGGGACGCCTGTCCTACTGGACCACCACCTCATCACCCTCCCGGAAGAACCTGGTATCGAGCCGCTGGTCTTTGCTGATCCAACTCACATAGTCGAACACCTCCGTCGAGCGGGGGTCGGGCCGCGGCAGTATCTCCGGCTGTGATTGCTTATTGACCAGGGCCGGGAGGTAGCCGACCCTTTCGATCTTCTTCCCGGAAATGACGCACCTGGCCACCATTGTCTTCCGTGAATCCTTCGGAAACAGGTAGAAGGGGTACTCCGGGTCTGCCTCCCAGCGGTAAATCTGCCAGGCGGAGTTCCGGTGCAGCTTTTCAAGAGGGCCGAGGTCGAAGGCGAAATTGCCCAGGCTGTGAAAGATCGCTTTACCTTTGTACACCTCGATCCCCTTGAGGATGTGGGCGTGGTGGCCCAGGACCAGGTCGGCGCCGGCGTCGATGGCGGCGTAGCCCCCCTCCTTCTGGTACCGGGCGATGATCGAAGGCACAAAATGGACCCCCCAGTGCATCGACACGACCACCACGTCGACCAGAGGCCTGACCTTTTTGATATCATCCACCATCTTCTCCAGGTCCTCGCGGTTGCAGAAACTCAGCACCCTGGGAGGAGTCCCCGCCTGCCAGTCGACCTGCTCATAGGCCGTGGTGGCCCGCAGTGGCGCCGCGCCCGGCTTATCGGCCCTGGCTTCGTATCCCCTCTGCAAGACAGAGCAGTAGGCCAGAAAAGCCACCCGGGTACCCTTCCGCTCAACAATCACCGGGCGGCGGGCTTCATCGATGTTCCTACCCGCGCCCGCCACCGCGATGCCCGCCTTTCTCAAGAGGTCGATGCTCCGGAGGAGCGGTTCGTTGCCCCAGTCCAGGGAATGGTTGCTCGCCACCGACATCGCGTGAAAGCCCACACTGGTGAGGGCCGCGATGTTGGAGGGGTGGGCCGGACGGCTGGAGGTGTGCACCTGCGGCTCCCCGGTCTCGGAGAACACGTTTTCGGCCTGGCCGAAGAGGATGTCCGCCTGTTTCAGGACCGGCCTCGCCAGGGCGAAGATGGATTCCGGATTGTCGCGCCGGGGGGCCACGTCCCCCACGGCGTATAGGGACACTGTCTCTTGACTCATTAAGCCTCCTTAGTCGAAAGGGCCAAATGCCAGATTCCAAGTGCGAAACGGGTTCTGAGGAACGGCCCTCGAACAATTGGAACAATGAAAACCCCGAGATTAACACAGGATTTTCACGAGATTTTCATACCCAACAACCTCTTTACCCAAGTCTGGTGTTCGTCCGGTGAAATCTCGTGGTCCCGTTGATGAAAGCAAAGCTAGTCACGCACAGTTACCAGAAGCACAGCCGGGAACCCCCAGCCTACTTCCTCAAATACGCCTCGAATATCTTTACCGCCTCTTTCCTGAGTTCAAGCTCTTGTTCCCGGAAACCTGCATCGAGTTGGGAAACGTATTTCACTCCTGGCTGGCGCACCGTAGCAGGATCGAGGTAATCGGTGGGAATGTCTACCCTGGAGCTCTCGTAACCGCTGGTCCGGGCCATGATAGTTTGCCCTTCCCTGCCAAGCAAGAAATTAATGAATACTTTGGCCGCGTTAGGGTGCGGGCTGGTCCTGAGTTGCGCCACAGCCCCATCACCCACCGCCAAGTACGTGCCCTCCTTCGGGACCATGAACTTGATCGGCGCCCCGGCCTGCATGAACTGGAATGGCTCCTCTTTCCGGGGCCCCAGGAGAATGGGATACCTTCCCCTCGCCACCCACTCCACCATCAAACGGTTGTCCCTTTGCACGTTGGGCTCCTGCTTCAACAGCGCCCTGACGAAATCCCAGTCCATTATGCTGTAGCCCAGCCAGATGATCAGCGATTGGCCGCCGCCGGTGAGGGTGGGGTCATTCATGAGAATTTTTGCCTTCCAGCTCGGCGCCAGCAAATCATTCCACGACTTCAGATCCCCGGCCTTGACCAGGTCGGTGTTGATCACCCATGGTGGATTCACGGCCTCACGGAACGTCGCCGTGGTCTTTTCGTCGGGGTCGAGCCAGACAATTTGCTCCCGGTACCACCCCTTCGCGTCTACCACCTCCGGCAGGACCAGCAATTGTTCCATAGGTTGAAGCAGGTTATCACGCTTCAAGATCGGGAGGTAGTTGATCGAAAGAGTGGCCACATCCCCGTTATGAACCCTGTTCTGCTGCTCCCTCGCCAGGCGTACCATCACCTCCTCGGTCCTGCCGGCCACTGCTTCCAGAGTTACTCCGTATTTCGTTTTCATGGCGTCGCCAAAGGCCTGCCGGAAATCAGACCCGTACCCGGTATAAATTACCAGCCGGCCTTCGTCCCGGGCGCCTTTGAGCGTCCGCTCCCAGTCCTGTTCCCAGGCCGGTTTGGCCGATGCTTCCGGCTTAGTCGCTGCCAGCGTGGAAGCACGTTGCTCCGCAGGGGTCTGTCCGCTGGTGCAAGCGAGCGCCACGCCTGACAGGAGAATGAAAAAGCCTATCGCCATCAGACTTCTGTTCATTCTGGTTCGCCCTCCAACATGGTTAAACCTGTGCCTACCGGACCCGGCGGTCGTGCCGCGTACGGAAATGCCGGGCATTCTAGCGTTCTGTGTCAGTCTTTGCGAGGAATCCCGATTTCATCGGGATGACGAAGCAATCTCCTCCGTGCGAGAGTCAGCAACGCGGACCGGACGTCCAGCCAACCAGAGGATTGCCTCGTCCCGACGGAATCGGGACTCGCAAAGACGGCCTATCTTCTGAGTAAATTCGAAAAGACGAATGTTCAAATGTCCTGACCGGTCCCGATCAGGCATGAGTTTCGAGATTCACGCATATCGGAATTCCCTGGTGGTTTGGAGTTTTGGGTATTGGAATTTGTTTAGCGTTTATAGATTCGGATTTAGGAGTTTCTCTTCCGATTTCTGCCATATCTCCAGCAGCTCAGCCGAGGTACTGACATCGCACCGATGAGACATAATGAGGAGGGCAGCTTCGTGCAGCTTAGGATTATTACTGGCGACGCAGTCGCTCAGTACCACCGCGTAGTAGCCATAGTGCAGCAAATCGTTAACGGTCGCCAGCACACAAAACTCGGTGACCACACCAGCGACCACGACTGATTCGATGCCATTGCCCCTCAAGACCAGGTCCAGGGGAGTCCCGATAAAGGCGCTGGAACGGTATTTGGTTATCTGCCGCTCCCCCGGTCGCGGTTCCAACTCATCCAGGACCTCATGTCCCCAGGTGCCCTCGATTTTATGATTCGGCAATCCACTAGCACCGGAGCTCTTGCCGCGATAGCGAAGCCTTGGCCCTGACTCAATAGTTCCGTCTGCAGTCCTGGTATTCCTGGCAAAGATGACCATAATGCCAAGCTTTCTGGCCTTGGCCAGTACCCGTTTTATATTCGGCAGGGCTGCTTCTCTGATCCACGAAATGTCCCGACCATTCAAAGCCTGACAGCCTCTGGGCGAAGCGTTGTCATTCTGGACGTCTATTACTATCAGGGCCGAGTGTCCCGGATGGACCACCTCCGCCAGCGTTTCGTAGACGAGTTTCCCGGGTGTGTTCCACATGTCGGATCCTATGTCAAATGGCTACGAAAATGTCACCCTGAGCGTAGTCGAAGGGTCTTTCGTCCCGCTCCTCGGCCCGAAAGATTCTTCGACTACGCTCGCTGCGCTCGCTTCGCTCAGAATGACATTTTCATCCTTCATGGCGCGCCATCGGCCCATGGGTGATTGAATTCTATTGTCGGCTCGTTTTGTTCGCAGGCGGTTGATGAGCGCACTTAATCGGAGTTCCGGAAAGAGTTGCCAGTCCTTAAAAGACAACCTCTATTTAAGAAGAGCACCGAAGATCCTCTGCGCCTCCTTTTCCGCCGCGGGACGGTCCAGCAAGATCTCTTCTGAATCGCCGTTCAAATAGGTTACTCCGGGCCGCCGTACCATCTCAGGAGGTAATCCGTCTGTCGGGACATCCAGCCTGGAGCTCTGCATGGCGTAGGCCTTACTGTGAACGGTCTGGCCCTCCCTGGTCAAGAGCCAGTTGATGTATACCTTTGCCGCGTTGGGATGGGGCGCCTTGTTCATCAGTCCCATCGGATGGAAGCTGCCGGCGGAGACCACATCAGACGTTTCAATGTATCTTACCGGCGCGCCTGCACCCATAAATTCAGCGACAATAGCCGCGCTGGCCCCGACGACCACGGAGTATTTTCCCCGGGCTACCCATTCCACCGGTTGCCGGAGGTCCCTTGTCAACTGGGGCTCCTGCTTGACAAATTCGCGCATGAAGTCGTAGCCCAAAGCCCTGGAAGTCATTTGAAACCACCTCTGTCCCGTGCCGCTTATGGCTGGATCATCCATCACAATCTTGCCTTTCCACTTCGGATTGAGCAAGTCCTTGTTTGTTCTTATGTCGTCGGGCTTGACCAAGTCGGTGTTGACCGCCACGTCCCAACGGGGGGAATAGGACAACGCGATCACGTAGCTCCCTTCCCTATCTATATACATGTGATTGCCGCCATACCAGACCGTGGGATCCAATACCTCCGGCAGCACCAGTTGTGGTTTCAACGGTTCGAATACTCCCTCGGGCATAAGGTCGGTAATAAAGCTACTGGCGCCCCCGAAGAATATATCTACCAGATATAAACCGGCCCGCCGCTCTCTGGTTAACCTTTCCCTTAACGCAGCCCCCTTTCCTGATATGTATTCAATATCAATTCCATACGCCCGCATAAAACCATCGCGTATTGGTCCATTTTGAGCGGCGCCGGCCGGCGTGTAGATACTGACCACCCCCTCCTGTTTGGACGCGGCCACAGTCCTTTCCCAATCCTGCTGCCAGGCGGGTTTCGCTGATGACGCCGCCCCGGATTCCGCCGGTGCAATCCCCGGCGTCCGAACGGCTTCCTGTTTCGGAGCGCAAGCCGGCACCACAAGTAAGAAGGCCAGCGCCAATGCTACCACGGTTACCAGTTTCTGCATTCTCGTTCCTCCCAAAATAAGAAACTTCAGCAATTGTCTACGATTAGCTTGATGAACGGTACATTTCACAAACGGAACCACAAGATTTCACCAGATGAACACCAGATTTAAATGAAAAGGTCGGGTAAGCCAATCTCGTGAGAATCTTGCGTCAATCTCGTGGTTTATTGTTCAACTTATCTGAGGACACTTCCTTAGTTAGATCGTCTCGGTAAACCCGCTTCAGACTACCACGCAGGGAATAGCCTCACGGATATCCCTGATCTCCTCCAGCTTCGACCATACCCCCACCGCTTCCCGGACCTTGTGATCAGGCAGGACCAACCGGGCATTGGCTTCAAACTTGGCCCGGATGTTATCGAAGCCCCACGGGTTCTTCTGGCCGCCTAATATCTTGTCCGGCGGGATCACCTTGCTAAGAATTTTCCCGTTCTTCAGGCGGACCACCACAGGCTTGCCCGAACTGCCGGTCGATCCCCCACCCGGCCACCGCCGTTCCATATTTGCCTCGCTTATCTCCCATTTGGACAATACGCGTATGCGGACCTTGTCCATCGTTTCCTGTATGCGAGGGTCGCTAATAGCTCTTTCGGTGAAGGTATCAATATCTATTTTCCCGAACACAAGGGTGGCCGCGGCATTGTACTTCATGCTGAATTTGCCGTTGAGGCCGGTGCGGGGCCTCTCGTATATGGGATCAATGTAGTGGGAGTAATAAGCCTGTTGCACCTCCACTTCTTCGACGTCACGGTAATCGAAGTGGTGCTCCCTCATCAGTTCCAGCAACGCATCTATTGTGTAATGATTCGCGCCTCCGCAGGGATATTTCTTGATTACTACCATGTCCTGGATACGGAAGGGATTGCCGAGGCGTTCTACCAGAACTGCCGCATTCTCCCCACTGCCGTAAAAGGCTTCAAGAAAGCCGCTCGGGTGCTCCAGGATACTTTCTCCGGCCGTCCAGCCCCGCGACGCTAACTCTGCCGCTAACACGCCATCGCGAGCCGCCAGGCCGCCGTGGAGCGGCTTGGACATGGTGCCGTGGTTGTGGTTCACTCCCGAGGCCATGGAACCAGCAATTCCCAGCGCCATCTGCACTTGCTTTTTGTCCAGCTTGAGTAGCCTGGCGCAGGCCGCCGAGGCAGCGATTCTCCCGGATACCGGCATTTTATGGAAGGGATACCCTTCCACCTTTCCCCGGGGGGTTACCGCTTCCCCGGCCTCATGGCCGATAATGTATGCCTCCACGATGTCCCGCCCTGAGGCGCCGGTTTTCTCGCCTAATGCCAGCAGGGTGCCCAGCAGAATCGAAGCCGAATGGGAAAAGCCGCTCCAGTCATCGTAGTCCAGGGCATGGCCCAGCGTCCCATTGACAAAGGCCGCGTTAGAGGCGGGGAGGCGCTGCCCCGTGGCGATAACCGTCGCTTCAGACTTCCCGCCCTGCTCCTGGACATAGCCCATGATGATGCGGCCCAGTGGCTGCGCTGAACCCGCTAGCATCACGCCCAGACAATCGAAAGCCGTTTCCTGGGCCACCCGCTTAGCCTGGGCAGGGATATCTTCATATTTGGTGTTAACGATCCAGCTAGCCACGTACTCGGTTGGTCCCATGATCCGTCCTTTACTTTTTATGTTACGTTGCCTCTTTTAGAGCTGCTCTTACTATTTCGAGTAGTCCGGGAATATCTTTGTAACTTCTTTTCTCAGGTCGTTGTCATTTTCCAAATGACCTGTATCCATTTGGGTAACATATTTTATCTCCGGTGGACACTGTGTAGCGGGATCCAGACCGTCGGCTGGCACTTCAACCCCGGCGCTCTCATAGGAAGTGCCCATCCTTTCCCGGGGCAAAATGATGGGCATAGACAAGGAGGCTGTTGAACAAACTATGAAACAAAAACAGAGACCTTATGGAGACCCTAACCCGGACAAGCCGGAGCTAAAATCCGAAGCACTAAATCCGTTCCCGTGAAGGCGGGAATCCGAAATCCTAAACAAATTCAAAATGCCAATGTTCAAATATCCGAATCGGTCACACCGACCTGAGTTTCGAAATTCGCCCATGTCGTAATTCCTCAGAGGTTTCGAATTTCGGTATTCGGATTTGTTTAGAGTTTAGAGATTCGGATTCAGGATTTTTTCTTTCCGTTTCGCGCAAGACTTCATTTTTGAGGGACTAACAATGGTGCAAGAATGTTGATAATCTCGTCGGTGGTCTTGACTACATAGAAATTGGTGGAGCGCAGCGGGTTCTCGTGGTCTTCCCTATTGTAGGCAGCACAGGCATCTTCCGCCACCATCACGTTGTAGCCCATATCGCCGGCGCCCCCGGCTGTGCTTTCCACGGCGGCATTAGTGAGCACTCCGGTTATGACCAGGTTCTCCGGACCCATATTCCTCAATAACTGGTTCAAAGGCGTGGAGTTGAAAGGGTTCAGCGAGTTCTTATCCAACACCAGCTCGCCGGGAAGGGGTTGCAATTCCTCTACCAATTCGTACTCCCGGGTTTCCTTGTAAAACAGGCAGGACTCCTGTTCGTGATAGTGACGCAGAAGGGCTCGTTTCCAGCTCCATTCCGGGAGGTCTCGGCCTTCAGGTAGTTGAAAACCCAGGCGAGTGTAAAAGACTTCCAGGTGGTGCTGGCGGAAAAAGTCTCGTAGTCTGAGGATGTTGGGCAAAGCTACCTGTCGTATGCGATCGTAATAGTAGTGGTGTATCTCAGGGTAGCTTTGCTTAAGGACCTTTCCTACGCCCTCATTTGGGTCAATGTAGCCGCGTTGCATGTCCAGTATGAGCAACGCTGAACAAACCGGGTCAATTTCCCACTCCCGGAGAGTATAGGCGCCCTTTCGCTCTTTATCCCAGGGTATTTTCCCTCTCATCTGGTCAACTCCCTTACACAGGGGGCTCTTTTCGCAAGCAGGCCAGACAGGTCTGCGATAATCTCGGCGGTGCTCTTTACCGCTCCAAAAAAACGAGGAAAGGTGTGCAGAGTAACCCGGTGTTGGTCTCTATCGCTGCCGTTACAAGCGTCAGACACCAGGATTACGTTATAACCCCTGTCCGCAGCATCCCTGGCTGTGCCCTCCACGCAAGCTGATGTGCCTACGCCAGTAACTACAAGGTTCTGAACATCCATGGCTCGCAAATAGTGGTCAATAACAGAAGAATTGAAAGCGCCTCGGGAGTTCTTATCAATTACGGGTTCTGCAGGCAAGGGTCTCAATGCTTCCACCACTTCATAATCGAAGCTTCCTTTGGGACAAAGAGTAAGCGGTTGAGTTCCACTTTTCCGTTGCCACGTCAAACGGCGCTTCAAGTGGACGTCCCTCGCGTCGGGAAGTAGTGAGCCCACCAGACAATACATGACCACCAGTTTGTTTTCGCGGAAGAAATTCAGCAGTTTTATGTTATTTGGCACCACTTTCGCCGCGGTTTCGGAAAAGTTTGACATATCTACAATCAACAGTCCTGTCCTGGACGGGTCGATCAGTAGCTCAGGCAACTGGAAAGGCCAATTTCCCGAGTCTTTTTGCCACGCTATGGCTCCCTGCATATAATTTGTCCTGTTTCCCCTAATCCATTCTTTGTAACAGTTTGGTTTTCCCAAAATAAACTAATACAAACGCAATAAATAATGTCGCAGCCGGTAACGCCGACAAAGAGGGGACGCTTTTACCGCAGAGTACGCCGAGGGTCGCAGAGGCTCGTGATTCAGTCTCCGTTTTCCCCTTTGCGCTCCTTTGTGTCCTTTGCGGTGAAAGTTCTCTTTCCCATACTATCACCGACGATACGGCTTTTATTATTGCCTTTGTATTAGGCTAATTCTAGTTCATAGTATATCACCCCGCCAGGGTACGAGCTTTTTTTGAGATGTTTTGAAATATTCATCAGAAATTGAATTACCCAGCATGAGGCCGCCAGAAATTTCATACATAGGGGACTTGCCAGCTTCAGCAACATAGGCATACTTTAGTGTGCAGTTTTGTCGATCCGTGAGTTGGTGACGAGCGGTGTGCGTAAGTTCAGCCCGTGCAGCCTGGTCGCCGCCCTGCACACTAAGCCACACATTTCCGTGTACCAACGTCCTGAGTTATAACCTCACCTGTTACTTGCCGAGACCAAAGATGGTCGCTGCCTGCTTGGCTGCTTCGGGCTGTGCCAACACCACGTCCTCATGAACGGCATTTTCATAGATCAATCCGGGCTGACGTACAAGATAGGGATCTAAATGGTTGGTAGGAACATCCAGTCTGGAACTGTGTATTGAAAAGGCCTTACTGGCAACAGTTTGCCCCTCTTTGGTCAAAAACCAGTTGAGAAACACTTTAGCTGCATTAGGAGCGGGGCCCTTGCTTGGAAATGAGAGTTGGCTATTAGTACTGGCCAACAAAGGATCAGGGGCTATAACGGGTTGTAAGGGTGCGCCTGCGCGTATAAGTTGAGCGAGTACATTCGTGTCTGCGCCTACGAGTATAGGGTATTTCCCTCGGGCCACCCATTCTAGTTGTAGCCTCTGATCCCTGTTTATTTCAGGTTCCTGCTTCGCAAATTCCCGCATAAATTCAATGCCCAAATGCCTGGAAACCATTTGAAACCACTGCTGACTTTTGCCCGCTATGGTTGGGTCGTTGAGCACTATTTTCCTTTTCCACTTTGTGTTCAGCAAGTCCCGGTTGGATGTTATCTCCCCTGGCTTGACCAAATCGGTATTAACAACTGTGCTTGCATCTGGAAAAGAGTTCCACTGCAGCGTATAGATGCCCTCATTATCGCCATAAATATGGCTACCGCCATACCAGACTTTGGGATCCACAACCTCCGGCAAGACTAGCAGGGGTTTCAATGGGGCCAGGACCCCCGCTCCTTTCAGGGTCAGTGTCGTCGATGATCCTATCATAAGAACATCGGCCAAAAACAGACCCGCCCCTCGTGCTCTCAAAAGTTTCTCGGTCAGCTCAGCCCCTCTTCCTGTTACGGAGTCGATGCTAATCCCATATGCATTCCCCAAACCCGTTCGTAAGGCTGCTATTTCATTAGTGCCTGCACCGGTATATACGACGATTGATCCCTCCCGTTTAGCGGCTTCTACCGTTTTGTCCCAACCCTGTTCCCAGGCAGGTTTCACCGGTGATTCTGAACCGACGGGTACGGTCGTAGGCCCGGGAGTGAGCCCCGGTTGGCGAGTACAAGCAATGGCCATAAGGGACCAGAAAAAGAACAGGCTGATTGCCACTAGCAGACTTCTACTCATTTTCATCTCCTTCAATGTAATAGTTGGCGTTCCTGCAAAAACCACTTTCTACCAAATCGGCTCTGATGGTATTGAACTATTGAATATTTTCCCTGGCTTTATCAGCAAAGCCTTTAATTTCATCTATCGCACTACCCAGAATAAGACCTCCATCGCAGGCTTGGAAATGTCAAATAAAACGCACACTAATACGAACGCATTAATTAATTATACATAGTTGC
>JACQUA010000145.1 GCA_016210565.1 Chloroflexota bacterium
AGTTTGCCTTGTTCAAGATCCAGCGCTCACAGGCCCCGATGGATCGGGGTGGTACCGGTTATTCGCAACCTCGCCTGGAGCAATCAAACCTTTGGCTGCGCCTATGTTCCACATCTCAAGAGACGCTCTGTGTCCAGCCCTGGAGATGTGAGTAAGGATCAGTTTGAAAAAGGGGGAGGTTGCGCAGCGTTCTACTCATTCCACGGATATGATATAGGCATAGTGGGGCTGGCCGCCTTTGATGACATCCACCTGTAAACCGGGGTTGCTCTTGCGCAGGGACAGACTGAGGTTTTCCGCGTCTTCCGGCCTCACCTCCGCCCCGTGGTAGAGAGTGATGATTTCGGCCTTTTCCACTCTGGCCTCCCGCAGCGAATCCTCCAGGGCCTGGTCCAGGCTGCCGGCGGCAACTTTCAAATCGCCGTCGATGAGCCCGATATAAGCGCCTTCTTTGACTTCGATATCGCCGAGCTTCGCCCCGCGCACCGCCCGGGTTATCTCCACGGACTTCACCTGCCGCCGCGCTTTCTCCATTTCCGCCACGTTGTTGTCCAGCTCCACCTCGATGTTGAAAGCGATCAACGAAGCGATCCCCTGGGGGATAGAACGCGTGGGCAGAACGTTGACATTCTTCCTGGCGAGGGAAGCAGCCTGCTGCGCGGTCAGGACCACATTCTTGTTGTTGGGTAGCACGATGACCTTCCCCGAAGGGACGGTATCGATGGCCCGGAGGATTTCCTGGGTGCTGGGGTTCATGGTCTGGCCGCCGGTCACGATGGCCGTCGCTCCCAGGCTGCGAAAGATGCTTTCCAACCCGTCGCCCGCGGCCACCACGACCACGGCGATGTTGGCCTCCGGGACTTTCGAGCCCCGCATCTGGAGGAATTCCTTGTTCTGGTCGTCCATGTTCTGGATTTTCAAGTCGTGGAGCGAGCCGAGGCGGATGCAGGTGTGCATCACCGCCCCGGGATCAACCGTGTGTATGTGGACCTTGACCGCCTCCTCATCTCCCACCACCACGATGGAGTCGCCTCTAGTCTCAATCTTCTTCCTGATACGTTCGGGGTCCAGCTTCTTGCCCTTAACGATGAACTCTGTGCAGTAGCCATAAACCCCCTCCGCCTCGTGGGCGGAGCGAGCGGCCTTGAGGGCCGGCTGGGTGGCGCCGGGGAACTTGGTTTCCAGTATGCGGACCTGGTCGCCCCTTCCCGTTAGATAGGCCAGAATCCCTTCCAGCATTATGGCCAGTCCCTGTCCCCCGGCGTCAACCACCCCCGCCTGTTTCAGCACGTCCAGCAATTCGGGCGTCCTGTCCAGCGAGGCCTGCGCTTCACGCACTACCACGTCCATCAGGGATGCCAGGTCATGGCCGTCTCTGGCGAGCGTAGCCCTGGCCGCCGCCGCAGCGTCTTTGGCCACGGTGAGGATAGTGCCTTCCTTGGGCTTACTGATGCCGTTATAGGCCAGTTGATAGGCCTTTTCCAGGGCATTGGCCAGGTCCACCGGCGTCACACAGGCGGTCCCTCCAAAGCCCTCGGCTACGCCTTTTAATATCTGGGAAAGGATCACGCCGCTATTTCCCCGGGCGCCCATCAATGCGCCGTGGGCAATGGCCCTGGCGACGGCAGAGGCGGTATCTTCGGAAACGCTGGCAGCCGCTTCCATGGTGGAACGCATGGTGAGGAGCATGTTGGTGCCGGTGTCGCCATCCGGGACGGGGAAAACGTTCAGGGCGTTGATGGCGGCGGCATTCTTTTCCAGCCATTCGGTGGCCACCGCGAACATCTCCCTCAGCTCATATCCGGTACATGAAGACCTTAATGTCGTCGGGCCCGATTTGATAATCATCGTCGGTCGTTTGTCCTCCGTTTCCGCTTATTTGAGACGGCGCATCCTTACCGGCATCCGCGTTTCCTCGCCCTTTCGCAAAGGGGGAGAAGTCCGGCAATCACCGCACCGCAGCCAACGAACATTATATCATCTCTGTCAATCTGGATTGGCAGCCCCGCCTGACCTGGTCTCTACCCTCATCTTGCGAGCTGGACCCAGAGGGTCTTTTGCGATGTGGGAGAGACGGCATGCTAATGGGTCGATTATCTGAAGCCAGGGTTGCGGACAACCGGTACGACAGGCCGCCGTGCCTGTCAGCCATGGATTCTTAACAAAGGCAGACGTATTCTGTTAACGACGAGGAGAACGCCTCCGATTCGCACTCCATTAAGGCTCGTTCGCACAATACCTCTCCGTCTCAAAGAACGGGACTCACAGGCACGGTGGCCAGCCTGTCTCAAAAGTTCCTCTCCCTCGATGGGAGAGGTCAGGAGAGGGTGAAAAGCGCTCAGAGCTCCCTTCATGCTGAAGCTGGCGCCTTCCGGGAGCGAACGGGCAAGATGCCCGTTCTACTGCTCTTGAGACAGGCTGTGGCCTGTGGCGCCAGGCAGTACGCAACGGCCTCCCCATCAGTCAATAATGCCCACCTTCCTGAACTCCGGAAGCCCGCCCCAGTAGATTCCCCATCCGGCGAACAGGACCAGGGCAATCGCGTGGGCCGCCAAAAAGAACAGAAGGAGAGGCTGCCGTCAGGTCATAATCGCAGTCCAACCCGGCGCTCCGCAGGGCGGCCACGATTGCCGGACAATTCCGGGCGGTCTTTCCGGCGCCTGCCGCCGGGTTAATTATTACCCTGGCCCTCATCTTTTGCGCACGAAGCCCGGGTCACGGATACCTTTCTGCCTGATGGCAGAAATCCTGGGGATGTTGTATAGGAAGAGCATGAGCATCACCGCCAGCGCGAAGGCCAGGTTGGGGACAGACCGGTACACGAACCAGCTAATCACCGGGAAGACCACAAAGGCCAGGCCGTAGGAGACGGTCAGGTTTCGGATGAAGAAGAAGATCACCGCGGTGAGCCCCACAAAGAACGGTATTGACCAGGGCATCAGGAACAGGAGTATGAACATGGCCGTGGCGCCGCCCATGCCGCCGCGGAACTGCAAGAACACCGGGAAGTCATGGCCGGCTATGGCTGCCGCCGCAGCCAGAAGTTCCACCACCGGGACGGGGACCAGCAGCCGCGAGACCATCACCGCCGCGATCCCCTTGGCCCCGTCGGCGAACAGCACCAGCATTCCCGCAGCCGGTCCGACTTCACGGAAGACGTTCATCGTGCCCATATTCTTCGACCCCACCTGGCGGATGTCGATTCCTTTTCTCCACCTGCCAATGAGATAAGCGGAAGGAATGGACCCGAGAAGGTATGCGATGACTAGCGCAACCGGGAACGCGTAAATTGTGTCGATCATTTGAATTCCTTCTGCCCTAAGGTCTCAACCAACCGACGTGAAATTTAGCCTAACCGCTGCCGTTTGCGTTTGGAGGCCCGTTAGCCTCGGATTCCCACCTGTCCAGCGTGGCGAGAGTTGTGGCATGAGCATGCTCAATCATCTGTGATGACTTCGAAAAATCGCTGAAAGAAATATCACAGGCATCACATCCGCACCGTGGATGGATGTGGACAATCCTTGCCCTGGCTCTATAGTGTTCTAACTCAGTTGCGAACTTCTTTTTCTGCATGGCATTGAAGGAAGCGATCGTTATATCAAAGACGTTTCTAATTATCTTTTCACGCTCGCTTATCCATCCTACGTTTACGACATATATGGTATCAGCTCCCTTGTCCGCCGCCACAGAGAGAGGCGCATTATCAGTAACACCCCCGTCGACATAGCGAATTCCATCTATCTCCACAGGAGGGAAAACACCGGGAATGGCACAACTGGCTAATGTCGCCTCTATCAGGTTACCGCTATCCAGGACCACTTCTTCACCTTTGTCCAGGGAAGTAGCCACAACAGAGACCGGAATTGCCGTTTCGCCGAATTTTTGACAGGGGACATGCCTCAATAGAAATTCCCGTAAGCGGTCGTTAGGGTAAATCCTATCCCGCTTTGAAAGCAAAAGAAAGAACCTTTTGAAGATGCCCCCGGGGAAAACGTCTTCCTTGTTTACTTCCCTCCAGAGTTCACACAGATACTTTGCTCCCACGAGGGAAGGCTGGCATGCTATGTAAACAGCATTGATAGCACCTACTGAAGTTCCCACCACCAGGTCCGGGAATATTCCTCGCTCAAATAAAGCCAGGATAGCCCCGGCTTCCACCGCGCCCCGGTTCCCTCCCCCGGATAATACTAAAGCTCTCACATTTCAACTCCCAATCAGGCAGTCTGTTCCGCGGCGGTCTGGCTCCGACGATACGCACCTCCGATGCGACTGTCAACTACCTATTGAACGGTCCGGGACCAGCGCACTCCGGCATATCGCCAACCACCGCAGCCAACGAACATTATAACATCTTCGCTGGCCACGCACCGGCGACTGCTCAGAAGATGTCACCCTGTCCCGACACGTCGGGCCTCTCGGAACGGAGCATGCTCCGTTTCGGAGAGCCGAACCCCTGAGCGAAGCGAAGGGGCAGTCGAAGGGTCTTTCGTCTCGCACCCAACCCCAAAGGATTCTTCGCCTATCCCGATTGTATCGGGACTGCGCTCGCTTCGCTCAGAGTTTGTGAATTTATTGAAAACCCAGATATGAGCGAGACGCCTCGCTAGATAGGGACTAACCAATTTCTTCACAAGCTCTCAGAATGACAGCCATTTTCATCCTTGATGGTCCCGACTCGTCGGGATGGGTGATTGTTCCGGGCTTGTTCGGGTTAGTATCTATGCATACGTATCCCTGGTTCGAATTGTGGAACGTCACCGCTTGCCCACAAAGCCTGGATCACGCATGCCTTTCTGCCTGGTGGCAGAAATCCAGGGGATATTCCTCCGTCCTTCGTCATCCGGCCATGGCATGTAGCCGGCCCGCACAGGCACGGAGGCCTGTGGTACCGGAGCCGCCGCGGCCCCCGGCCAGGGGACACGTGCAACGTGCCCCTACGTTCGGAGAACGGCGCCCAGCTCTTGCGCCAGCTTCTGCAGGATGTCCTGCAAGTACCGATCGATTTCTTCGTCGGTCAGGGTGCGCTCGTAGGACTGCCAGGTTACCCTCCAAGCCAGGGACTTCTTCCCTTGAGGCAGCTTTTCGCCGGAGTACACATCAAAAAGGACCACGCCTTCCACCAGGGGACTGGCTTTGATGATTTCCTTGACCCTCCGGGCGGGTACCGCGGCATCCACGACGATAGCCAGGTCCCGGGTGGCGCCCGGAAATTTGGGCTGCGTCCGGTAGTTCCTGGCGCGGGCGGCGAAACCGGGCAGCAGGGCAGCCAGCTCTATTTCGAACAGGGAGACGGGGCCGCAGATATCGAAGTTCTGAGAAATGGCCGGGTTCAGTTCCCCCAGGACGCCGGCGGTCATCCCGTTGATTTTGACGGCGGCGGTCCTGCCTTTCAGCAGTCCGGGGTCCTCTCCCTCGACGAACTCCGCCTCGGAACCCAGGCCGCGGAAAAGGTTCTCCACCGCCCCTTTGGCGTCATAGAAATCCATCACCTCGCCTTTGCCGTGCCAGGAAAGCTCCGTCCGCGGTCCGCAGAACGCGCCGGCGACGATGTCCCTTTCTTCCGGGAGGTCTTTTTCCCGGGGGAGGAACACTCTCCCTACCTCAAAAATCCGCACGCCGGTTTCCTGGTGTCTCTGGTTGGCGCTCAGCGTGGCCAGCAGGCCGGAACGCAGGGTCAGCCGCAGATACTCCTGCTCTTTGGAAAGGGGATTGACCACGCGGAGGGAACGGTCCAGGGCCGGATCGGGACTCAGGGAGGCTTTCCTTTCTATTTCCAGATTGGTAAGGCTGTAGTTGATGACTTCCTGCATCCCGGAGGCAGCCAGGACATCTCTCACTCTGTCCTTGAGATCCAGGAACGGCTGCGGTTCGAAAGCCGGAAGGGGCGAACTGAGCAGCGTCAGCGGTATCTTGTCATACCCGTAGATGCGGGCCACTTCTTCGACCACGTCGGCGGGCTGGGAGATGTCGCTGCGCCACCACGGCGGCGTCACCCTTATCTCGGGGGCGCAGAAAAGCTCGCAGGCAAACCCCAGGGACGCCAGGATGCCGGTGATCGTTTCTGCGGGCAGATCTACGCCCAGGACCCTTTTTACTTCTGCCGGCGAGATTTTCACCTCGGGGGGCGCGGCGCGGCCGGGATAGGCATCGATAATGCCCCGGGCCACCTTCCCCCCGCCGAGTTCCTGGATGAGCCGGGTGGCCCGTTTGACGGCTTCCATGGCCAGCTCGGGACGCAGACCCCTTTCGAAACGCATCGAGGCCTCGCTGCGCAGGCCCAGCCGGGCGCTGGTGCGGCGGATGCTGATGCGGTTGAAGTTGGCTGATTCAAGAAGGATGGAAGTGGTGGAACCGGTTACCTCACTGTTGGCCCCACCCACGACCCCGGCGATGGCCACCGGGCCGGCGGCGTCGGTAATCATGAGGTTCTCGGCAGTAACCTTCCGTTCCACGCCGTCCAGGGATTGTATGGTCTCCTCGGGCCGGGCGCGGCGGACGATGATCTTCTTTCCCCGAATTCTCTGGTAGTCGAAGGCATGAAGGGGCTGGCCGTACTCGATCATGACGTAGTTGGTGATGTCCACAATGTTGTTGATGGGGCGCATCCCGTAGTCCAGCAAACGCTGCTGCATCCACCGGGGAGAGGGGCCGATGCGCACGCCCTCCATGATGGTGGCGCAATAGCGCGGGCACAAATCAGGATCGGCGATTTCCACCGAGGCGAACTCCTCCGCCGGGGGCGCTTCTTCAGGGTACTCCGCCGGCGGAAAAGTCACCTTACCGCCGGTCAACGCCCCTGCCTCGCAGGCGATGCCCAGCATGGACAGGCAGTCCGGCCGGTTAGGGGTTATCTCGAAGTCCAGTATGGAATCTCCCAGGAAATCCCTGAGCGGCGCCCCCAGCGGGGCTTCCGGGGGCAGGACCAGGATACCTTCGTGCTCCAGGGATAGACCCAGTTCCTTCTCCGAACAGACCATCCCTTTCGAGAGGACGCCGCGGATCTTGGCCGGCTGGAGTACCGCGGGTTTGCCGGTATGGCCGTCGATAAGCCGGGCGCCGACCCGGGCAAAGGGGATTTTCTGGCCGGCCTCGATGTTGGGAGCGCCGCAGACGACAGTCTCCCGTTCCGCGCCCAGGTCCACCTCGGCCAGACTGAGTCGATCGGCGTTGGGGTGGGGCCTGATGTCAACGATCTGTCCGACGAAGATGTTTTGCCAGTCGCCCCCCCTGACCTCGATTTTTGATACTTCGAGTCCCGCCATCGTCAGCCGGTGGGCCAGTTCTTCCGCCGGCAGGGTTACCGGAACGTATTCTCTTAGCCAGTTTAATGAAACGCGCATGGTTAAGTCCTGAGTAGTGAGTCTAAGCTGTCAGCTAACAGCCATCAGCTATCAGCCAACGGCTGTCGGCTGACAGGCCAACCGCTGAAAGCTGAAAGCTGACGGCTGACAGCTACTTAGAATTGCTTCAAGAACCTCAAATCGTTGCTGTAGAAGAGCCGGATATCTTCGATGCCGTAGCGCAAGATGGGGATTCGCTCCACGCCGAGGCCGAAGGCGAAGCCGGTATAGACCTCGGGGTCGTAGTTCACCCGGCGGAGCACGTCGGGATGTACCATGCCGGCGCCGAGAATCTCGATCCATCCGGTATTGCTGCAAAGGCGGCAGCCGGCGCCGGTGCAGGCGAAGCAGTCGATGGCCATCTCCACGCCCGGCTCGACGAAGGGAAAGTAATCGCAGCGGAAGCGGGCCTTGCGGTCGGGACCGTAGAGCCGGCGGGCAAACTCGAAGAGGCAGCCCTTGAGGTCGGCAAAAGTGATCCCCTTGTCCACGGCCAGGCCTTCGATCTGGTAGAACATGGACTCGTGGGTGGCGTCGGTAGCCTCATAGCGATAGACCTTGCCGGGCACGACAACGCGCACCGGGGGGCTCGTCTTCTCCATCACCCTGATCTGCATCGGCGAGGTGTGGGTGCGGAGCAGCATAGGCCGCTGGCCCTGCTCGTTGGTGTAGTCCACCCAGAAGGTGTCCCACATATCGCGGGCGGGGTGGTCTTTGGGGATATTGAGGGCTTCGAAGTTGTAATAGTCCCATTCCACCTCCGGCCCTTCGACGACCTGGAATCCCAGGCTCTTGAAAATATCACATATTTGCCGGACGACCTGCGTGGTCAGGTGCAACCGGCCTTGCAACAGGGGACGCCCGGGCAGGGTGACGTCCAGCCGTCCCTGCTCCTGGAGGGCTGCCACCTGGGCTGACTGGAGGGCTGCCCGCTTTTCTTCCAGGCTGCTTTCGAGGAGCCTTTTCAACTCATTGGTCAGCGCCCCGGCGGCCCGCCTCTCCTCCACCGGAAGCTGCGCCAGGCCGCGGAGCAAACCGGTAAGCTGGCTTTTCTTGCCGAGATAGAGCACCCTCCAGCCTTCCAGTGCCTTGAGCTCGCCCAGCGCGGCAATCTCTTGCAGCGCCTGGTTTGTCAGTTCTTCAATCTCTTTTGCGATATCCACTTCTTTGATACTCTTTCATGCCGTCATTTGGAACGGATGCGGTTTTCCGGCGCGAGGGCGCAGCCCACCGTGGTAGCAGACCATGCCTCTGGCCTTAAAGCACCAATGAGGTACACCGTGGCAGCGAGCCCAAAAGGGGACAATGTTGCTCTTTAGCCCTGAGCAGCGGCTGCTGGTAACGTTTTTCCCGGTCTGTCTGCCGTCGCTATCCGTCGGCTAACAATTATATCGTATTTTCGAGAAAAGTTATCGTGCCGGGAAAGACGGCGATAGCCAGATTGATACAAAACCACAACAATTGGGCTGCGCTCTTTCACGAAATTGTCACTGTCACTGTAGTAAACTGCCCCCGAATATGTCAGGTAGTCTTTTGCAGTGAGGTCAAAACAGCCGGGGGTTTTTATGGAAGTTGCACCAAAAAGTGGCACTAAGCCTTCTGTCCGCTTACTGGTAATAGCTTTTGTTGTTGCCTTCTTAGTTATGACGCTGGTGCCCACCTGGTTTGCTCTGGGTGTGGTGGGGGCGGGCGGTGGGCATGTCCACGGTGGCGCAACGATTTCACAGGAGTGGTTTGTCTCCAAGATTAATGAGCAGCAACAGAAGTATGGACTGCCCGACGGTTCCGTGCGCATACCTCCCGGAAACAAAGTACTGGTGACAATGCCGGATGGACTGGTAGTCCCCACTTCCACCAGCAAGGTGTACATCATGATGCGCCAGTATTCATTTACACCCCGGGTCATCCGCTTGCAATTCGGCGGCCTCTATGACCTTATTTTCTTTTCACCCGATGTTTTCCACGGTGTGTCTCTAATACAAGACGGAAGCCTCAATGCTGTAGTTATGCCAAATATGACTTCAAAGCTTACTGTTAGAGTGACCCAGACAGGAGAAATCCAACTCATATGCAATGAGTACTGCGGGATGGGACATCACATCATGAAAGCTACGATTATTGTGGAGTAGGGAGAATAGCCGTGACGCTGTGGCAGGAAATAAAAGTACAGTCCGAAGATAGAAAACTGCTGATAGCTTTCATCAGCTCAGGGCTGGTTATTATGACCATAGGTTTGATTTTTGCCCTGGTTATGCTCCTGGTGCGGACTCCTGCTATTTCCATACTGCCATCCAACATTTACTATCAAGCTCTAACCGGACACTCCCTGATGATGTTTATCTTCTGGTTGAGTTTTGTCCAATCGGCGTTCCTTATCGTCACCTGTACAGTGCTAATCCAGCGAAGACTACGGAGCTACCGGCTGGCCTGGGCCGGCTGGGGAGTGATGGTAGCGGCGGCCCTCTGTGCCCTGACAGCGGTGCTCCTGGGAGCCAACGTAAGTTATCATGCCCTGTTCCCATTGAGCCGGCAATTTCCTGCCGCCTGGCTCATCTATCTGAGCGCGGTGGTCCTGACCCTGGGGATGTCCCTGATTGTAGTAGACTTTGTTGCCACTATTCTCAGTTCGGTGGAACGGAAGAGAAGTCTGACGAGTTGGATTGCGTTTCTCAAGCGCATTCCAACCTCTACTTTTGCTGCCATAGCAGGCCTTTTCATCGCCGTGCCTGGTCTGATAGCGTCTTTCAAGGTTTTCGTCCCGGCTTTCCTTTTATCGTTAGGAACGGCTCCCATCGACCCTATGGTTTCGAACCTCTACCGTATGAACTGGCATATTGCCTTCCATATCTATCAC
>JACQUA010000157.1 GCA_016210565.1 Chloroflexota bacterium
CGCCCAGCCGACCCCGGCCCAGGCAACCCTGCTCCAGAGGCTCCACTTACACCTTCCGCAGCGCATCAGAATTCAAGAATTGTAGTGCCAAAAATAGATTCACCTGTGACCGGGTCCAAATACGAAACTGCGGAAGTTCGGTTAGGTGATGACGGATAGTCTCACACAAAGGCATAAAAAGCACAAAGGAATTTGCGGAGTGTATGCGACGACGCCAACCACGGTACGGTCCTGGTGTTTTTTGTGTCCCTCGTGTGAAAACGTTTCCCTTTGTAGCTTATGAGGCGCCTCGGCATTGTTATTGCGTTCGTATCAGCCAAGCCGTCCGATACTGACCAGGTAAACCGCAGCCTCCTCATCGCCGTCAACGCCGACAAGCCGGTTCATCTCGTCGTCGAAAAAAGCGCCGATGCCGCATGGCCCGAGACCGAGCGATGTCGCGGCCAGGTAGAGGTTTTCTCCGAGGTGCCCGGCGTCCAGCAACACATAACGGTAGGCGCGTTCCTGATATTTCCACCGGGTACGCTGGAAAACGGCGGTTAGCACCAGCACGACGCTGGCCTGAAGGACCATGTCCTGTCCCCCTGTGTATTTGAGTAGATCCGAGCGGAAATCCCCCTCCCTTATCAACTCCAGGGAGTGGTCCCCCGGACGGTAGTGATAGACACCCGTCGCCAGACCGGTGACTGAATTCACCACCGGATAAGTTTCCACAGGGTAGAGAGCTCCGGCCGATGGGCTTGCTCGCAACGGGTACGCCGGCTCGGTAATGCCGGAGGCCGAATGCAAAAGGAGGGAAAGCTGTTCCATCGTCATGGGATCTCCCGAATAGTCTCTGATCGAGCGTCTTCGCCGGATGGCCTCTTCAACCGGTATCCCGCGGTAACCGGACTCCCCGGGCAGCCTTATCCTCCGGGCCGACGGGTAATACTTGTAGAGCGGCGGCAGCTCCCCCCATTGGAACGGTCTCTGCACTATCCCCCATAAATCCGGCTTGCTCCGCTGGTGGTATGACAGTCCCGGGTCGGTTCCCACCAGCTCTGATGGAACCTTTCCCGGTTGCCACCAGCGTCCCAGAACAAAGGCCGCTGCCGCACCCACTCCGGAAATGAGGAGCATGCGCCGCGACGGGGTCGCCGGGTGGGGCTGCTCGCGCGGCGTGTTCGGAACACGTTCCGGGCGAGAAACCGGTCCCTGATGCCTCCCCACCTCAGCCCCGATTCGCCGCCAGAGTTGCCGGCGACGCAGCCAAACGTGCAGAAGCGCCATCAGGACAAGTGAGTAGGCGCTCAGGCGATGGTACAGGCTGCGGGGGACGCCCAGATAATCAGCCAGAAGTCCGCTCAACGCCGTGGTTGCCAGGACCGCCAGCAACACCACCACGCTGATTAGATCAAGCCTTCGACTCCACATGGTATGCCCTCCCGGCATTTGCTGAAAAAGGTCGCTTTAAGAGCATTTCTTCTTCTCATTCCCGGTTACTTCTTTCTTGACTTAGCCCGGATTATGCATTGGCGCGGGCGGCCTGGTGCACAGATCCAGCTCTGCCGGCGGGGATGTCGACCACACCGGCAAGGCTAAGCCGTGCACTACACCCCACCCCGTCGTGGCATAATCCTGGTTTAACGGACCTGTCCCGGTCACATTTTAGATGATTTGACCGCGCTCAGTTGTAAATCCCGGCGATGTGATATAATATGGCGGATTTTTTTCGGGAGGACTCCGCTGGAACGTAGTGATCAGGCCCTGCAGCCTCGCCGCGCCGCAAAAAAGACCGGGAAGGGCGGCATCCTTGCCCTCGTGTCTCTTTCCCACGCCATGAACCATTTGCAGACCGGCGCCCTGCAGGTATTCTACCCCATATTCAGGGAAGAATTCGGCATCGGCTACGTGGGAATCGGTTTCATTGCCACCGTCAGCCAGCTTGTATCGAGCGCTCTCCAGGTCATCTATGGCTTTCTGGCCCGGTTTGTCGGAAGGGGGGTCCTGCTGGGGATAGGGAATATCGTGATTGCCGTGGGGACTTTCGGCCTGGGTCTCTCGATGAGCTACTCCACGCTCCTTGTCTGGGTAGCAGCGCGCTCGGTGGGGGCCAGCGCCCAGCACCCGGTGGGCGCCGCCACGCTGGCCAGCTACTACACGACCAACCGGGCGCGGGTCCTGGGCCTCCACCAGTCCACCGGAAACATAGGGGGCTGGCTGGCCCCTATCCTGGCCGCCTTCCTGCTCCTGTTTCTGGGCTGGCGGCAGATCTTCTGGATAATAACCATCCCCAGCCTGTTTATGGGGCTGGCCTACTTCGGCTTCCGCGAAATGATGGTTCCCGCGGCGAATTCTCAGAGCCCGGTCAAGCATGGCCGGGGTCGCGCCTCCGTGGGCTTGGCTGACTACGGCATCGTCCTCAAGAACAGGAACATCCTCTTCCTCACGCTGGCTATGCTGGCCGGGGCGGCCGGCCGTGGCACCAACGTATTGTCCACGTACCTCAACACCTACTTGGTGGATACCTATCAGATGGACGTCTCCCGGGCTGGCCTCTTCCTGGCGGCGATGACCTTCGGCGGGATTGTGGGGCCCATCGGCGTGGGCTGGCTGGCCGACAGGATATCTCACAAGCTGATCACCCAGCTTACCCTCCTGGCCGCCGCCATATTCAACTTCACCGTCGTTTTTTACCCGGAAGCCAACTGGTTCCTGGTGGGACATCTTGTCATCGCCGGCATCTTCATGTGGGCCAGGGGCCCCCTGATAGAAACCCTGTTTACCACCGCCACCGATAAAGCCACGCTGGACACGCTCCTCAGCATCTACTACGCTGTCGCCTTCATCTCGGCGCCCCTCTGGACCCTGCTCACGGGGTTCGTCATCGACCGGTTTGGCCCCACGCCCGCCTTCGCCATCATGTCCACGTCTTATCTGCTGGGCATGGTCTTCCTGGCCTTCGTGAAGTTCCAACCAAAGAGACCAACAGCCGATAGTCGATAGTCGGCAGTCAGGGGTCGGGGCGTGGCGGGGAATCTTGAATCTTCGAATCTTGGAATCTGCAATCTGTAATCATGCTATAATATTGGCTTCAGGAGCGATCCTCCCAAACACGGGGATTCCCCATCTGACTCTCGACTCCAGGCTCCAGACTCTGGACTCTTTCAGGGGTTTTCATGGAAATACTGCAACGAATCGAATACCAGCCCGCCAGGGTCTCCGGCGGATATACCGACCGCATCCTGCGGATCGATCTGGGCGCGCGGAAGATCACCATCCAGGAACTGCCGCCTGATTTCAAAACTAAATACACCGGCGGGCGCGGCTACGCCCTGAGGCTCATCTGGGACGGCACGACCGCCGAAACTCGCTACGACAGCCCCGAAAACATCCTGGTCATGGCCAGCGGCCCCCTGGGCAACGACCCGGGGTTCCCCGGGACCGGCAAATTCATCGTCGGGACCATTTCGCCCCTGACCGATACCTTCGTCGATTCCAACGTCGGCGGCCATTTCGGCCCCATCCTGAAGCTGGCAGGTTTTGACGCTCTGGCCGTGTCCGGGATATCCCGGCAGGAGGTGGTCGTTCTCATCGATGGCGATGCCAGTACCATTTCTATCGCCGCAGCCCCCGCCTACGGACAGGAGGCCGATGAAGGAGCGCTGTCCTACGGGGAGAACCTCCTGAAGGTCCTCAACGGCGGCGAATTCGGTGACTGCCTGGCCGCCGTGACCGCCGGCAAGGGCGCGCTCCACGCCCGGTTCGGCATCATCAACAGCCTCTACTTCGACAGGAAACGCAACCGCATCCGCTCCAAGCAGGCCGGGCGGGGCGGCACCGGCACGGTCATGCGCCGCAAGGGCCTCCGGGCCGTCGTGGTCCGGTCCGGCCTGTCGAAAGGCCACGGCAACAACCCTGTGGACCGGGAAGGTGTGCGCCAGGCCGGTTCCCAGCTCAAAGAAGTCATCGCCAAATGCGATCCAAAACAATTCCACCTGGCCGCCTGGGGCACCACCGGGCTTTCCGAATACATGGACAAGTTTCACCTCTTCCCCGTCAACAACTTCCAGTACGGGCACAGTCGGGAGTCTCCGAAGCTGTTCGCCGGCGTCTTCCTGGACAGGTATTTCAGCAAGAACATGCCCGATGGCTGCTACTACGGCTGCAACCTGGCCTGCGCCAAGGGCGCCGAGGGCATCGAGCTAACCCGGGGGCCAAAGGCCGAAAAGGTCGTCAGCGTCGACGGGCCGGAGTATGAGACCGTGGGCGCCGTCTCCTGCATGGGCATTTTTGACGCCCATTTCGTGATGGAATATAGCTGGTATTGCGATGAATACGGCCTCGATACCATCTCCACCGGGGTGACCACCGGTTTTCTCATGGAGTGCTACCAGCGCGGCTTCCTGACGGCCGCGGACGTGGGCTACCCGCTGGAGTTCGGCAACATCGATGCGGCCAACCGGCTGTTGCACGAAATCGCCACCGACACGGGCTTCGGCAAGGTTGCCGGGCAGGGCGTCGCCAGGTGCAAGAACTGGGTGGCCCGGAACTACGCCCGCCGCAACGGGATGTCCGCTGCAGAGGCCCTGGCCGAGTTGAGCAAGTTCGGGATGGAGGTCAAGGGCCTGGAGTTCTCGATGTACATTACCAAGGAGTCCTTGGCCCAGCAGGGCGGCTACGGTTTCGCCCTGAAGGGCCCCCAGCACGACGAGGCCTGGTTGATTTTCATCGACCAGGTCCACAAGGAACTTCCTACCTTCGAGCACAAGGCCAACGCCCTCAAGTGGTTCCCCCTCATCCGCACCTGGTTCAACGCCGCCGGGCTCTGCAAGCTGCCCTGGATCGACGTGCGCAACCCCGAGGCCGCCAACACGCCCGAGCCGGCCAAGAACATTCCGACACTGGACCTATTTATCCGCTATCTAAATGCGACGACAGGCAGTCACAAGAAGCTCCAGGACATCCTGGACGATTCGGAAAGACTGTACATCCTCCAGAAGCTCATCAACCTCCGCCAGGGCAAAGGCGCCAGGGCCAACGACCAGATTCCCTTGCGAGCCATGGGACCGGCCTTTCTCAACGAATACGCGGCGCGGGCGGACTACTATGATGAATGGCTGCAAAAGGAGCTCGGCAACGGGGAACTCCCCGCCAGCCGGGAGGAGCGACACCGGCTGCTCCTGGAAAAGAGGCGGGAAGCCTACCAGCAGCTCTGCGACGTGGTCTACGAGAAGAAGGGTTTCACCTCCGCGGGAATCCCGAAGCGCGAGACCGTGGAGAAATTCGGCCTGCTGGACGAACAGGCAGACAAGCTCCTCAAGCAGTTCGGCCTGTAGCGCGTTTCCTCTCCCTCCATACTGCGCAAGGCGACGCCTGGGACAGTGTCAAGACCCTCCTCCCTCGATGGGGAGAGGACCAAGGAGATGGTGAAAACCCCGGGACAGGCTAGGCCCAAGAATGGCGGTCTCCATTCGATACCTCCGCTCGTAGCGCACGATAACACACACCGAAGCCATAGATACGCACAAACGGACAACACGCGGTTGAGTGACTCCCCGGAATACTGCCACGCCGGCACCCAAGCATCCCTTTGGACGACATCCTCTCCCCTCTCCCCTTCGTCAACGACGGCTGGCGGCGGATTGCCCCGCACCACACCGGAGCCACCGCGACCCGTTGATAAGGAAGGCGGCCGGGAATCAAACAGTCCGCCACAGTGCGCAATGCGTCAGGTGCGAACTCCATTTGATTGCAAGGCCGGAGGTCGGTCCTGAAATCAACCCAGGGTAACTTCCCAATCCTCGGAAGTCAGTTCAATGGTCTCCATTGCTTGATAGCAAAATCTTCGTATATTTTCAGCGGATAGGTTTACTTCAACGAGGTAGCCGTTTTGAATTTGGCGGGCCGTTCTGAGTTTACTCTTATCCATGCTGAGGTAGCGAGGAAAGCTGTGAGCAATGAGTTCAAATCTTTCGGGTTCGAGGTCCGCAATTGTATTCAGTGTCTGCACCAAAACATCTCGCCAGGTAGAAACTTCAAACTGCTGACCCAAAATCTTGAGACCTCTTGGGCTAGTTCCTGTAACTTCCTTCGAGTCAATTACATCTGAAGTTTCTTGTCCGAAATAGCTCCATATTTCGACTGCCTGTTTTGCCAAGACTTCTGCTCTTCTCTCAATCTCTGCTCGCGTCCAGGAGGATAGCGCGGAAAAATATCTGTTAATCTCTAAATGGCTTTCGGCGTATATCCGTGTCTTTGTAGTGAAATCTGCATTCGATAGCTCCGCATTGTAAGCAGTCAATGTCAAATTACCGATTGTGTGAAGGAATAGTTCTTGCGTTAGTTCCCAGTCTTCGCCCAGATGATTCCGCCACCAGTGCGAAAGAACTTGAGGCATGATATGCTCAACGGTCAACTTGTCAAATGGAACCGTTTCTTTATGGGCAAAGGATTCTTCAAGGGTTTCAAGAATGAGCTTGGTTTTTGCCTGCCTATCGCCAGCGCCATAAAACTTCGTTTCCTTGAACCGAAGATGAAACTCGTTGTCCTTTGGGTAACCTCTGCCCTGTAAAACTGTCTTGAACCCTTCAACAAGGTTGCCAGAATGATTTGCGATTAATTGCGGATACACCGACGGGAAAATCTTATTGAGTTGATTCGTTGGCACGTTGCAGACAAACCTGCGGATCAAGTAATTCTCAAGCGTCTTTAGAACTGTGGCAAATTCAGGTCCGCTAATTCTCTTTTCGGCATAGTAATTGTAAAAAGTCAAAAGTAGCGGATACGCCGTCGTTACTTCAATTCTGTTTAGCCTCCGGAAATATTTTTGCAAATCTTTGTCTGGCTCAAATTCGGGATATACCAGTCTCTGGTAGTAAACGGAAAACTTTTTCAATTCCTTTAGGTAGTCAATTGAATTGGAGGGTGATACGGCCTCTTTGAGGGAATAATAAACGTCATTTTGTCTCAGAACTTTCCCGCCCCTCATCAAAAAGTGTCGGATATACTCCGTTAGATTATCTTGAAGGGTTATTTGCAACGGGTGCCAGTACTCGTTATGAACTTCATCTTGTCTGTCTATATGAATACGCATGAAGAAGTAATTGCGAATCAGGTCAGCTTGTGTTAATGGTCTTCCCTTGGCGTTCAAGCTCTCAAAGACTAAATGGGGATTGTCATCTGCATCCAAAACAATGCTCACAACCGATAGATAGTTGGTGATGATCTTCTTTAATTGTTTGTCTTCAAACTTAGCCTGTCTCAATTTCTTTATGAAGAAGTCATGCGCCGCTGTAAGTTGATTACCCACTTTGTCCGGTTTGCCATTAATGAAGTCCTTGTAGGTTTCCCTGTCGATCTGCGTCGGCATTAACTTGAAATAGTCATTCTCCTTTTTGTAGGGGTTAACGAGCAGGGTGTTGTTTATCTCATCGGCGAATTCTTCGTTATTGTTCTCTTTGGCTCTATTACGCAAGATAATGAGCAAGATAAAGATTGTGGTTAGACGTTGCTGGCCATCAATGAGCAAGAATTTTGCAACTCCTTCGGGAACTGAAACAGTTGGCATATTTACTATCGAACCGATGAAGTGCGTCCGAGGGTTTTCGGCCTCACAAAGTTCCACAAGGTCTTTCCATAGAATGTCCCACTCTTTGCTGGTCCAGCTGTAAGGCCGCTGAAAAAGTGGAACAATATACTGCTTTGTCCCTTCAATGATGTCTTGAAGCCTTGTTTCTTTTGCTTGCATGTTTCTTTGCTCCAGATTATCGGTTCCTGCGCCAACCGTTAGGTGCTTTCGGCGCCACTGCTCCTCAGCGAACAATGTCTCTCTCAGCGTTCCAACGGCTTACGTCAATGCACAACGGTCAGGTTTTGTTCAATCAGTCAGTTATCTCGTTACGATCGGGCGACTTGGGGAGACCGTATTGACCATGCGTTACCCCACAACACAGAACCACTTCGAGTACGAAGAACAATGGATAAAGCTGATTCCGGCTCCCCCAATAATACTATCCCGGTTAACCTTGAGAGCTTTAGGTATGTCTTGGGCGTCCACAAGGTCGATCAGCTGCTTTGGTGATTTACTTTACGTCTGTTGCCAGTCGTAGCGAGCGACCTGAGTATCCAATTCTGGATTTCCGGGAAATTCATTGCAATTATAACATGCCGGATCTGTTTTGTACGCCGCCTGGAGCAAACTTGTTGGCTATGACCTGACTCATGCGGTTCACGGGCTTTACCGGTGGCGGCGAAGAAACTTGTCCACGGCGTCGTTGGCCTCGGACTTGATCTCACGGTAAAGGCCGTCGTCCTTTCCGAAGGGCAAGCCACCGTTAACTAGCCGGTCCTCATGTTTGGTGTAGTTGTGGCGTATGTAGGGGCACCGCCAGCGGTGACTTGACAGCCAGGTTCTCCTCAACATTCAGCGCGGGTATCCAGCCGTCACACGTTATCGAGCAGCTTATGATATTCTTCGACCGTCATTCCGGTGTCACGCAAGACCTTACGCAGCAGCGGACGGACGATTACCTGAGAGCCGTGATCGGGTATGACCACGATACGTCCCTCACTATTTCGAAAAGTATTGTGACTGCCTTCTGTCCTTACCCAGTGAAAGCCGGCTCTTTCCACCACGTTGCTCAGGTCACGATATGGAACAACGCGCAGCTTGCTCAAACAGTGACCTCAACCCGCCAGGTGCCGACGAAGTCGGAAAGCGGCTCCTCGGGCTCCTCTGTCTTCAGATAAGCGCGGATAGCCTCAGCAATATTTGCTTCCAGACCCGGAAGGTCAGGCGCCTGACTATAGCAGCCGGGCAACTCCGCCACTTCCCCGACCAGCCAGTTGCTTTCCGGGTCGCGCTCAACCAGAATAGTGAAAGACCTTTTCATACTCTTGCTCCTGCCTCGCTCTGCTGTTGCTCTTACCGGCGGACTACATTGTGGCGATCGCCGACCCGATAGTGGTGACCACGCCCTGGTCCCGTTCGTGACCCACGGAGCCATTGTAGCAACGGGATGCGCAAAAATCAATTGAAATGTGCACCAAACGCCCCGCCACATGCGCAGACAAGCTTGCCAATGCACTTTCCCTGCTTTACCGGTGGCAGTGAAGGAATTGGTCTACGGCATCGTTGGCCCCGGACTTTATCTCACGGTAAAGGTAGTGATCCCTGTCCAGGGAAAAATGAGCGTCCAGGCGGTCTTCGTATTTGGTGTAGTGGTGCCGGATGTAGGCCCGCGCCGCCAGCGCCGCCTTGTCTTCCAACGTTAGCTTGGCGGCCCGCCCCACCCGGCCGCTGCCGACCACCGCCGCGTGCTCCGCCACTTCCCCGGAGATCTCCCGCGCCAGCTTCCGGTACTTAGGAGCAAAATCAAGGTAGTCGAACACCGCGCCGGCAAATTCCTCCCGGTACTTGACTTCCTTGTTCTCCCGGTATTTCCGCCCGGTGGCCCGCTTCGCCTCCCGCTCCTGGCCGGTTTCCTCCGCCTGTTCCTGCGCGGCCCGGATATTTTCCTCCGGCGCCCACAGGCCCAGCTTCTCGGTGTAACCCTTGCGCCGTTTGACCGCCATCCAGTACGCACCCATGGATTTTACCTGCCGGGTTACAAAGGCATCCCCCGGGGCCAGGGACACCCACCCTTCCGGTATTGTCACGTTCCCGTATTGGACGCACCACCATTCCTCGCCGTCGCCGCGGGGCGGATAAACCCATAATACTTCGCCGGAGTGGTCCTTGCTAGCCATCAGAGCCTGTCAGTATTCTAATACGAAAACGGCAGGTAATCACGTATGTCCTCACACGCAGACACAGGGCACACACAGGAATTTGTGTGGCTGTCGCTGTCGTTCTGCCTCTCACGCAAAGACCCCAGGGGCGCCGGGTTCCTTCGTCATCAAGGTGGCTTCATGTCCCTTGGTCATATTGAAAGCCGGTGCCCGCCGTTTATACATCTCTATGCCTCTCATCGTATGGCTGTGGTGCCCAACAATCAGGTCTGCCCCCGATTAGATGGCCCGGTGTCCCACCACCGGTTGGTACTCAGCGATCAGTTCCGGGATGAAGTTTTGCCTCTCCTCCATCTTTTCGTGAGCTAAGCCGAAAAGCGATTCGACGGGTTCTCCCTATTCCACCCGCCTCGGGGCCACATTCCCCACCGCGTGAATTACGGTTGCGTCTCTATAGTTGAACGACCCCAACCCCTTCGACTGCCCCTTCGCTTCGCTCAGGGCTTCGGCTCAGGGTGACAACGTCATTGAAAGAGTGAACCTGCATGCCACGCGGTTAACTCCAGATTGCTAATACAAACGCACTAAATCGTGACGCATAGTCTTACACAAAGGCTCAAAGGACACAAAGAAACCTATATGGCGGACGCACTAGCACAAATCGACGTTACCCTGTGTCCTGGTGTTCTTTGTGTCTCCGTGTCTTTGTGTGAGTCCTTTTCCACATTTAGTAGACCGATGCGGCATCTATTATTGCGTCCGTATTAATTGCCGGCTGAATTGAAAACCACTACTTCCTCTCCCTCCACGATGAGGGCGGTCCCCAGTTCCTGGCACTGTGGCTCGATGCACTGCAGAAATCCGTGGAATCTTTGATCGTTCCGGGATAGGAATTCGGGCTCCGCCCGTTGATTGGTATAGCAAGGCAGAAATGACACCTTCCGGACACCTTTCTTATTGACGACACACTTGACCATCATGGTATATCGTCTGTATTTAGGGTCTACGTATCGTTCCGGATCCGGTTCCTCTTGCGACTTGCGATCCTCGCTGCTCGGAACGCCTTCGTCTCGCGCCTTTCCGGGAGGTCGTTTCACGGAACGGGCTATCTCCTGAGCAAAATTACCGAGGCAGTAGAAAATTGGCCTTCCTTTATATATCTCTATGCCCCGCATTATACGGCCGTGATGCCCGATGATGAGGTCGGCTCCGGACTCAATAGCCCGGCGCCCGATTGTCGGTTGATACATAGCGAATATTCCGGGTATGCGGTCTCGCCCCCAGTGAATTGAAACAACAACCACATCCACCTGACTTCGTAGCTTGCGAATATCCTCTTCCATGGCCAGAACGTCGTCTTCTCTGGGAATGGTTATTATCTTTGGCGGCGTCCCCGGCTGGTAGCCCTGCGCCTCGAAATAAGTGGACACACGAAGCGGCGCGCAACCCGGCTTGCCTTCCCGCGCCTCGTACTCCGCGGGCAACACCGAGTTGTAAGCCAGGAATCCGGCCTTGATCCCCTTACGTTCCACCACCGCCGGCGCCCTGGCCTCAGCGATGTCTTTTCCGGCGCCGATCACCTGCATGCCGTTCTTCCGGATAACGTCTACGGAATCAATCAACGCATCAGGGCCGAAGTCAAAGCAGTTATTGCCCGCATGCGACACCACATTAAATCCCGCAAAAACCAGCGATTCGACGTTTCCAGGGTCCACCCTTGCATTCCATGTGGGATGGTCCCGGTATTGGAGACAACCCCTGGTCGAAAAAACCCTCTCCAGGTGGCAAAAGGATATATCTGCTTCTTTGATCTTCTGATGAACCATATCAAAGAGGGATCCGACAGGTTCACCATACTCCACCCGCCTCGGGGCCACATTTCCCACTAAGTGAATTGCAATGGCGTCTCCTGAGCCGGCCTGGTCACTCACGGTTCCTCCTAATTTTCCCTAATGGTTTTTCCAGGATTTCCAACTCTTCGCACAACCACGCAATAGACCATGTCCTGTGAGCTCACTTCAGCTTAATATGCTCGAACCTGCTCAGATACGGGTCGCCCAACAGCGTTGGCCACTCACCAATCCTGCTGCCAACGCCAATAATCGCGTGTTCGAGAGAAATGGGCACCTGGAAATAGTTTTCGTAAATGGTTTCGTGCAACTTGAGTACTATGGCCAGCCTTTTCTCCTTGTTGGCCTCTGATGACGCCTTCTTGATCAGGTCGTCGACCTCCGGATATTCAAACATCGCAATCAGCCCGGTGCTCCAGCTACTGTACAGCGGGTCCATATTAATTGCTTCTTCATCATTGAAGAGACGCCATACGGGGAAAGCAAATCCATCATTCTTGCGCCCGAGCTGCCTTGTTCTCTGGGTACCCTGGTCCACGGGTAGGCGCTTAACCTTGACGCCTATTTTCTCCCAGTATATGGCCACGGCTTCCGCGATTTCCACAGTAGCATGCCCGGTCACGGGATACTGGATCATGGTTATCTCAAAGCCGTCTCCCTACCCGGTGCGCAGCATGGAAATGACTGTTCCGGGTTCAGTGATCACCTTCGTGATCAGGGTCTTGTAGTCCGGCGTCACCCGCCAGTGATTCGCCACGGCCTCAAACTCGAGGATTTACCAACTTCATGCTTGACAAACCTGAATGGTCCTGTGCCAATGAGATGACGGGAAGCCTCAGACTCGCCCACCTTCTCTATGTGTTTCTTTGAAACTATGGGAAGAGTAAAACGACTCGTGCCCCCATTTTGAATAGCCCAGGCCCAGTCAGGGGCGGGGAGATGTATGGCCAGCTTGTAGGGCCCAGTATCTCTACGTTGGCTTTGGCAAAGTCGCTTGCAGAGGCGCTGACCGAGCCCTTACGCCCCGCCAGCTCAATAGAAAACTTCACGTCCTCAGAGGTCAGTTCCCCCCAACCATCGTGGAACTGCACACCCTGGCGCAGGGTTATATACAGTGTCTTATTATCCTCCGACCACTGGGGCAAGGTCTCCGCCAGCATAGGGCGAAGCTCCCTCGTATCAGGATCGGCGTCCCACAAGGCTTCATAAACGGGTAGCAACTTGTAAGCCGTCATGGAATCGCTATGCGGCAGGAACCCTTCCATCCCAAAGTTGCTAACCAGCACCGTAACCTTTTCAGGTTTAGGCGTCCGTATCTGACCTGGTGCCGGTTTAGATGCCGGCGTGCCCGCAGTCGCCACTTTCGACGCTGATGTCAGTTTTACTGCCGGTGAAGTCAAAGCAGCGATTGCCAGCCAGAGACACTACATTGAATCCTCCAAACACCAGCGATTTGACGTTCTCAGGGTCAACCCTTGAATTGGATGTATTGTGGTCCCGGTATTGGAGACAGCCCCTCGTCGAAAAGATTCTCTCCAGGTGGCAAAAGGATATATCTGCCTCTTTGACCTTTCGATGAGCCATGTCAAAAAGGGATTCGAGAGGTTCTCCATACTGCGTCCGCCCCGGCGCTACGTTTCCCACTAAGTGAATTGCAATGCCGTCTCTTGAATCCATCTGGTCGGCCACTGTTCCTCCTGGCTAGTCTCCCCTGATAGCTCAGTTTCCCCAGAGTCTGAATCCCATCGTATCACGCTGCCCCGACAAGTGTCAACGGGTCCGAGCCCTATTGAAATTTGGAATGGAATTTCGATTTTGGAAAGGTTCTGGGGCTGAGGGGGGCTGAAAAGCGACTGAGGGAAGATTGTGGTGGCTCACCAGGGCGAACACATGTTGGATTGATGAAGAGGGCGCGGCGGAAAATCGCGGATGGTGTCTACGCTGAAGGGCTTATTTTCTCCTTTGTAGGAAGAGCCAGGGGGCGCCGAAGCTGACCCACAGGCCGATCAGCCAGTAGCCCGGAATATGAGACCAGGGGTAAAAGGGCAAACCCTGGCCGGGAAACGCCATCCGCAGCGCCAGGTAGAGGGCAAGAAGAACACCGCCGCCGGTCAGGAAACGCAGGACGTATTGCGACCAGGAGCCGGTGGCTGCGGGATTCAAATACCGCCGCCTCAGCACCATGCCCACTCCAAAGCCGGACAGCGCGGCCATCGACGAGAGGCTGTTCCCCACCGGGTGAATGGCCAGCAACGCCAGCGGCAGGACGAGCGCCGCGAATGTCTGCCGGGCGGGACCCAGCGCCAGCAACGCTCTTTCAACGCCGCGGTCTGCTGCAATAAGATACAGGCCGAGGACCGTAAGCCCCACCACCCAACCCGCCAGCACATCGGTGGGGAAGTGCACGCCCAGGTAGACGCGGGATATCCCGATGAGAGCGATGAGAGCGATGAGCACGATAGCCGCCACCCGGGACCACCTCCTGTTGGTCCAGATCGAGATGCTGCCGTACACCACGACGCTGGACTGGGCGTGGCCGCTGGGGAGGCCGTAACCCGACTCCGCCACCAGTTGCACTCCCGGATCGATAACAAAGGGGCGGGGCTGGTGGAACAGGTCTTTCAGGCCGGCGTTGAGGTAGCTGGACAACAGGAACATGACCATCAGGCGCGCCGCCAGTTTGAAGTCCGCACACCAGAGCAGCGCCGGCAGAAGAAGCAGATAGAACTCCTCGGCCCCCAGGAACGTGACGCCCCGGAAGAAAGCGTCCGGGACCGGGCCGTGGACTTGCTGCACGGCGCGGATGAGATCGAGGCCCCATTGATTCCAAGATTCAAGATTCAAGATTCTCCGCCGGGAGGACTGAAGATTCGAAGTTTCAAGATTCAATTTGTCATGCTTGGCCGGCCAAGCACCATGAAGCATAAAAGCGGCTGCCACCTGTCATTCTGACCGAAGCGAGCGCAGTCCCGATAGAATCGGGATAGTCGAAGAATCCTTCGCTTCGCTCAGGACAAGTTCTTTTGGGGTGA
>JACQUA010000167.1 GCA_016210565.1 Chloroflexota bacterium
GTGGTGCACTAGAGGAAAAAATGTCATTCTGAGCTTCAGTAGGCAGCGGAAGGCTGCCTGATATATGGAATGACACCGATGTCATTGAAAGCAAAGCCAAGAACCAAGAACGCTGTCATTCTGAGCGAAGCGAGCGCAGCGAGCGTAGTTGAAGAATCTTTCATTGGTTGTGCAGCCCTGAGAAAAGACCCTTCGACTTCGCTCAGGGTGACAATGTCATTGAAAGCGAAGACGAGTCCCGATGCTATCGGGACGAGTCGCAGTCGAAGAATCTTTTGGCGGTGACGATGTGGGGACGATCCCGACGAGTCGGGACGCCTGCGCCTTCGCTTCGCTCGGGTCTCCGGCTCAGGGTGACACCATAAAGGAGAAATGAAATGTCAGTAGCTAATCCAGCGCACAGAATTCCCCGCCAGTCCATCGCCGGGATGGAGGGCATGTGGGTCAAGATGTGGGACCCGCCCACGGCCAATCCGGAGACGCCGGACCTCATCTTGCCCACGAACCCGGTTCCCGAGGTGATGGCGGCCGCCGGTCTCCAGAACACGCCCAGCAAGTCCCACACGGTGGAGCGCCACCTGCTGCACGGTGCGCGGCTGACCGCCTGGGACGGTAAGGGAATAAACTTCTTTCTATTCACGGACCCCGACAATCCGGCCACCGGAGCCGGCACCTTCCCGGGAGCGACCATACGGTTGCCCCGGGGCGTCTGGTTCCATGGCCACACGCAGGGCATGGGCCCGCCGCCGCACACCATCCACTGGCACGGCATCGAGCCGACGCCTATTAACGACGGGGTGGGACACTGCTCCATGGAAATCGGCAACTATACCTACCAGTGGCAGCCGAACTTCATCGGCTTTTATTTCTGCCACTGCCACCGGAACACGGTGCAGCACTTCGAGTTCGGCCTGTACCAGGCGTTGCTCATCGACCCGCCGGACGCCTTCTTTGCCACCCAGTGGGACCCGTCTATTCCCATCGGGGCGGGCCGGGACGGCAAGCGCCGCATCGCGGCCAACCTGAGCAACATCCGGGGGCCGACGGGCGGCGGAACGCCCATGGATGCGGGCAGCGGCGCCGGCTTTGAGGGCTCGGTCATCGCCAACACCTTCCCGGGCTTCGTGGGCGGAAACATCACCGACCCCGACCCCCAGGCCAACAACGCCGCTCTGCCGGCCTACCTCAAGTTCCCGGTCGATCCCCATGCCATGACCGTCCCTTACGACGTAGAGGCGCTGTGGGTGGTGGACGACCGGGATTCCAAATGGAGCGACCTGGCGCCGGACGCCCGGGCGACTTATCCGAAAGCGGGGGGCATCCCCGGCACCAACGATAATTTCCATAGCAACGCGGGAGGCGGCGTGGGCCCCAACGATTTCTTTGCCTTCAACGACTTCAATCCCGATTACTGGTACGTCACCGGCGTGAACTTCCCGGGCCCCAGGGGAGGCAGCGCGGCTATCGCACCGGGCATCGTCATCCCTCCGGCGCTGATGAGCGGGGTCTCGGGTGTTCAGGTGTCCATCAACGCCAATGTGGGCCAGACCATCCTGGTCCGGGTTCTTGACGGGGCCTACAACAACATCACCGTCAGGTTCCCGGTGGACGTTACCATCATCGCCTGGGACGGGCGCGCCCTGGGCGTAGCGCCCTTCAACGCCTATAACCATGCGTACCGGGTCCCGGCCAATACCCCCATTCACACCAGCGTGGCGCGGCGTTTCGATGCCCTCATCAAGGTGGACGCTCCTGTCAACGGCTACGCCACCGTGGAGTTCACCGATACGCGCTGCGGCACCGCGACGGGAGCCGACAAGCCGCTCCTCTTCACCGGGAAGATACCGATCAACATCACGGCGGTCCCGAACGCCGCGGTTTCGGGTACGGTGACCGGACAGGCCGGCGCGGCCCTCGCAGGGGTGAGCGTCACCCTGGCGGGGCCCGTGAGCAGGACCATAGCCACGGACGCCTCCGGCAACTACAGCTTCACCGGATTGCCGAGCGGAAGTTACACCATTAGACCATCCGCGGATGGCGTCTCCTTTACGCCGGCGAGCCGGAGCGTGACGCTGAGCGGCGCCCTGACCGGCCAGAACTTCGCCGGCGCGCAGCAAGCGCCCGGTACCGGCTCGGTATCGGGAGCAGTGTTCTCCGGCGCCGGCCGCAGGCCGGGAGCGCCCATCAGCGGGGTGACAGTGTTTCTCAACGGGCCGGTCAACCAGACGGCGGTCACGGACGCTCTAGGCAGCTTCAGCTTCTCCGGCCTGTCTGACGGCCGCTACACTGTAATTCCTTCCGCGGGCGGCTACCGGTTCCGCCCGCGCGATAGAGGTGTGCGGGTGAGGGGAGGCAGCGTGAGGGGGGTGTATTTCACGGGTAGGTAATTGGTACTCTCTCCCCCGGTGGGAGAGAGTTAGAGTGAGGGGGAACTGAACGTACCCTCACCTGACCTCTCCCGTCGAGGGAGAGGAAGAAGGTAATACATTACAAAGGAGCAAAACGATGAGGAAACTCAAGGTAGTCTCAACATTAGTCTCGTTACTCTTATTAGTGAATTTGTTGTTGCCCGCGGCCTCGCTGGCGGTGGCGCCGACCATCACGCTGGTCGCCCCGACGGCGGTAGCCCCGGCGACGCCGACGTTGCAGAGCGGCGCGGCTAACCAGATACAGGTCAATGCCGTCTCCGCAGGTTCAACAATATCCAGCGTGCAGTGGCAGTCGCAGTTCGCCGGTCCGGCCGGCGCTTTTACCGCCCTGGAGATATTTGCACCGATCCCCCTGGTGGTGGCGGCGCCCACAGCGGGGGCAGGCGCCAGAGCCGATACCACTGCAGCGCCGGCCGCGGTGCTGGCTCTCCCCGGGGCGATTTTTGCCTTCGACATCATCGGAGTCGTGAGCGCGGTAAATGCGGCCACCGGTGAAATCCAGGTGGGCACGCCGCCAATATTTACCTACCAGAGCGCGGCGACCATTGTCCGGGGGACGGTCAGGGTTGGAGACCAGGTGAGGGTGGTGGGCAACCGCACCCTGGCCCCCGGACCGATAGTGGCCGAAGTGGTCACCGTTCGGACCCTGGGTCCATTGCCGCCGGCAGCGCCGACGGTGCTGCCCTTTTTCCTCTTCAACGGAACGGTGCTGGCGACTGACCCCTCGACCTGGCGGGTTGGCGCGGCGCCCCCCGGCGTTGCCGCCAACTTCATTATCAATGACCCGATCGATCCGGCGGCGATCGATGCTGGACTGGGCCAGGGAAGTCTTGTGACCGTCCAGTTCGCCGTGCCCGCTGCTCCGGTGGGCGGCGCCGCCATCAACATCGCGGCGCATATCGATCCGCAGGCCGCCATAGCAGTGGGGATTCCCATAGCCCCGGCGCCCAGGGCTGATACCACTCCGGTACCCATCGGCCTGCCGGTGGGGACGGTGATGGAGTTTGTGGTTGATGGCGTAGTCAATAGCATCAACGCTGCCACCGGGGAATGGCAGATAGGTAGCCAGCCGGTCTTTGTCTACCGGAGCGCGGCCACCCGGGTTGACGGGGTTCCCCCGCCGGCCCCGGGCGACCTGGTCAGGGTCATCGCCCGCCGCACACTGGCGGCGGGGCCGCTGGTGGTGGACCGCATCACCCCCAGGACGCGAGGTCCCCTGCCGGTGGACGCCGCGGTGGTGACAACGGCCTTTCTCTTCAACGGACCTGTGGAGGCGGTTGGCGTGGCCACCTGGACCGTGGGTGGAGTGGTCTTCGTGGTGAACGATCCCGCCGTCCCGGCAGCCATTACCGCGCCGGCCGTGGTGAGCACGCCGCTGTCGCCTAATCTCGTCACCGTGGCTTTCACGGTAGTGGGAGGTACTCCTCCGGCCAGTCCCGCGGCCTGGTCACCCATGACCAGGAATGCGGTGAGCGGGCTGTGGGAAGTCAACTTCACACCGTTAGCCGTGGTGGCCGACCAGAATGGTGTTCTCCTGTTCAGGGCCACCAACCTCCTGGGGGAAGTCACCGAGACGTCCTTCGCCGTCCGGTTGCTGGCCCCGACCGCGGTCCCGGGGGCGCCCACCCTGCTGGTGGCCGCGGTGGTCAGCCCGATCCAGGTCAACCTGAGCTGGACCGATAACTCCCTGAACGAGAGCAGCTTCCGCGTCGAGAGGGCCACCGACGCGCTCTTCACCCTGAACAAGGTGACTTTCACCGTAGGCCCCAACATCCGGACCTACAACGATACCAGCGCGGCGCCGGGGGCCACCCTGTCCTACAGGGTTTTTGCCGTCAACCTGGTGGGGGATTCCCTGCCGTCCAACGTACAGACGGTGACGACCACCGGCCTGCCCGGGGTCACCCTGGTGGCGCCGGCAGCAGTCCCACCGGCCCTGCCGCTGTTGCAGAGCGGGGCCGGCAACCTGGTCAAGGCGACGGCGACAGCTCCCGGTTCTACCGTAGCTAATGTACAGTGGCAGACCCAGTTCACCCAGGCGGCCGGCGCCTTGATCGCGGTGCACATCGATCCCCAGGTCGCTATCGGGGTTGGTGTGCCCATAGCCGGCGCCGGGGCCAGGGCAGACGCCACCGCGGCGCCGCCCGGACTTCCCGTGGGGTCCATAGCCAACTTCGTCATTGACGGCGTGGTCAGCGCGGTCAACCTGGCCACGGGAGAATTCCAGGTCGGTACTCCCCCTGTGTTTGTGTACCAGAGTGCGACCACGGTCTTCCGGCGAAACGCCGGCATTGCCCCGAATCCGGCGGTGGGAGACCTGGTAAAGGTGGTGGCTTCGCGGACGCTGGCGCCCGGGCCTATCGTGGCTGACGTCATCACTGTCCGCGCGTTGGCCCCTCAGCCGGCCGCCGCGCCTGTTGTCGGGCTGGCGTTCGTCTTCAACGGCGCGGTGCAGAACATCACGCCGCAGGTCTGGACCATCGGCGGGTCTAATTTCATCGTGGACGACCCGGCGACTCCGGCGACCATCGCGCCCGGCCTTATCGCCGGAAGCCTGGTAACGGTTGAGTTCACGGTGGTGCCGCCTCCTCCGCCGATCGCCGGTGGGGTTGCCATGACAGCCCTGGAGATCTTTGCCCAGATACCCCTGGCGATTGAACCCACGCTCAGCCCCGCCCCGAGGCTTGATGCCACCCTGGCGAATCCCGCCGCCCCGGCCGGCTCGGTGCTCATGTTTGTCATCATAGGCACGGTGAAGGCGGTCAACCCGGCCACCGGTGAATGGCAGATCGGCGACCCGCCGGTCTTTGTATACCAGGGGGCTTCTACCATAATCGACGGTGTTGCCCCTCGTCCGCCGGTGGTTGGTGACGAAGTGAGGATCATCGCCAAACGCAGCCTCACCCCCGGCCCGGTCGTGGCCGAAAGGATTACCCGCCGCGGTGCGGGGGGTCTCCTGGCGGCGCCCCTGGTGGAAGTCTTCTACCTGTTCAACGGGAACGTGGGGGTAGCCGGGGCGGCGACGTGGACGGTGGGCGGGGTGAGCTTCGTTGTGAATGACCCCGTGTTCCCTGCGGCCATCGATCCCGGTATTGCTGCGGGCACCGCCGTTACCGTCGAGTTCTCCATCGCGGGAGGTCCTCCGGCTGCCAGCCCGGCGGCCTGGCAGCCCATGACCAGGGACCCGGTCACCGGGCGGTGGCAGGCAACCGTCAACCCGGCGGCTGTCCCGGCCAACCAGAACGGCCTGCTTTTCTTCAAGGTTACCGACGCCCTGGGAGGGTCCGGAGTGACCCAGGTGCCGGTCGCCCTGGTTGCCTCTCTCGGGACGGCCCCGCTTCCGGCCGGAGGGCTGACGGCTGTGCCGACCTCAGTCCAGGTGATCCTGAGCTGGATCGCCCCGGCGCCGGTGGCCCAGGGCCAGACCGGTTTCCGGATCGAGCGGGCCGCTGACAGCGCCTTTACCCTGAACGTGGTGGCGACGCCTCTGGGACTGCTTACCAACACGTTTGCCGATACTGCCATCACGGTGGGGGCGACCTATTCCTACCGGGTGTTCGCCGTTAACGGGCCGGTGGACTCTCTGGCCTCCAACGTGGTCACGGTATCGATTCCGGCCCCCACCGCAGCCGTGGCGCCTGCGCCGGCCCCAGTCACAGGGGGTGGTGTGGTGGCGCCGCCGGTGGTGGGTGGCGGCGGCGCTGTCGTAGCGCCCCCGCCCGCAGCCCCTCCCGCGGTAGCCGTCACCGGCCTTACCGCCGCAGCCCCGCTGACGCTGGACGCGAATGGCAGGGCGGTTGCCGCCGCGACCATACAGAATACCGCCGGAACGGTGGTGATGAACGTCGCGCCGAACACGCTGGTTACCGGGCCGAACAGACAGCCTCTGGCCGGCATCACGGCTGCCCCTCTGACCACGCCGCCGGTAGCGCCCCCGAACAGGGCGATTGTTTTCGCCTACACCCTCGGCCCCAGCGGCGCCCAGTTCAACCCGCCGATCAGCCTCACCATGTCGTACAACCCGGCGACGCTGCCGCCAGGAGTCAAGCCCACCAGCCTGGTGGTGGCCTTCTGGGACGGTAGCGGCTGGGTAAGCCTTGGCGGAAAGGTGAACACGGCTAACAATACCATCACTGTCGATGTTAGCCACTTCACCGAGTTTGCCATCATCGGAGACGTGGAGGCTGGCGTAGCGGCCCAGCCGACGGCGCCGCCGGCGCCGCCCACGGTACCGCCTCCGCCGCCATCGCCGGCAGCGAAACCCACGACAGCGCCCGCGGTGACGAAACCGGCCGCGCCTCCGAGCCCGAAGCCGCCGGTGGCGACCCCGGCGCCGAAGCCGGAGGTTACCGCGCCGCCGGCGACCAAGCCGCCGTCCGCGCCGCCTGTGGTTACCCCGGCGCCGCCCACCGCGCCGCCGGTGATAGCCCCACCAGCCGCGCCCGCCCCTGAGGTACCTGCGGTCGCGCCGCCGGCCGAGGCGGCGCCCGTAGAGGCCATGGCTGGCACGAACTGGCCGCTTCTCATGGGGATTATCGCGGCGGTGATCATCGCAGCCGCCGCCTTCTACTACATCTGGCTGCGGAAGCCGTCAGAAGGGTAGGGGCGTCTCGCCGTAGGGGCGTCTCGCGAGACGCCCCTACGACAGACCACCGTGCCTGTCCCGACCGAAACGACGAGCCCCCGGGGGATTCCCCGGGGGCTCGTTTCTTTGCCGGTGGGCGGCGTAGGGGCGAACCCGTGTGTTCGCCCGCGGCGGTGGTTCGTCCGGGCGGGCGCACCCGCCGCATTGCGGATTACAGATTCAAGATTCCAGATTCAAAATTCCCGACCCCGACCCCGACCCCGACTCTAGACTCTAGACTCGTTCTCGAGGTGGCTGCCGTCGCAGAACGGCTTGTTCGAGCTCTTGCCGCAGCGGCAGAGGGTGACGCGATTTCGTATTTCGTAAATGGCGCCGTCGGCGGATTCGATGGGAATCCCCCCGCGCACCCATAGCGGCCCCGTCATGCCAGCGTCGGGGTCCAGCACCAGCCCGATGGACGGAGGCAGGTCGGGCTCGATGGCCCTTCCCTCCCGGTCCCAGACCACCAGCCGGCCGGAAGGACATTCGCATGCCTGTCGGGTGATCTCTTTGGTAGCTTCGGGGTCGTCCGGACGCTCGACCAGCTTCCAGATGCTGCCGGCGCGCTGGCAGAAGCCGGCGCTGGCGCACAGTCCCTCGGCGTCGGTCAACCGGAGGGTTGGCCCGGCGATGTTCCGGGCCCGATCAAGGTATTGTTGCCTGGTGGCCGTCTCAGCGCCGTCAAAACCTGTTTTCAGGTGGGCGCCGTCGCAGAAGGGTTTGGTCTTTGACTGACCGCAGCGACAAAGCGCATAGGTCTCCGTCACCGGGTAGACCTTCTCCTCCTGCCAGCCGGTGCACTCGCCGTGAGCATCGACGCAGATCAACTGTTCCGTCAGGGGGACTCCCCCGGAAACGAGATACGGACCGTTTTTCGTTACTTTTATCCGGGGCTTCTTGCTCCGGGCGTTACCGTCGTTTGTTTGTTTATTGGCCACTGATTTTTCCCTTCACGCATGGGGTCACGATTGGTTTTATAGCATTGATGGTAGCATAAACAGATGAGAAGATTCGGACTTGTAACAAACTTATGTGATGAGGTATTGACATAGAAAAAGAAATCGGGTTTCATTCTCCTGGAGCTCAGAAATGAACAAAGGAGGTAGAAACCCGATGAGGCAGGTCCAAATAGACCTGACCCTGGTATTCA
>JACQUA010000148.1 GCA_016210565.1 Chloroflexota bacterium
ATTTATTGAAGGAGAAGATATGCCTGGTTTTGAACTCATAGGTGACGAGGAACGGGCCGCGATCAACGAGATATTCGATCGCGGCGGCGTCCTTTTTCGCTATGGCTTCGAGGCGCAGCGGAAGAACGTTTTCAAGGTGGCTGAATTCGAGAGGGAGTTTGCGCGAAAACTGGGGTGCAACCACGCCCAGGCCGTCACTTCGGGAACGGCAGCGCTGCGCGTCGCCCTGGCGCCTCTGGAACTGAAGCCGGGCGATGAGGTCATTACCCAGTGTTTCACCTTCGTGGCCACCCCCGAGGCCATCATGGAGGCCGGGGCCAGACCCGTCCTGACCGAAGTTGACGAAACGCTGAACATGGATCCGGAAGACCTGGAACGCAAGATCACCCCGAGGACTCGCGCCATTATCCCCGTTCATATGCTCGGCGCCGCCGCCCGCATGGACGAAATCATGGCCATCGCGAAAAAACGCGGCATACCAGTCATCGAGGACTCGTGCCAGGCCCCCGGCTCTACCTATCGCGGCAAAAAGACCGGCGCCATCGGTCTGATGGGCTGCTTCAGCTTCGACCCGGTTAAAACGTTGACCACTGGTGAAGGCGGCATGGTGGTCACCAATGACCGGGATGTCTACAACAAGCTTTGCTGGTTTGCCGACCACGGCCATATGCATGTCTCTGGAATTCCCCGTGGAGAGGATACCAAAGAGATAAGAGGGTTTGACTTCCGCATGAATGAAATCCAGGGAGCGATGGGACTGGTCCAGCTTTCCCGGATAGACAGCATACTGGCCCGGCAGCGGGCCAATAAGAGCAAGATCAGGGAGAACATAAAGCGCCTTCCCGGAATCAGGTTCCGCATGCTGGCCGATCCCGAAGGGGACGGCGGCGACACCCTGGTCTTTTTTACCCCCTCTCGAGAAATCGCTGTTAACATGAACAGCCATCTGGTCAAGAATGCGATAGAGACCAAGATTCTTCCCAGCGCCCTGGGGTGGCACTTCGCAGGCAACTGGGGCCACATGCTGCGCAGGTATAGATACTATAATGTCCGCAACCTGGCATCTCGCTGGCCGAAGGCCGATAATATATTGCACTCTGCCATAGCCATCCCAATCTACGTTAAGATGAGCGACGAGCAAATACAGAGAATTTCCAGGGCCATTATCGAAGCCGGCCAGCAGTATCTACGCTGACCGAACAAATCTTCCGAGCGCGCGTCATGGATAACATTAATTCTTCGGATTACCACGATTACGTCATCAAGAACGGCAAGTTCATTGGCCAATTCGACCAGATGTATCGCAATGTGGCCGATCCCTGGCATCAGGATGAGGATGGACTTTCAGACAAGGAGCCCTTAAGGGTTCTGGCCCTGCAAGAGATGGTCAAAATCAAACCGGGATCGATTCTGGACATCGGCTGCGGTCTCGGTTTCTTTACCAACCAAATGCAGTTGGTCACCGAAGCCTCCGTCCTGGGAATAGATATCTCTTCGACCGCTGTTAGTAAGGCGGTTGCCAGGTATCCTAATTGCAGGTTTGAAACCAGAGGCATAGCACAAATTTGCGGTTTTGGTTCGAAGTTCGACTTAATAGTAGCCAGCTAGCTCTTGTGGTACGTATTACCTGAAATAAACCGATTTTTTGAGGATCTAAAGACTGTTGCGCACGACCGCACGTACCTCTACATTCTGCAATATTTCCCGCCGGTCGATGAGCAACAGTACGGCAGAGATGTCTTGCTGGGAGCCGAAGGCCTGGTGAAGTTGCTGCCTTTCCGAATCGTCAAGTCCGTTGAAATAAACCGGCTGTTGTCCGGGTCTGAAAGTGATAGACAGGGAAAAGCGGGATCCCACAGAGTACTGTTGATGTGCGACAGCATTATCCGGAGCCGCCAGCGATGATAGTCGGCGCCATTGTCCAGGCCAGGATGGGTTCCACCAGGCTGCCCGGCAAGGTCTTGCTTCCGGTTTGCGGCAGGCCCATCCTCTGGCATATCCTGGAACGAATCCGGAGGTGCCCCAGCCTCGACGTGATTGTCACCGCCACTTCGGTCAACCAGGCTGACGACGGCATCGCCCGTTTCCGTCTGGAATACGGCTATGAATGTTTCCGCGGCAGCGAAAATGATGTGCTCGACAGGTACTACCAGGCGGCGGTCAAACACCGGATGGATGTCGTTGTCCGGTTCACCGGAGATAATCCGCTGGTCGATCCGGCAGTGTCCGAAAAGATCATCCGGCATTATCTGGATAACCGGGAGCGCCTCGATTTTGCCAGCAATCTGCATCCACCCTCGTATCCCGACGGCCTGGAAACCGAGGTGGTCAGCTTTCAGGCATTGGAAACCGCCTGGCGCGAAGCCAGGGAACCGTTCCAGCGTGAGCACGTCTTTCCCTTTATCTGGGACCAGCCGCAGCGTTTCCGCGTGGGCAATGTGGCCCAGGAGCGAGACCTGTGGATGACGGAGCGCTGGACACTGGACTATCCCGAGGACTACGAGTTTGTCCGGGCAGTGTACGAGGGGCTTTACCCTCAGAAGCCGGACTTCGACATGGACGATGTCTTCAGGTTTCTCGATCAACATCCGCGGGTGAGGGAGATCAACCGGAACTACGCCGGCGTCAACTGGTACCGTCTGGCTGCCGGCAAGTTAAAGACCGTCGCCCCTAAATACGTGCGTACCGAAGTGAGGTAGCTCAAAGTGCCCCAGGTCAGGATAGGAAATTATCAGGTGGGCGACGGCGCCCCGGTATTCGTTATTGCCGAGATCGGCATCAACCACAACGGCAGCCTGGACATCGCCAGGAAGCTGATCAAGATGGCCAAAGACGTCGGCTGTAACGCGGTGAAGTTTCAAAAAAGGACCCCCGCTTTGTGCGTTCCTCCGGAGGTGGCAAAAACCCTCAGGGAAACTCCGTGGGGGCTGATAACCTATGCCGAATACCGGGAACGCATCGAGCTAGGCTTTGATGCCTACGCCGAGATCAGTCGCTATTGCCGCGAGCTGGACTTTTTATGGTTTGCCTCATGCTGGGATATTCCGTCGGTTGATTTTATGGAACGGCTTGATCCTCCATGCTACAAGATATCTTCCGCCTGCCTTACCAACGACGACATGCTGCTGCATCTACGGAAAACGAAGAAACCGTTGATCCTGTCCACGGGCATGTCGACCATGGAGGAAATACGGCACGCCGTCAACGTAGTGGGCACGGAACGTTTGCTGATCGCCCATGCCACCAGCACCTATCCCTGTCCAACCGAAGAGCTTAATCTGCTCATGATCCAGACACTGAAGCGCGAATTTGATTGCCCCATCGGCTACTCGGGGCATGAGGTCGGCCTGTTCGCCTCCTGGGCTGCGGTGGCCCTCGGCGCTACCTTCATAGAGCGCCACATAACCCTCGACAGGGCGATGTGGGGCAGCGACCAGGCCGCCTCGGTGGAGAAAAGCGGCATGGAGCGGCTGGTGCAGAATATCCGTGATATCGAGGCGGCCCTGGGCGATGGGGTCAAGCAAGTCTACGACAGCGAGCGAAACGCCATGAAGCGATTACGGGTATCGAATAACAAACAGGAGAAGGCCTGATGTCATTGCGAGGAACCTTCGCTTGCGAAGGATGACGAAGCAATCCCGCCGTGGCGAAAGCGTGTTGGTTACTCGTTCACGGGATTGCTTCGCTGCGCTCGCAATGACGATTTTCGACCATGACTGATTTCCCGGAACATTTACGACCCAGGCTGGCCAACATCAAGCTTCTGGCCATGGACGTGGACGGCGTGCTGACCGATGCCGGCATGTATTACACCGAATATGGCGACGAGCTGAAGAAGTTTAATACCCGGGACGGCAAGGGCATCGAACTGCTCCGGCATGCCGGGATCAAGACGGCGTTCATCACCGGCGAGAAGACCCTGCTGGTCGAAAGGCGCGCCGCCAAACTCAAGGTAGACGATGTCTGCCAGGGCGTTGAAGACAAGGTGGCCGCCCTGTCCGGGATCCTGGAAAAGTATGGCTGGAGGTTCGACCAGGCGGCCTATATTGGCGACGACATTGCCGACGTACCCCTCCTTTGCGTGGTGGGACTGGCCATAACCGTTGCCGACGGCCTTCCCGAGAACCAGAAGGTGGCCCATTACATTACCCGCGCCCGGGGAGGCGAGGGCGCGGTCAGGGAGGTGGCGATGCTGATACTGGAGGCCACCCAGGGTACAACATAGTTATTGAGTCATTGGGTTATTGAGTTCCACCCCCCCGGCCGGCCACAAAGTAATCATGCAACTAACTATTAGCGACATCGAAAAGAAACTCTATTACGCCATGCTCCGTATCCGCCTGGTCGAGGAGAGGATCGCCGAGCTTTACCCGGAACAGCAGATGAGGTGTCCCGTCCACCTGTGCACCGGGCAGGAAGCGATCGCCGCCGGCGTCAGCGCCCACCTCACCAGCGACGACTATGCGCTCAGCAATCACCGTTCCCACGGCCACTACCTGGCCAAGGGCGGCGACCTCAAGGCCATGATGGCCGAAATCTACGGCAGGGTCACCGGCTGCTCCCGCGGCAAGGGCGGCTCGATGCACCTGGTGGACCTGGCGGCCGGCTTCCTCGGCGCCACGCCCATCGTCGGCAGCACCATACCCATGGCCGTCGGCGCCGCCCTGGCCACGGTGATGAAGGGTGAAAAACGGGTGACCGTGGCCTATTTCGGCGACGCCGCGGTGGAAGAAGGCGTTTTCCATGAAAGTCTGAATTTCGCCGCCCTGAAGAGGCTGCCGGTGGTCTTTGTCTGCGAGAATAACTTCTTCTCCGTCTATTCGCCGCTGTCCGTCCGACAGCCGGCGGACAA
>JACQUA010000156.1 GCA_016210565.1 Chloroflexota bacterium
GATATTTTCATGGGATCTTTGAAAGCAGCGTATGATCCTTTGAAAACGGAAGGGTTTCTGGAGGACGTGACTAAAGACCTTTTGTTGCCAGAGGTAACAGACCCGAATGTATGGTTGGAGAAAAAGTTGCCCACTCCACCTTTCGATACGGAGCGAAAATATGTGTTGCAGGCCAGGGCAAGCCCATCATTGCCTGTAACTGTCATCAATACAGACTTAGTAAAAGAAGGGGAGATCACTTCCTATTATGACCTTCTAAACCCGAAGTGGAAGGGCAAAATTGCTGTGGATGACCTTGTGTTTGGGAACATATCTGCCGCCCGTATAATTACAAGACCTCTATATATGAAGACCCTCGATTGGGACTTTTGGAAAGCCCTGGTAAAACAGGAGCCGGCGGTGGTAAAGGACGAAAGATTGCAGACAGAGTTGGTCACAAGGGGAAAATATCTTATAATGCTCGGCGCCGATTCGAACGTGACACGAGAGTTTATCACATTGGGCGCTCCCGTTAAGTTAGTTTTTCTAAAAGAAGAAATCCAATACCTGACAGGAGCCACGGGCGCTATAGTTTTCCTGACAAATGCCCCTCATCCCAATGCCAGGAAAGTATTCCTTAATTGGTTTTTCAGCAGGGAGGGACTGACTGTTTTTTCCAGAGCGCTAGCGGCCCAAAGTACCAGGGTGGATGTCCCCACCGACTTTCTGGCAGCTGACCAAATTCGAGACCCAAAACGAAATTATCTTAACCAGGAGTCTCCCGAATTTGCACGTTTCGAACAGGAAAATTGGCCCATCGTGAAAGAGATATTTGGTTCTCTGTATAAATAGAGAGGAAAATGAAAGTATTAAAAGGAGTGGATATGTTAAAGGTTGATGCGCAATTATTGTCCAGGATAGACGGTTTGGAGCTGAGCCAAAGGGCCGCCCGCCTGAGCGAGGAACACTTTGATTGCAAACCCGGGGTAGCCGGGGAACTGGCTAACAGCGTAGTTAATCTGCCACTTAGTCCATATTTGACACGGTGCAGACCTTGCGTTGCATAAACCCAAATTATGCATGTGGTATCCTGGATGCTTCACTTTTCCCCACCCCCGCAGGCTAAAGGACCTGTCCCGACCTGTCGGGACTCTCGCAGAGCGGAGCGGCTACGCCCGGCCCGAGGCCAGGCATAATCTGGGATAAATGAATCAAGGAGGAAATGGTGAGAAACTTAAAAATGGTCCCTATTTTATTTGTGTTCTTCTTGCTTTACGCCTGTGCCCCTCCTGAAGCAAAAGGGCCGACATTAACTCCAGTCACTGCAACTGTTAAGACTTTAGAAACGGCCGGTTGGGAAATAGAATGGGAGAAAGCAGTTAGTGAAGCAAAAAGGGAAGGAACGGTCAGCATTTACTCTGCCGACGGTCCCCAACTAAGACAAGCACTTACCAGCAGCTTTAAAGAAAGATTCAACATAAACTTAGAGTTTACCGCGGGTAAACCTCGTGAATTAACAACAAAAGTCATTGCTGAAAAGAGAGCCCGCCTGGATATATCCGATATTTTCATGGGAGCTATAACCGCGGCATATAATCCTTTGAAACCGGAAGGGTTTCTGGAGGACCTGACTAAAGACTTTTTGTTGCCGGAGCTAACAGACCCGAATGTATGGTTGGGGAAAAAATTGCCCACTCCGCCTTTCGATACGGAGGGAAAATACCTTTTGCAGGCCAGGGCAAGTCCATCATTGCCTATAACTGTTATCAATACAGACTTAGTAAAAGAAGGGGAGCTTACTTCCTATTATGACCTTCTAAACCCGAAGTGGAAGGGCAAAATTGCTGTGGATGACTTTGTGTTTGGGAACATATCTGCCGCCCGTATAATTACAAGACCTGCATATATGAAGACCCTCGATTGGGACTTTTGGAAAGCCCTGGTAAAACAGGAGCCGGTCGTGGTAAGGGACGAAAGATTGCAGACAGACTGGGTCGCCAGGGGAAAATATCTTATAACGCTCAGCGCCGAACCGGACGTGACACGAGAGTTTATCACATTGGGCGCCCCCGTTAAATTAATTTTTCTGAAAGAAGATATTCAATACCTGGGAGTAGCCTCGGGCGCTATAGCGTTCTTGACAAATGCCCCTCATCCCAATGCCCGGAAAGTATTCCTTAATTGGTATTTCAGCAGGGAGGGAATGACTGTTTTTTCCAGGGCGGTAGGGGCACAAACCAGCCGGGTGGATGTCCCTACCGACTTCCTGACAGCTGACCAAATTCGAGACCCAAACAAAAATTATCTTGTCCAAGAGTCTCCAGAATTTGCACGTTTCGAACAGGAAAATTGGCCCATCGTGAAGGAGATATTCGGCCCTCTGTATAAATAATACAAACGCGCTAGTAAATGGCGCATCTTGATAATCATACGAAACAGAGGGGACGTTCACCGCAGAGGCGCGGAGAACGCAGAGAAAAAGCGGTCAGCAGTCAGCGATCAGCTCCCCGCCCGTGCGGGGACAAGTTTCAGTCCCCACATGCCCGGGCGGGGCAGTCTGATTGCTTATAGCTGAAAACTGACAGCTACCTCGGCGCCCTCTGCGTCTCTGCGGTGAAAGATATGCGGTGCTAATTATTGCGTTTGTATTAGAGAGAAAAATAAGAGTTTTAAAAGGAGTGGACATGTTAAAGGTTGATACGAAGCCAAAAGTTGACACCCAGTTATTGGAAAAAATAGATGGTTTGGAGCTGAGCCCACGGGCCGCCCGCCTGAGGGAGGAATTCTTTAACTGCAAACCCGGGGTAGCCGGGGAACGCGCCCGGTTAGCAATGGCGTCATGGAAGGAGACCGAGGGTGAACCCCTTGATGTGCGGCACGCCAAGCTTTTGCAGCGGGTCCTGGAGGGGATGCCTGTGGTGATATTCCGAGGGCAGATGCTGGTAGGCAGTGAAACCAAGTACTTTCGGGGGGCCAATCCCATTTGTGATTATAACGGCCCCTATTTGACTCCGCTGCTGAAGGAAGTCCAGGGGCAGGTTACCCTGGGAGGTCCCGTGGAGAGAGGCGTTATCAGCCAGGAGGACTACGCCACCCTTATGGAGGCGACCAATTACTGGAAGGGTAAGACGCCGGTGGAGAGGGCCCGGGAGGTGGTAAAAGACGCTATGGGTAACTGGTATGACGACATGGTGGAGGCAGGTACTGTACCTTACGAAACCCAGGCTCCAGCTCCTCAATATGTTAAGGACGAAAGGTTAGTCAACGAAGGCCTGACCAGTTTCATCGCCGAGGCGGAAAGGCGCATACAGGAATGGGTGGACAATAAGGAGGACGATGTGGAGAAGCTCTATTTCTGGCAGGCGACCATCATTGCCCTCCAGGCGGCGATTACCCTGGCCAGACGATATTCCAGGCTGGCCAGCGATATGGCCGCGGTGGAGGAAGACCCTCAGTGGCGGGCCGAGCTGGAGGAGATCGCCGAGATATGCCAGAGGGTGCCCGAACACCCGGCCCGAACCTTCCGGGAGGCCTTGCAGAGCATGGTGCTGGTCCGCCTGGCAGCGAAGCAGCAGAAGGGCTGTGCGGGCAGTTCGGGTTTGGGCCGGGCTGACCAGTATCTTTACCCGTATTTCCAGCGGGACCTGGACGAGGGCCGGCTTACCCTGGAAAAGGCAACCGACCTGATGAGTGACCTGCTTTTATATTTGAACCGTCAAGAAAAGGTGTCGGACATAATCCGTCGGGAGTCGCTGCAAAAGGGGAACCCATCTCACATTAGCCTGGGTGGGCCGAACAGACAGGGGGAGGATGCCAGCAACGAACTGAGCTACTTTATTCTGCATGTAAGGGGGCTGACAAAGTATATCGAGCCGCACGTGGCTTTCCGCTGGCACAAAGAAACGCCTCAATGGCTCATGCGTAAGGCCCTGGAAACCAACCTGCGCATCGGGGGTGGCGTGCCTCAGTTTCATAACTCTGAGCATATAATCCGCCTGTTGACGGAACGGGGGATCCCCCTGGAGAACGCACGCTGCTTTCAGACCGTTTGCTCCGAGGCATTTACAGGGGAATGGGCTAACCCCATGAGGACGGGGTACGTTAATGTCGCGTTGTATATCGACCTGGCGCTGCACGACGGCGTAGCTTCGAAGACCGGGAAGCAGCTTGGCGTTCATACCGGTGACCCGAGGCAATTTACTACTTTTGACCAGGTCTATGAGGCTTTCAAGAAACAGTATGAGTATGTGACGCGAAGGCTATGCTGGCATGACCGCCTGGTAGACAAGGTCACGGCCGAGATGCACCGGCATCCCCTGGCTTCCGCGCTTTTGCCGGGCTGCCTGGAGAAGGGCAGGGATTTTGCGGCAGGGGGGCTCGCTCATTACGATTGCTGGATGAAAAAAGACCGGGGCTTTATACCCGCTGCGGATTCCCTTATGGCCATAAAGAAGCTGGTCTACGAGGAGAAAAGAGTCACCATGGGAGAACTGCTGGAGGCGCTGGATACCAACTTCGCCGGAGAAAAGGGAGAAACCATAAGGCAACTGTGCCTTGCGGCTCCCAAGTATGGCAACGATGGGGATGAAGCCGACGGGATGGTCCGTGATGTGGGGAAGTTCAGTGCTGCTTTTATCATGTCGGAGAAGAACATCTTTGGCAAACCTTATATAGTTACTCGCAACGGGGTAGCCTGGCATTACCTGGCTGGGAGGCGACTGGCAGCTCTGCCCAACGGGCGCAAAGCCGGGGAGTCCCTGACCGATGGTTCCCTGTCGGCGACGCCAGGGATGGACCGGAATGGTCCTACCGCTTTACTCAATTCGGCCTTGAAAGCGGACTTTAGGGAGGCAGATGCGTCTGTTCTCAACCTGAAATTTCCCGCGCCTCTCCTGCGGAGCATTGAGCTGCGGGACAAGGTGGCCGTTCTTACGGAAAGCTACTTCAAGAGAGGCGGGAGCTATATCCAGTACAACATTCTGGATGCAGCGGCGCTGAGGGAAGCCAAGCGCCACCCAGAAAAATACCGGGACCTGATAGTCAGGGTGGGCGGCTATAGCGCCTACTTTGTGAACCTGAGCCCCGAGGTCCAGGACGAGCTAATCATGCGTACCGAACACAGTTTGGTGGGGATCTAGTCCCGGCGAGACCTACACTTTACAGAAACCAGGGACGGAACCGGTAATGGTCAATATCCAGCGCTTGTTCCTTCGAGATGGCCCTGGAATAAGGACAACGGTTTTCCTCAAAGGGTGCGCCTTGCGTAGCCGGTGGTGCGACAATCCTGAATCTATTAACCCGACGCCCGAACTGGGGTTTGCCAGGGTGCGTTACAACCGGTGTGGAAAGCAATAGAATAAACGAGGCAAAAAGTGAAAAGAATACTTCTGTCGTTGCTGGGGATCTTTATGCCGGGTGTTTTATTGGCTTGCACTTCGATTTCCACAGAGAGGCCGGTGGGGGAAGAAATAGCCAGAGGGCCTACGGCTGTGGTTGGGGAGACCTGGCAAACAGAGTGGCAAAGCCTAAAGGCGCAGGCAAGAAAAGAGGGCAAACTAGCAATTGCTGGCTCTATCTTGGACAAGCAAAGGTTAGAGATGAGCAAAGCTATGCAGGAGAAATTCGGGATAACTTTAGAGTTTCTTGTGGCAGGTGCCTCGGCGTATGCCCCAAAACTATCGGCTGAATACAGAGCAGGTATCTACACACAAGATATCATTTGGGGGGGAGGCGTAATCATTACTGAAACCTTTAGGCCTGCCGGTATGGTAGAGACTCTGGACCGGACAATATTCTTGCCCGAGGCTCTCGACCCCAGTGCCTGGTTCACCCGGGAGCTTTTCTTTCTCGATAAGGGACGCCACTCAGTGCTTGTTTTTGCCTCGGCTCAGGCACCGGTCGTAAGGAACACAGACATGGTCAAGCGGGACGAAATCAAGTCATACCGTGACCTTCTTGACCCTAGGTGGAAAGGAAGGATATTATGGACTGATCCCAGGTCGAGCACCGGCGGTTTTTTGTTTTATGCACTGGGCGTGGGCCTGATGGATTTAGACTATTTGCGTGCGCTTGGCAAGCAGGACCTGATGATCCTCAGAGATAATCGTCTTGCCATGGACTGGGTAGCCAGGGGCAAGTACCCGGTAGTAATGGGCATGAGCGCTGATATAAAAGAAGACTTCCGGGCTGCTGGGGCTCCCATAGATTCGGTGGTCCCTGTAGAGGGTACTTACGTCGGAAGCATGTATCTCACCCTGCTGAGGAATGCGCCGCACCCCAGTGCGGCAAAGCTATTTATGAACTGGATTCTCACCAGGGAGGGGGGAACAATGATTGCCAGGGCTTCAGGTGAACAGCACGCCAGAGTGGATGTTCCCACCGACTTCCTCCCTCCCGATGCGGTGCGTCAGCCAGGGGTGAAGTATTTTCTCCCACTGGCTGAAGAAGCCGCTTTGCAAAAAGCGGAATATCGGAAGGTGGCAGAAGAAGTGTGGGGACATCTCATAAAATAGGTCGGTATCTATGCAAAGCCTGAAGAGGCTTTTTCCACAGACTGACCTACCAGTATAAGGTTTAACAATATTGTTCACATGTAGGGCGTTTCGTCGTCGACCCTTCTCCGGTTGTGCACAGGTGGAACTTGGGCTAGCGTAGTGTCTCGTAACCCTTTTTACGAGGGATTCGAGCTAAATGCACACGGTCGGGTTGAAAACCCAATTCGCAGACAGTACACCAGCGTCCATGACTTAATGAAACGACACACGGGTCTTACAAAAAGGAGCCGGTATGACTACAAAGGTTGAGAGGCAGCCATCGCACGAGAAGGTTGATAGGCGGTTATTGGACAAGATAGACCGTTTGGAACTGAGCCAGAGGGCCGCCCGCCTGAGGGAGCAATACTTCCATTGCAAACCTGCGATTGCTGGGGAACGCGCCCGGCTAGCCATGGAGTCGTGGAAGGAGACCGAGAGCGAACCCATCGATGTGCGGTGCGCCAAGCTTTTGAAAGGAGTCCTGGAGGGAATGCCCGTGGTGATATTCCGCGAGCAGATGCTGGCAGGCAGTGAAACGAAGTATTTCCGGGGGGCCAATCCTACTTGTGATTATGACGGCTCCTATCTAATTCCCCTGCTGAAAGAAGTCCAGGGCCAGGTGAGCCTCGGAGGTCCGGTGGAAAGAGGCGTTATTAGCCAAGAGGATTACGCCACCCTCAGGGAGGCGATCAACTACTGGAAGGGCAAGACGCCGGCGGACAGGGTCAGAGAGGCGGCAGCAGCCGCTATGGGTAGCTGGTATGACGACCTGGTGGAGGCAGGTGGCGCACACGGCGTGGGCCGGGCTGTCAGTGCCTCATTTCTTAACCACGAAAAGTTAGTTAACGGAGGCCTGGGAAGTATCATAGCCGAGGCAGAAAGACGCATCCAGGAATGGTTGGAGCATAAAGAGGACGATGTCGATAAGCTCTATTTCTGGCAAGGTGCCATCATCGCCCTCCAGGCAGCGATTACCTTGGCGAGGAGATATTCTAAGGTGGCCAGGGATATGGCCGCGGTGGAGGAAGACCCCCAATGGCGGGCTGAACTGGAGGAGATCGCCGAGGTATGCCAGTGGGTGCCCGAAAACCCGGCGCGAAGTTTCAGGGAGGCCCTCCAGAGCATAGTGCTATTCCGCTTGGCGGTGAAGATGCAGACGGGCAATGAGGTGGCTGCGGGTTTGGGCCTGGTTGACCAGTATCTTTACCCCTACTTCACGAGAGACCTCGACCAGGGCCGGCTCAGCCTGGAAAAGGCCGCCGACCTGGTGAGTGACCTGTTTCTATTCTTGAACCGTCAGGAAACCGTGCGGGATATAGTCTATCGGGACACGAATCAGAAGGGGAATTCGAGTAACATTGGCCTGGGTGGGCCGAACCGCCAGGGGGAGGATGCCAGCAACGAACTGACCTACCTCATTCTGCATGTAAGGGGGCTGGTAAAGTACATTGAGCCGCACCTGGCTATCCGCTGGCACAAAGAGACACCCACATGGCTAATGCGTAAGGCCCTGCAGACGAACCTGCATCTAGGGGGCGGAGTCCCCCAGTTTCAGAACACGGAGCACATCATCCGTTACTTCACGGAACGCGGGATACCCCTGGAGAATGCACGATACTGGCAGCCGGCTGGTTGTTCCCGTGCACTGCCATGGGACTGGACCGCTCACCTGGGGTCATCGCAAATCAATGTCGCCTTGTATGTCGACCTGGCGCTGCATGACGGTAAAGCCTCAAAAACAGGGAAGCAGCTTGGTGTCCACACAGGTGACCCGCGCCAGTTTGCTACCTTTGACGAGTTCCATAATGCTTTCAAGAAACAGTGTGAATATGTGACGCGAAGGCAATTATGGCATGCCCGCTTGACGCACCGAGTCAGCAGCGATATGTATAGGATGCCTCTGAAATCCGTCCTTATGCCGGGCTGCCTGGAGAAGGGGAGAGATTGTGCGGTAGGCGGGCTCTCTCATTACGATTGCTGGGTTATTAAAGACCGGGGCATCATACCTGCTGCGGATTCCCTGACGGCCACCAAGAGGTTGGTTTACAAGGAGAAACGAGTCAGCATGGGAGAACTCCTGGAGGCGCTGGACTCCAACTTCGAGGGCGAGAGGGGAGAAGCCATAAGGCAGCTCTGCCTGGCAGCCCCCAAATATGGCAACGATCTGGACGAAGCGGACTTGATGGTCCGTGACGCGGCCAAGTTCAGCGCTGATGTCGTCAAATCGGAGAAGAACACGTTTGGTGGGCCCTACGTAATCAATCGCAACGGGCAGGCCTGGCATTATATGGCAGGTAAGAAACTGGCGGCTCTGCCCAACGGGCGCAGAAAGGCGGAGCCTCTGGCCGACGGATCGCTTTCAGCCACGCAGGGGATGGACGGGAATGGCCCTACCGCTTTGCTCAATTCGGCGTTGAAAGCGGACTTCAAGGAGGCGGATGCATCGGTTCTCACCGTGAAGTTTCCGGCGCCTCTCCTGCGAGGCATTGAGCTGCGGGACAAGGTGGCTGGCCTTACGGAAAGCTTTTTCAAGAGAGGGGGGAGCTATATCCAGTACAACATCCTGGATGCAGAGTCGTTGAGGGAAGCCAGACGCCACCCCGAGAAATACAGGGATTTGATCGTCAGGGTTGGCGGCTATAGCGCCTACTTTGTCAACCTCAGCCCCGAGGTCCAGGAAGAGTTGATTCAGCGTACCGAGCACAGCCTGGCAGGGGTATAGTTGCAGGACACGTCGTTCATGTCAGGACAAAAAGAGAGGGGGAAACCAGAACGGACGGCAAGCTCATGAGATTAAACCAGCAATGACGGTCAATGCGGCCTTTAAGAATGGATGAAATGAGGGTTACCGCATGAAAGTTGAACCTGGTAAGCCTCCAAACAACCAGCCTTCTCACAGTTTCTTTTCCAGCGTGGTAGTACCCAGGCCTATTGCCTTTGTTTCGACCGTCAACGAGAAAGGGCAATATAACGCCGCGCCTTTCAGTGCGTTTAGCCGTTTGGGCGGCTCCGTATTGGCCTTTGGCATCTCACGCCGTGGTCATCGAAAGAAAGACACCCTCGCAAATATTGAAGCAGTCGGCGACTTCGTGGTGAACATGGTAGACGAAAACCTGGCTCAAGCAATGAACAAGGCTTCGAGGGCGTTCCCGCCCGAGGTGGACGAGATCAAAGAAACCGGCTTGACTCCGGTGAAGAGCGACAAAGTCAAGTCACCCCGAATAGCCGAAGCTCCGATAAGCATTGAGTGTAAGTTAATGCAGACCATCGAAGTGGGTGATACCGCGAATCGCCATCATACCATCGTCATTGGCCAGATTCTCCTGTACCATATCAAAGACGAGATAATGACCGATGGAAATGTTGACCACCGCAAAGCGAAAATCATCGCACGTCTCGGAGGTACCGACATATATTGCCGCACCACTGACATTTTTGAGATGAGGCGGCCCAATAAGTGAAGCAGCAAGCTGAACCCTGGAACCTGTCAAAGAAAGTGAACCGCTTTCGCTTAATCCCGTTTTATGCATGGCCTATCTCGGTGCTTCACTTTTCCCCGCCCCGCAAGGCTGAAGCCATGGGCTACGCCCTGCCCGGTGCGTGCATGATCCGGGTTAACACAATGAAAATGGGAGGAGATTGAATTGATAAGGAATATGTTTTTCGGACTCGCAGTCATATTTCTTGGCGCTTTAATGGCTTGTAGTCCAAAGAGCGAACCCGCAGAAAAACCAACCATAAGTGAGGCGCTGCCCAAAGAGACCCGGGTGTCCGTTAACGAGTCGTGGCAGGTAGAATGGGACAAGACCCTGGCAGAAGCCAGAAAAGAAGGAACTCTGGTTATCTACTCGGCGAGGCCTCCCACTGTTAGAGACGGACTATCAACGGCCTTCAAAAGCAAGTATGGTGTAGACATTGAATGGCTGCCCGGACAAAACAACCCGCTGGCAGAAAAGATCTTGGCCGAAAGAAGGGCGGGCCTTTATTTGGCTGACGTTTGGCTCGGCTCGGCGCAAACGGCTGTTACCTCGCTTAAGCCTGCGGGCGCCCTCAGTCCCCTCAAGCCCCTCTTCATGCTCCCGGAGGTCAAGCATGAGAAGGCATGGGATAAAGGCAGGTTTCCCTTTATGGATACAGAAGGCAACTATGTCTTTACTCCTATAGGATACACAAATGCGGATTTAACGAGAAATACGGATATGGTCAGGAAGGAGGAAATGCAGTCTTATTCTGACCTTCTAAACCCAAAGTGGAAGGGAAAGATAATGATGGCAGACCCTAAGAATGCCGGCGGATTCCTCAGTTGGTTTACAGTTTTGGTGGCTGAGGAGTTCGGCCCTATACTGGGTTTAGATTACATGCGCAAGCTGGCAGAACAGGAACCTGTGATTGTCCGGGATGACCGTGTCGCATCTGAATGGCTCGTGAGAGGAAAATATCCCCTGGCTCTTAAGGTGGGCCAAATCCCTATTTTTGAAGAGTGGCGCAAGCAAGGCGTTAGAGTACCTGTTGAACCTGTTTTTCTCGAAGTCCGCATTATGGCAACTGGTGGTCTCTCGATATGCCTGATAGACAGAGCTCCTCACCGCAATTCAGCCACGGTTTTTCTTAACTGGCTGCTATCGAGGGAGGGAATGGCGCTTTACACTAACCTCGATATGAAACAAACCCGGAGAATAGATATTCCCGCACCCAAAGAAATAAATCCCAATATAGTATATGTTAAACAGCCTGGAAACCATTTCGAAGTAGACACTGAAGAATTTGTTCTTAAGTTTCCTAAATTTCTAAAGATGTCTGAAGAGGTGTTTGCCAAGGTTCTTCCAAAGTAGAAGACGGTTGAGTTGCCGCAGGCAATTAATGGTCGTTGACTGACCTCAGACAGAGAATGTTTTGAGACAGACTGATTCACTGATTTTGATAAAGGAGCGAACATGTTGAAGGTTGACGCGCAGGCAAAAGTCGACTCGGGGTTATTGGACAAGATAGACCGTTTGGAACTCAGCCAGAGGGCCGCCCGCCTGAGGGAGGAATATTTTGGCTGCAAACCGGGGGTTGCCGGGGAACGTGCCCGGTTAGCCATGGCGTCATGGAAGGAGACTGAGGGTGAACCCATTGATCTGCGGAGCGCCAGGCTCTTGAAGAGAGTCCTGGAGGGAATGCCCGTGGTGATATTCCGCGGGCAGATGCTGGTCGGCAGTGAAACCAAGTATTTTCGGGGGGCCAATCCCCACGTTGATTATGATGGATCGTATTTGACTCCGTTGCTAAAGGAGGTCCCGGGTACGGTGACCCTGGGAGGTCCAGTGGAGAGAGGGGTTATCAGCCGGGAGGATTACGCCACCCTTATCGAGGCGATCAATTTCTGGAAGGGTAAGACGACGGCGGAGAAGTGCAGAGAGGTGGCAAAAGCCGCTATGGGTAGCTGGTATGACGACCTGGTGGAGGCGGGTGGCCAGCCTTACGAGTCCAGGGCGAACACACCCTCGATTCTTAACAACGAACGGCTGGTCAATGAAGGCCTGGGGAGTGTCATAGCCGAGGCAGAAAAGCACATACAGGAATGGGTGGACCGCAAAGAGGATGATGTTGAGAAGCTCTATTTCTGGCAGGCTGCCATCATTGCCCTCCAGTCAGCGATTACTCTGGGTAAACGATATTCGAAGGTGGCGAGGGATATGGGTGCGGTGGAGAATGACCCTCAGTGGCGGGCTGAGCTGGGAGAGATTGCCGAGGTATGCGAGAGGGTGCCTGAACACCCGGCGCGAACCTTCCGTGAGGCCCTCCAGAGCATCGTTCTGATCCGCCTGGCGGTGAAACAGCAAATAGGCGACCAGGTGGTGACGGCTTTGGGCTGTGTTGACCAGTATCTTTACCCCTTTTTCAAGCGGGACCTGGACGAGGGCCGGCTTACCCTGGAAAAGGCAGCCGACCTGGTGAGTGACCTGCTCTTATGTTTGAACCGGCAAGAAAGGGTGATGGACATAATCTGGAGGGACAAGACGCAGAAGGGGCAGGCGTCTAACATAGGCCTGGGTGGGCCGGACAGACAGGGGGAGGATGCCAGCAACGAACTGACCTACCTTATTCTGCATGTAAGGGGGCTGGTGAAGTACATCGAGCCGCACGTTGCCATCCGCTGGCATAAAGAAACACCTAAGTGGCTTATGCGTAAGGCCATGGAGACTAACGTCCGCATCGGGGGTGGGGTGCCCCAGTTTCATAACTCGGAGCACGTCATCCGTTACTTTACGGAACTGGGAATCCCACTGGAGAACTCGACATATTATCAGACTGTTGGTTGCTCCCATGTAGTGCCATGGGACTGGACCCTTCCCATGAAAGGCTCGCACACCAACGTCCCGTTGTGTATCGACCTGGCGCTGCACGACGGTACCGCCTCCAAGACCGGGAAGCAGATCGGTATCAGTACCGGTGACCCGCGGCAGTTCGCTACTTTTGAACAGTTCTATGATGCTTTCAAAAAGCAATACGAGTATGTAACGCGGAAGCAATTATGGCATGACTGCTTAATGGCCCGCGTCATCGGAGATAATTGGAGGACACCCCTGTCTTCCTCTCTTTTGCCAGGCTGCTTAGAGAAGGGCAGAGATTATTTTGTAGGCGGGCTCCCTCATTATGATTTCTGGCTCTACAAAGACCGGGGTTTCATACCCACCGCGGATTCCCTTACAGCCATAAAGAAGCTGGTCTACGACCAGAAGAAAGTCAGCATGGGAAAACTCCTGGAGGCGCTGGATGGCAACTTCGAGGGCGAGAGGGGAGAAGCGATAAGACAACTGTGTCTGGCGGCCCCCAAATACGGCAATGATAACGATGAAGCAGACTTGACCCTCCGTGACGTGGCCAGGTACAGCGCCGGGGTCATCATGTCGGAAAAGAACATCTTTGGCAAGCCTTATGCAATTACTCGGAACGGGCAGGCGTGGCATTACATGGCAGGGAAGAAACTGGCAGCTCTGCCCAATGGGCGCAAGGCGGGGGAGGCTCTGACCGATGGTTCACTGTCAGCCACGCCGGGGATGGACCGGAATGGCCCTACCGCTTTGCTCAATTCCGCCTTGAAGGCGGACTTTAAGGAGTCAGTTTCATCTGTTCTCAACCTGAAGTTTCCGGCGCTCCTTTTACAGAGCAGCGAGCTGCGGGACAAGGTGGCCGTTCTTACGGAAAGCTACTTCAGGAGAGGGGGGAGCTACATCCAGTACAACATTCTGGATGCAGCGGCGTTGAGGGAAGCCAAGCGCCACCCTGAAAAATACAGAGATTTGATAGTCAGGGTGGGCGGCTATAGCGCCTACTTTGTGAACCTCAGTCCCGAGGTCCAGGATGAGTTGATTCAGCGTACCGAGCACAGTCTGGCGGGGATTTAGCAAGAAACTAAACTGTTGTTGGAGCGGAGCAGTACGTGAAGCCATGAAACACCTCGTAATCGATACTGACCGTTGCGCTGGATGCAGCGTCTGCGAGGCAGTCTGCTCTCTCAGCCATGAGGGCGTGGTCAGTCCGCGGTTCGCTCGTCTGAGGATAATTGACTACTATGTTGAGGGACACCGGATCGAAGGTTACGTCTGCAAGCAGTGTACCGGCGCCGAGTGTCTGAGGGTCTGCCGTCCCAAAGCTCTGTATGTCGATAAAGAAACCGGGGCCAAGGTGATAGACCCCGAAAGATGCAACGGCTGCAAGCTGTGCATAATAGCCTGTCCGCAGCACCCTAATTCACCGATATACTATGATGCAGCGACGAAGAAGTGCTTGAAGTGTGACCTGTGCGGTGGGGACCCCCTATGCGTCAAGTTCTGTCCGGAGGCTGTTCTGAGCCTGTCGAAGGGGGGCCGGTAGGTGCCAGAAATGTGTGGTTGGGTTGGCAAGATTTTGCGGGTGGACTTGACCAGCGGGAAGATGGCCGAAACCCCTACGAGTGACTACGCGCCAAAGTTGATTGGCGGCCGGGGCATCGGCGCCATGATCTACTGGGAGGAAGTGTCCCCCGACTGTGACGCCTTCGACCCGGGGAATGCGCTCATCATCATGACGGGCCCGGCCACGGGGACCCTGGCGCCGGCGGCGAGCCGGTTTTCCATCACCAACAAGTCGCCGGTACCGATAGACCAGTGCTATACCTTCAGTGTTACGGGGGGGCACTGGGGACCCTATCTCAAGTTTGCCGGGTATGACGGCATCGTCATTAAGGGGAAGGCTTCCCGTCCCGTCTACCTGTGGATACATGACGGCGAGGTAGAGATCCGCAGCGCGGTACGTCTCTGGGGAATGACCACCAGGAACACATACCTGGAGCTAAACATGCTCCACGGCCAGAAGACCCGGGCCCTGGTCATTGGCCCCGCCGGCGAGAACCTTTGCCGGGAGGCGGTGGTCGGCACCGATGGCGACCATGCGACGGGTACCGGCGGCGCCGGTGCGGTGATGGGCTCCAAGAACCTGAAAGCTATCGCCGTCAGTGGAACCGGCGCCGTAAAGGTCGCCAGGCCGAAGGAACTCATCGTCCTGGCCTGGTATTACTTCCGTCTCTTGAACCGGAAGCCCGGCGAGGCCGAGTACCCGGCGTTCACCAAGTCGTTGACTTACTACATGTATTCGCAAAGAAATCCCGAAATGCCGGCCGCCCCGGAAACGTTCTTCAAGAACAAAGGTCTGGACGACCCTATTTCGCTGATGGCTGAGCCTGTGAGGGAAGGTCGGTTAAAGCTCAAGTGGGCCGGATGCCACGCCTGTCCCGTATGCTGCAAACTGAGCTGGCAGTCCCAGGATGCGGATGTACCGAGTGGCGCCGGGAAATGCAACGGAATGAAAAGCTGGCCCGCCTACGAGCGGGCAGAATACCAGAAGATAGTCGGTATTCCGAGCATCTGGTTCAACCGGTACATCGAAGACCTTGGCTTGAGCATTACCAACACCTGCGGCTACCGTTTCAACCTGTTTTTCGAGCTTGTCAAGCTTGGCATCCTGACCGGGGAAAACACCGGAGTACCGATTGACAAGCCCTGGAGCCTGGAGTTCATCAAGGGAATCCTCGAGATGATTGCCTACCGGAGAGGTATCGGCGACATGCTGGCCGAGGGACAGGAACGGTTCTTGAAGAAGCTGAGCGATGAGAACCCGGCCGTCAGGCCGCTATACGAAAAAGCGATATGGCGCCCGGGATACTATGTACACCGGTCAACCGGGGGGGCGCGTCCGGCCGGACCGGTGAGCGCCTTGATAGAGGCTGCCGAAGCAAAGAAGACAGCGAACCGCGTAACCGGAAACTTCGGCAACAAATCCGGTATGCGCCTTGCCGGTTTGACCCCTGAGCAACAAAAAGAACTGAGGAAGCGCGGTAACCTGAAGTACTTTGGCGCCGAGAACGCCACGGACCTGCCCGGGGAACCCAAAACGTGGAAACACAAGGTACACACGGCCATTGTCTGCCAGAACTTATCAGCAGCTATGGACTGCGTGCCGATGTGCGGTTGGGCTGGCGCGCCACCCCTCTACTCCCGGTACACCGCGGACAAGATGGGAGACGCCGCCCAGGGGGCAGAGGTATACTCGGCCGTAACCGGAATCGAGACCAGCCATGACCAGATGATAGAGGCAATGGATGCCATCCTGGACATCGAACGGTGCATCCTGGTGAGAGAAGGCCGCCGCAGAGAACATGACACATACCCGGACTCGCTGTATGAGCAGGAGTCGTGGAAGTGGACCAGCAAGGAAGAATTCCAGAAAGCCATGGACGATTACTACCGGGCAAAGGGCTGGGACCCTAAGACTGGCATTCCCAGAAAGTCAACGTTGGAAAAACGTGGCCTGAGAAGAATCGCCAGCGAAATGGAGACGAAATACGGAGCGGCAATCCCTCTGCAAGAGAACCCTCCGTTTCCCGTTGTCGGTGCAAAACAGAGGTAAGTAACTGTCCTTGATTAGCTTAATCATCAACGGTACGCTTTCACAAACGCAACCACAAGATTTCACCGGATGAACACCAGACGTAAATAAGAACAATTTGTTAGGTAAGTAAATCTTGTGAAAACCTTGTGTCAATCTCGTGGTGTATCGTTCAAGTTATTGTGGACAGGCCCTGAGTCCTGAGTAAGATCTAGCTCCGTGGCGCGCCACCGAATTCGTACAAAAACTAAGGTGTTACGCTCAAAAGAATTAATGCTACAGACCTTGTGTTATCATCTAATTCAACCAGGGAGGAAATTGTGAAAAACTCAAGAACGGTCGCCATTCTATTTGTCTTCTTCTTGCTTTACGCTTGTACTCCTTTTGAAGCAAAAGGGCCGACATATCCGGTCATTCCCACTGCAACTGTTAAGTCTATAGAAAAGGCAGCCTGGGAAGTAGAATGGGATAAGACGGTTAGCGAAGCAAAAAGGGAAGGAACGGTCGTCATTTATTCGTCTGCTCCTCCACAACTTACAGAAGCGGTAGCGCGTGCCTTTCATGAAAGATTCAACATAAACCTGGAGTTCACCCCGGGTAGAGTTACTGAACTGGTTCCAAAGGTCCTTGCTGAAAAGAGAGCCCGCCTGCACCTGGTCGACATTTTCATGGGATCTACGACCGCAGTATATAATCCTTTGAAACCGGAAGGCTTCCTGGACGATGTGAGTAAAGACTTTTTGTTACCAGAGGTAACCGACCCGAATGTATGGTATGAGAAGCAACTGCCGGTTCCGCCTTTCGATACGGAGCGAAAATATGTTTTGCTGGCCAGGGCAAGCCCATCGCAAGTTTCAAACGTTGTTAATACGGATTTGGTAAAGGACGGGGAGCTGGTTTCTTTTCATGACCTGCTAAACCCCAAGTGGAAGGGCAAAATCGCTATGGATGACTTTTCTCAGAGCGTGGGGGTCGCCCGAACGGTTCTAAGACCTGTATATATGAAGACCCTTGATTGGGACTTTTGGAAAGCCCTGGTAAAACAGGAGCCGGCAGTGCTAAGGGACCGAAGATTGCAGACCGACTGGGTCGCCAGGGGAAAATATGCTATAACGATCGGGTCGGAGCCAACCGTGGTAGACGAGTATATGAAACTGGGCGCCCCCATTAAGTGGCTTTCTCTAAAAGAAGATGTCCAATACCTGGCAATATCCACGGGCGCCATAGTGTTCCTGACAAATGCCCCTCATCCCAATGCGAGGAAGGTATTCCTTAACTGGTATTTCAGCAGGGAAGGACTGACTGTTTTTTCCAGGGCGCTAGGGGCGCAAAGCAGCAGGGTCGATGTTCCCACCGACTTCCTGGCGGCTGACGAAATTCGAGACCCAAAGATAACCTATCTTCTCCAGGAGTCTCCAGATTTTGCCCGTTTCGAACAGCAGAACTGGCCCACGGTGAAGGAGATATTTGCCCCTCTGTATAAGTAAGGAGGGAAATAAAAGTGTTTAGAAGGAGCGAATATGTTGAAGGTTGATACGCAGGCAAAGGTTGATTCGCAGTTATTGGGCAGGATCGACAGTTTGGAGTTGAGCCAGAGGGCCGCCCGCCTGAGGGAGGAATACTTTAGCTGCCAACCAGGGGTGGCCGGGGAACGTGCCCGGCTCGCCATGGAGTCATGGAAGGAGACCGAGAGTGAACCCCTCGACATCCGGTGCGCCAGGCTTTTGAAAAGAGTGGCGGAGGGAATGCCCGTGGTGATATTCCGCGGGCAGATGCTGGTGGGCAGTGAAACCAAGTACTTCCGGGGAGCCAATCCCCATTGTGATTATAACGGCTCCTATTTGATTCCGTTGCTCAAGGAAGTCCAGGGTCAGGTGACCCTGGGAGGTCCCGTGGAGAGAGGCGTTATGACCCGGGAGGATTATGCTACGCTTATCGAGGCGAGTGACTACTGGAAGGGCAAGACGGTGGTGGAAAGGGCCAGGACGGTGGTAAGAGCCGCCATGGGTAGCTGGTATGAGGACATGGTGGAGGCAGGTACCGTGCCCTACGAGACCCAGGTGCCATCTCCCCAATATACCAGAGACGAGAGGCTGGTCAACGAAGGCCTGAGGAGTTTCATCGCCGAGGCGGAAGGGCGGATACAGGAATGGGTAGCTAATAAAGAGGACGATGTGGAGAAGCTGTATTTCTGGCAGGCGGTCATCATTGCCCTCCAGTCGGCGATCACCCTGGCCAGACGATATTCCAGGCTGGCGAAGGATATGGCCGCGGTGGAGCAGGACCCCGAGTGGCGGGCCGAGCTGTTAGAGATCGCTGAGATATGCCAGAGGGTACCCGAACACCCGGCGCGAACCTTCAGGGAGGCTCTCCAGAGCATGGTGCTGGTCCGCCTGGCGGCAAAGATGCAGAAGGGCTGTGCGGGTAGTGGGGGTTTGGGCCGGGCTGACCAGTATCTTTACCCCTTTTTCAAGCGGGATCTGGACGAGGGCCGGCTCACCCTGGAAAAGGCCGCAGATTTGGTGAACGACCTGCTCCTGTTCCTGAACCGTCAGGAAAAGGTGTCGGACATAATCCGTCGTGAGGCGCAGCAGCGGGGGAATCCATCTCATATTAGCGTGGGTGGGGTGAACGGACAGGGGGAGGATGCCAGCAACGAGCTGAGCTACTTTATTCTGCACGTAAGGGGGCTGACGAAGTATATCGAGCCGCACGTTGCTTTCCGCTGGCATAAAGGAACACCCGCGTGGCTGTTGCGCAAGGCGCTGGAGACCAACCTGCGCATCGGGGGCGGGGTGCCTCAGTTTGTTAACTCCGAGCACGTCATCCGGTTCTATACTGAACGGGGGGTTCCCCTGGAAAATGCGCGCTGCTTTCAGAGCCTTTGCTCCGAGCTGTTTCCAGGGGACTGGGCCACCCCGATGAGGATGGCGTACGTCAATGTCGCGCTGTACATCGACCTGGCGCTGCACGACGGTACCGCTTCAAAGACCGGGAAGCAGCTTGGAATCCACACCGGCGACCCGAGACAGTTCACCACTTTTGACCAGTTCTACGATGCGTTCAAGAAACAGTATGAGTACGTGACGCGAAGGCTATGCTGGCATGACCGCCTGGTGGACCGGGTCACGGCAGAGATGCACCGGCATCCCCTGGCTTCCGCCCTTTTGCCGGGCTGCCTGGAGAAGGGGAGGGATTTTGTGGCAGGCGGCCTCCCTCATTATGATTGCTGGATGAAGAAAGACCGGGGCTTCATACCTGCTGCGGATTCCCTTATGGCGATAAAGAAGCTGGTCTACGAAGAGAAAAGGCTCACCATGGGAGAGCTTCTGGAGGCGCTGGATGCCAACTTCGAGGGCGAGAGAGGGGAAGCGGTAAGACGACTGTGCCTGGCGGCCCCCAAGTATGGCAACGACGTGGATGAGGTGGATGGGATGGTCCGTGACCTGGGCAAATTCAGCGCCGGGGTCATCATGTCGGAGAAGAACATCTTTGGCGGGACCTACATAGTCACCCGGAACGGAGTGGCCTGGCACTACCTGGCAGGGAAGCGCCTGGCGGCCCTGCCCAACGGGCGCAAGTCCGGGGAGCCTCTGACCGATGGTTCATTGTCAGCCACGCCGGGGATGGACCGGAATGGTCCTACCGCCTTGCTCAACTCGGCTCTGAAAGCGGACTTTAAAGATGCAAGTGCGTCTATTCTGAACCTGAAATTTCCCGTACCCCTCCTCAGCAGCATTGAGATGAGAGACAAGGTGGCTCGTCTTACGGAAAGCTACTTCAGGAGAGGCGGGAGCTACATCCAGTACAACATCCTGGATGCAGAGTCGTTGCGCGAGGCCAAGCGCCGCCCTGAAAAATACAGGGATTTGATAGTCAGGGTCGGCGGCTATAGCGCCTACTTTGTGAACCTGAGCCCCGAGGTCCAGGATGAGCTAATTTGCCGCACTGAACA
>JACQUA010000161.1 GCA_016210565.1 Chloroflexota bacterium
CAGATGTTTTCCTGCTCATTTAGGGCTGGCTGATACGGAGGAAGATATTCGAGATGAATCCGAGTATGGTTCTTCAGAAAAAGCCTGACCTCTTCTCCTTTATGCCATTTAGCCCCATCCACATAAAGATAGATAGTGAATCCGCAGAGCTTACTCAGCATATGTTGCAACAGTTGCAGGAATCCCTCATGATCACCGTTCGCGGTGCGTATCAAGCCTTTCCTTCCCAGCAATGGCGCTACCCAACCGGACACATTGAGCCGCTTTTGGTGCTGGCTGGTAGTAGGAACTTTGAGTCGCTTACCTTTCTTAGCCCAGCCTCGTCCCAGGCGGGGATGCAAGCTAAAGCCAGTCTCATCTTGGAAAACTATGGTTTCATTCTTCTTCAGGCGGCGCAGTTTTTTTTAACTGCCGGCGAAAACGGCGGGCATCCTCTTTCCGAGCCTGAAGATAAACATAGCCAGCTCTTTTCAGGCTATAATCCAGACGGTGTAACCAGTATTGTGCCTGGCGCACTTTCAAGTTTATCCCAAACTGCCGTTTTAGGTGAACCACCAGAGCGGGACCATCCCAGCCAGCTCTTGCCAGACCAAACTCCGAAGGCGGTTTTTCCAGATGTTCCTCTAACCGTTTGCTTACGGACGGTGTCAGTTGAGTTGGCCGTCCTGGCTGCGGTTTAGGTGTAAGGGCAATGATTCCCTTTTGATTCACCCCGTGAATCCAGTTTACCAGCGTCATGCGACTTAGCCCGAACAAAGCGCTTACCCATCCCGGATGCTGGCCCTCCAAAACTAGCAGTAAGGCAGCGATCTTTAAACCAATCCATGCCCCCGGGACTTGCCTTGCCAGAGCTAATAGCTTTTCTCGGGTTACCTCGGTGTGCTCTATGTGCAAAGCTTTCACGCCGCAATTATAAATCATTTCTTCGTAATGCACAACTACTTATTGCGTTTATATTAATACGAAGGCAACAAGTAATGATGCAAGACCTCGAACCTGATTTTTAAAACCACACTATCTTGTCCAAAAACACGAACGAAATTAACAAGGGGGCACTCTATTTCGTCTTAATTTGGGCAGCAGGGAGTTAATTACGTATACCGTTGGTCCCCTATTTCTTCTTCCTATTTTCATATCATCTAGCCTGGGGGTTGGTTCTTCCATGCATCCTGTTCAGGGGCAACGATCGGAAGCCTTTGCCCGACTACTACCTCGTCTCCCTCGACAGTTAGGGCAGTGCCGAGTTCCTGACACCAAGATTCTAAATAGTGGAGCACTTCGTCAAATCTAGGGTCGGTCCGGGTCAATAGTTCTGGCTCTGCCTTCTGATTGATCCACCCCGGTGAGAATGACACCTTCTGAATTGCTCTCTTGCTAATGATACCTTTTGCCATCATTGAGTACCGCTTATCCACAGCGCCACCATATCGTTCCCATCCCGGTTCTTGCTGCCACTTTCGATAGGTCATTGACGTGCGCCTGGCGTACGCCCCTGGCGGTGGTTTCAAGTGGTGAGGGGTCTCTTGGGCAAAATTCCCGAGGCTGTAGAAAATAACCCGCCCCTTATAGATCTCTATACCTTTGATTAGATGGGCATGATGCCCCACAATTAGGTCTGCCCCGGCATCGATAGCCCTGTGCCCGACTATGGGTTGGTACATGGCCAGCAGCCCCGGTATGTGATGTAAGCCCCAGTGCATGGAAACAATCACTATGTCTGCCTGATTTCGTAAGTTGCGAATATCTCCTTCCATGGCCCGGACATCGTCCTCCAAGGGAATGGTTATGATCCTGGGTGGCATTCCTGCGCCGAAATCCTGGGACTCGTAATAAGTTGAAACACGGATGGGAGCGCATCCCGGTTTTCCTTCTCGCGCCTCAAACTCCACAGGCAACATGGAGTTGTAAGCGAGGAATCCAACCTTAATCCCCTTGCGCTCTAAGATAGCTGGTTTTCTGGCTTCGGCGATGTCTTTGCCGACTCCTGTCACTTGGATGTTATTGCTGCGCAAAACATCAATCGTTTCCAGCAATGAATCAGGGCCATAGTCAAAACAGTGATTGCTGGCATGGGAGACCACGTTAAAGCCACCAAAAATCAATGATTTCACGTTTTCGGGGTGAGCTCTCCCATACCATGTAGTATGGTTCCGGTATTGGAGACAACCCCTCGTGGAAAGGTTCGCTTCCAGTTGACAGAAAGTTATATCAGCTTCTTTTATTCTCTGGTGGACCTTGGCAAAAAGGGACTCCGGTGCTTCACCGTAGTCCACACGCCTCGGGGTGACATCACCCACGGCGTGAAATACAATTGTCTCCGTTGAGCTTTGATTCGGCATCGTCCCCCCTTTTTGGAAAGACTTACCTACTACCTGCCGAGACCAAAGATGGTCGCTGCCTGCTGGGCTGCTTCGCGGCTTGCCACCATCTGGTCCTCATTAACGCTATTTTCATAGATTAACCCGGGCTGACGTACTGCTACGGGATCTAAGTGGTTCGTAGGAACATCCAGTCTGGAACTTTGTACCAAAAAGGCCTTACTCGCAATAGTTTGCCCCTCTTTGGTCAAAAACCAGTTGAGAAACACTTTAGCTGCATTAGGATGGGGTCCCTTGCTTGGAACTGCGATTGGGTTAGCAGTACTGGCGTATAAAGCATCAGGGGCTAAAACCTGTTTTAACGGTGCGCCTACGCTTAGAAATTCAGCGACACCAGACGGGTCTGCCCCTACGAGTATAGAGTATTTCCCTCGCGCCACCCATTCTATTTGTAGCCTCTGATCCCTGCTTATTTCAGGCTCCTGCTTCGCAAATTCCCGCATGAATTCAATACCCAAAGACCTGGAAACCATTTGAAACCACTTCTGGCCTTTGCCCGATAGGGTTGGGTCGTTGAGCACTATCTTCTTTTTCCACTTTGTGTTCAGCAAGTCCCTGTTTGACGTCATCTCCCCTGGCTTGACCAATTCAGTATTAACAACTGTGCTTGCATCTGGATAATAGCTCCACAGTAGTGCATAGATGCTCTCCCTGTCACCATACATGGGGCTGCCCCCGTACCAGACTTTAGGGTCCACAACCTCCGGCAAGACTAGCAGGGGTTTCAATGGGACCAGGACCCCCGCTCCTTTCATATCCAGTATTGTCGTCGTTGTTCCTACCAGAGAAACATCGGCCAAAAACAGACCCGCCTTTCGCTCTGCAAAAAGCTTTTCCCTCACCTCAGCCCCTCTTCCTGTCACAGATTCAATACTTATCCCATAGGCATTCCCAAAACCCATTCGTAACGCTGCTATTTCATTAGTGCCTATAGAGTTATATAAGACGATCGATCCCTCCCGTTTGGCATCTTCTACCATCTTTTCCCAATCCTGTTGCCAGGCAGGTTTGTCGGCTGCTTCTGCAAAAGGTTTTGTTGCCTCCTGCTTAGCTGGCACTTCAGTTGGCGATGTTGACTGCGGTGTGCAACCAAGGAACACGATGACCAGAATCGCCGCAAGGCTACTTACATGGTTCTTTAGGGCTATCATTGTAACCTCCGATCATTACGCAGTTGAAAGCGTCCCGCGAAGCCAATAGTTCAGCGTCAGCTCTCCAATTCTCTTAACCCCTTTTTTCCCGGCAAATAGATTGTCGACCCAGATTATGCATGCTGGGCGGGGCACGTAGTGCATGGCTTTAGCCTTGCCGGGGTAGTCTGCGTCCCCACCCGCAGAGCTGAAGCTGTGCACTACGCCCCCCGACGACGTGCATAGAATGGGATTATCTAAGAAGAGAACCAAAGATTCTCTGTGCCTCCTTTTGTACCGCCGGACGCTGCAAAGAAACCTCCTCTGCGTCGCTGTTAAGATAGACTACTCCAGGCTGCCGCACCATCTCAGGAGGTAGACCGTCTGTTGGGACATCCAGTCTGGTGCTTTGCATCAAATAGCCCTTACTGAAGATAGTCTGTCCCTCCTTGGTCAAAACCCAGTTGATATACACCTTTGCCGCGTTCGGGTGGGCCGCCTTGTTTACCAATGCCATTGAATGGTTAGTACCCGCATAGACAACATCAGATGGTTGGACATGTGTTATGGGGGCGCCCGCACCCGCAAATTCAGCGAAAGCAGCTCCGCTGCCTCCGATAACTATGGAATGCTTCCCTCGGGCCACCCATTCCATCGGTTGTCGCAGATCCCTCGTCAATTGAGGCTCCTGCTTGACGAATTCGCGCATGAAGTCGTAGCCCAAAACCTTGGAAACCATTTGAAACCAGGTGAGACCTAAACCACTTGTAGTTGGGTCACTCATCACTATTTTCCCCTTCCACTTCGGATTCAGCAAGTCCTTGTTTGTTCTTATTTCATCTGGCTTGACCAGGTCGGTGTTGATGACTATGTCCGCATACGGGAAATAGGTCAGAACAATCACGTGGCTCGCATCCTTATCCAAATACATGTGGTTGCCTCCATACCAGACCCCGGGATCCAAGACCTCCGGCAGCACCAACTGCGGTTTCAACGGGTCGAGTACTCCCCCGGGTTTCAAATCATTAATGAAGTTACCGGCTCCTCCAAAGTATATGTCTACCAGGTATAAACCAGCCTGCCGCTCTCTGGTTAATCTCTCTACCCTCTCCGCCCCCTTTCCTGATATATATTCAATATTGATTCCATACGCCCGCATGAAACCATCGCGTAATGGTCCATTTTGAGCGGAGCCGGCTGCGGTAGAGATACTTACGACTCCCTCCTGCCTGGCTGCGGCCACAGTCTTTTCCCAATCCTGCTGCCAGACAGGCTTCCCCGATAATCCCTGGCCAGGCCCCGTTGGTACCACTGCTGGCGTCCGGACGGCTTCTGGTTTGGGAGCGCAAGCCGGCATCACAATAAGAAAGGCAAGCGCCAATGCCACCGCGGCTATTAGTTTCTGCATCGTGTTTCCTCCATGGTAAAAACTAAATGACGGTAATTGCCCCCCCTTTACACTACCACGCAGGGGATAGCCTCACGGATATCCCTGATCTCCTCCAGCTTCGACCATACCCCCACCGCTTCCCGGACCTTGTGCTCAGGCAGGACCAACCGGGCATTGGCTTCAAACTTGGCCCGAATGTTTTCGAAGCCCCACGGGTTCTTCGGGCTGCCCAGTATGCGATCAGGCGGGACCACCTTGCTGAGGACCTTTCCATTCTTGAGCCGGACCACGACGGGCCTTCCCGTCATGCCCTGCGACCCGCCTCCGGGCCACCAGCGCTCCACCCTGGCATAGCTTATCTCCCATTTGGACAGCACCCGTACCCGGACCCTTCCCATGGTCTCCCGGATGCGAGGGTCATTGATCCGTTCCTCAGCAAAAGTGTCGATATCTATCTTCCCGAGCACCAGTGCGGCTGCGGCGTTATACACCATGCTGAATTTGCCCTGTAGCCCGGTGCGAGGCGGTTCGTTTATCGGGTCGATATACACTGAACAGTAGGCCTGTTGTATTTCTACCTCCTCCACGCCTCGATAGTCGAAATTATGCTCCTTCATCAACTCCAGCAGCGCATCTATGGTGTAATGATTCGAGGACCCGCACGGATATTTCTTGATTTTTACCATGTCCTGTATCCGGAAGGGATTCCCCAGACGTTCGACAAGGGAGTTGGCATCGTCACCCATACCGAAAAAGGCCTCGAGAAATCCGCTGGGATGCTCCAGGATGCGTTCTCCGGCCGTCCAGCCCCGGGCTGCCAACTCTGCCGCCATCACCCCATCGCGGGCCGATAAGCCGGCGTGGAGCGGCTTGGTCATGGTACCGAGCTGATGGTGCACTCCCGATGCCATGGAGCCGGCGATCCCCAGCGCCATCTGGACCTGTTTCCGGTCCAGCTTGAGCAGCCTGGCGCAGGCAGCAGCGGCGCCAATCCGCCCGAGGACCGGCATCTTGTGGAAGGGAGAATCATCGCCTTTGTCTCGGGGCCTCACGCTTTCCCCTACCTCGTGGCCAATAATGAAAGCTTCCATGAGGTCTCGTCCCGACGCGCCCGTCTTTTCACCTAAGGCTAACAGGGCGGGAAGAAGGATCGAGGCCGAATGGCCGAAGGCGCTTGCGTAGTCATCGTAGTCCAGGGCGTGGCCCAGCGTTCCGTTGACCAGGGCAGCGCTAAAGGCCGGCAGGCGCTCCCCTCCGGGTAAGACGGTGGCCTCAGCCTTGCCCCCAAGTTCCTGGACATAGCTGATCATAGTCTTGGCCAGGGGCTGCGCCGAACCCGCCAGCATTGCGCCCAGGCAATCAAAAGCCATTTCCTGCGCTGCCCGCTTCGCCCCGGCGGGGATATCGTCATACGTGGTCTTGACGGTCCAGTTAGCCACGTATTCCGTTGGTCCCATATCCTTATCCCTTTTCTTTTCCTCGGTGCTCAGTTCCGGAAGACGACGCAACAATCGGGAAAGACCCTTCGACTGCCCCTTCGCTTTGCTCAGGGCTTCGTCGGGTGACAGCCGCCCGACTGTGTCATTCTGAGCAAAGCGAAGAATCTTTTCGCAGACTCTTGCAGGCAAGCACTAATACAAACGCAATAAGTAATGACGCGTGCCGGAACCGTAGTGGCTTGATTCATCAAGCCTTACCCTGGGTTTGATAAATCAAACCGCTACGGCATCGGAGCGAATCGCATCATGCGACAACTGTTATTGCGTTTGTATTAGTGAATCCGCTCTTACTTCTTTAAGTAGGCGTTGAATATTTCTGTCACTTCCTTCTTCAGCTCAGGCTCTTTTTCCAGGTACCCCTTGTCAACCGCAGAGAAGTATTTCGTCCCCGGTTGACGCACCACGGCGGGATCCATGTGATCGGTTGGCACGTCAACCCTGAGGCTCTGGTTCCCCATCTTTCTGGTGGTAATGGTTTGTCCCTCCTTGCTAAGAAAGAAGTTAATGAACACTTTGGCTGCATTGGGGTGCGGGCTGTTCTTGAGAATCGCAACACATCCGTCGCCCAGAGTTGTGTAGGCGCCTTCGGTAGGGATTGCATACTTGAGTGGAGACCTGGCTTGCATGAACTGGTACACTTGTGAGTTGTTCCCACCTATAAGAATGGGGAATCTCCCCCTCGCCACCCATTCTACCAGCAAGCGATCACCCCTCTGGATCTCCGGTTCCTGCTTCACAAATGCGTTTACAAAATCCCGGTTCTTTATTGCATAGATAAGCCACGTCATAATCCTTTGACCGGCGCCAGAGGCGGTAGGGTCTTGCATAAGTATCTTTCCTTTCCACTTTGGGTCCAGCACTCTGTCCCAGGATGACATTTCCTCAGGCTTGACCAGATCGGTATTGATAACTATGGACGGGGTGGCGGACTCGCGCCACGCTATCATCTTCTTCTCATCCGGGTCGAGCCAGGTAAGTTGTCCCCGGTACCAGTTCTTGGGATCCACGACCTCAGGCAAAATAAGACTTTTCTCCAGCGGCTGAAAAACCCCCCCGCTCTGCAACAGCGGCGCCGAAGTGGTCGAAAAAGTCTGCACATCGGCATAATCAACCCTGCTCCGGGATTCCGACAGCACGCGTGCCACAACGTCCTCCGTCGACCCTGTTACGCTTTCCATCTTTATGGAATATTTTGTGGCCATGGCTTCAGCCATGGCTTGTCGAAATTCAGCATTATATCCCGAGTAAAAGTTGAGCTGCCCCTCTTTCCTGGCAGCGACGAGCGTGCGCTCCCATTCCTGTTCCCAGCCCGGTTTGGCTGATTGTGTTGGCGCGCTGTCCTTCGCTGCAGGAACCGGTGCCGGCTCGGACCTCGGGGCGCAAGCCAGCATCATAATAGCCAAAAGTGTGAGGGCGACCATCCCTATCTTTGTAATCCTTTGCATTTTAGTTCCTCCTGAACAAAGACCGTGCAATGTTAGACCCGAAGATGTAACCCATGCCTTAATCAATAACCGTTTGCTCCCCACAGATGTCAACCTTATTTCCTCAAGTAGGCCTCGACCATCCTGCCCAGCTCTGCAGCCATATCAGGCCTCTTTGTGGTGAAACCCTCGTCCAGGTCTGGGACGAAGTATTTTACCCCTGGTTGGCGCGCCGTGCCGGGCGCCAGCCCTTCATCCGACACGTCAACCCTCATGGTCTGGTTGCCAAGGTTAGTCTGGAAGATAGTCTGGCCTTCCCTGCTTAGGAAGAAATTGACCAACACCTTCGCTGCGTTGGGGTGCGGGCTGTTCTTCATCATCCCCAGGCTCCCGTCACCCACATCCACATGGGCGCCTTCAGAAGGCACCAGATAGTTGACCGGGGCCCCCAACTGCATGAACTGGAATGCCTCTTCCTTCCGAGGGCCGACGAGGATAGGGTATCTCCCTCTCGCCACCCACTCCACCATCAAACGGTTGTCCCTTTGTAGCTGGGGTTCCTGTCTGAACAGGGCCCTCACATAGTCCCAGTCCTTCATGGAGTGGGCAAGCACCATCAGGATGACCTGGCCGGCGCCGCTCAGGGTAGGATCATTCAGGACTATTTTTCCCTTCCATTTGGGATCAAGCAGGTCATTCCAGGATTTCACTTCTCCGGCCTTCACCATTTCGGTGTTAATCACCAGCGGAGCGGATACAGAGCCGCGGAACGCCAGCACGTTCTTCTCTTCCGGCTCGACCCAGGTGACGCCGCCCAGCCACCAGGCTTTAGGGTCCACGACCTCGGGCAGCGCCAGGATTTCCTCCAGAGGCCGCAGGATGCCCTCACGCCTGAGCGGCCCTACATAGCTTTGCGAAATGGCCATGACGTCGGCAATACCAAGCCCGGCCCGCTTTTCCTGGATGACCCGTGCGGTGTTCTCCTGCGTCCTCGCTATGACCGTTTCCATCCTTATTGAGTATTTCCTGGCCAGGGCTTCTGAAAAGGCCTGTCGCCAGTTAGCGGCATAATTGGTGTAGAAAGTGACCACACCTTCTTTCCGGGCCGCGCTCAGTGTTTGCTCCCAGTCCTGTTCCCAGGCGGACCCGGCCCGGACTTCCGGCTTCACCACCTCCGGCCCGGCCCTGGGCTGCTCAATGACCACCGGTCCGGGCGCGCAGGCCTGCGCCGCCACGGACAGCAGAACAAAAAAGCCGATTGCTGCCGGCAGGCGTTTGTTCATATTTACCCTCCAGATAGGTATTTTCATTCGTGCGGTTTGTCTCCCTTGCTAATGCAAACGCATTAACCAACGAGTCACATATTCACCACAGAGACTCAGAGAGCACGGAGGTAGCTCTCAGCTATCAGCTATCAGCACTCGGACGGCCCCGCCGGGCAGGTGGGGGCTGAAAGCTGATAGCTGACGGCTGACTGCCTTCTTCTCTGTGTTCTCCGCGTCTCTGTGGTGAAAGCACACGGGTTCGTCTCACTATAGCTATGCAGCAGCTATTGATGCTTTTGCATCAGCATACTCCGCCGGACCGGGCCGGTCATTTCGCCACCAGGGGTTTGAACATCTCGACCACCCTGGCCGTCAGTTCATCCTGCTTTGCCAGGAAATCGGGGTCGAAGCTCGAAACATATTTCCCCACGCCTGACTGCCGCACTACGATAGGGTCCACGTGGTCTGACGGCACATCTATCCGGCTGGACTGATGGCCGGTGGCCCGCGAAGATAGCGTCTGCCCCTCTTTGCTCAGGAGAAAATTGATGAACACCTTTGCGGCATTGGGGTGCGGCGACCCTTTGGGAAAGTAAACGTTGCCGGTGCCGGAGGTCACATAGCCGCCTTCGGACGGCACCACCTGCAGCAGGGGCGCGCCTTCCTTGGTCCAGTTGAAGATCAGCTCTCTCGAACCGTCGATCGAAAGGGGATACTTGCCCCGGGCGATCCATTCAACTATCATGCGGTCATCCCGGGACAGCACCGGTTCCTGCTCGATGACTTCCCTGACGAAGTCCCAGTCCATTATCCTGAAACCGAGCATCATCATGGCTTTCTGGCCGCCGCCGCCCCCCGCGGTCGGATCGTTTATCACGATGCGGCCTTTCAGTTTGGGCGACAGCAGGCCCTTCCAGGACTTCATCTCATCCGGCTTTACCAGGTCCGTGTTGATGGTCACGGGCGGGCTGACATACGTATAGAAATAAAAGGCGGTCCTCCGGTCGGGGTCCATCCATGGAAGCTTGCCCTCCCACCACGCTTTGGGGTCCACCACCTCGGGAAGGACCAGGACCCCATCCATGGGTTGAAGGACACTGGCATTCTGGAAGACCTGGAAGAAAGTCGATGACCCCGACACCACCACATCGCCGATATTGATGTTGGTCTGCTGCTCCCTCATCACCCGCTGGGAAACCTGGGAAGAGGTGGCGGTCAATATGTCGACATTTATCCCGTATTTGGCGAGCATGGGTTCAGTCATAGCTGCCCGCCACTCGGACCCGTATCCCGAGTAGACCACCACCGTGCCCTCCTTCTTCGCCTGAGCCACGGTGCGCTCCCAGTCCTGTTCCCAGCCCGGCCTGGCCGGGGAGCCTGGCTCGCTTTTGCCTGTCGGGGCCGCCGGGCGCTCAGCCAGCTCGCCTCCACCGGAGCACGCCAGCAGCGCAAGAGACACGATAGCAACCGGGCCAAGCACCAGCATCAAGTTCCTGCCCATTATCTTAACCTCCTGAATCTATAGTTGGCACAGCTATCAGTGGCTTCTGGCTACTGAATTCTGGATTCCTTCCTCGTTGGCCCTTCGTCATTTTCCCCCACCCATAACCACCACTTCGTCTCCCTCTACCTTCAGGACCGTGCCCAGCTCCCGGCACCACGGTTCCATGTAACGCAGCACCTCTCCGAATCTCGGGTCGCTCCCGGCCAGGAATTCTGGCTCCGCCCGCAGGTTAGCCCACCCCGGCAGGAACGACACCCTCTGGACTGCCTTGCGGCTGATGACGCATTTGGCCATCATGGTGTAGCTCTTGTCAGGCGGCCCGGAATAGCGCTCGGACCCCGGTTCCTCCTTCCAGGTACGGTAGATGGTTGACATCCTCTTGGCAAAGGCGCCGGGCGGGGGTTTGACATTGTGGGGCGCTTCCATAGCGAAGTTTCCCAGGCTGTAGAAGATGACCTTCCCCTTATATATCTCGATGCCTTTGATAATGTGGGCGTGATGCCCGAAAATCACGTCGGCGCCAGCGTCGATGGCGCGGCGCCCCACCACCGGCTGGTACATCGCCAGCATCCCGGGTATCTGGTGGATGCCCCAGTGCATCACCACCACCACCACGTCGACCTGCTTGCGCAGGTCGGCGATGTCCCTCTCCATCGCCCGGACATCTTCTTCGAGGGGGACCGTGGTGACCCTGGGCGGTGTCCCCGCCTGGTACTCCTGCGGCTCGTAATACGTCGAAACCCGGACCGGCGTGCACCCCGCCTTCCCCTCCCGGGCCTCGTACTCCACCGGCAACACCGAGTTAAAAGCCAGAAACCCCACCTTCGTCCCTCTCCGTTCCACGATAGCCGGCTTCCTGGATTCGGCGATGTCCTTCCCCACTCCGATGACCTGCATGTCATTGCGCCGCAGCACATCAATGGTATCCAGCAGCGCCTCGGGACCATAGTCGAAGCAATGGTTGCTGGCATGGGAGACCACGTTGAAACCGCAGGAAACCAGGGCTTTCACATTATCGGGATGGACCCGCCCGTACCAGGTGGTGTGGTCCCGGTACTGCATGCAGCCCCGCGTGGAAAAGTTCGCCTCCAACTGGCAGACAGATATGTCTGCTTCCTTGACCCTCCGGTGCGCCGCGGCAAAGAGGGTTTCCGGCGCTTCGCCGTACTCTACCCTCCAGGGAAGAATATCGCCGACGGCGTGAATTACGACGTCTTCCTTGCCTGCCTGGTTGCTCATTGTTCCTCCTTGCCGGTTTACCAGGGACTATCTAAATCGAACGGCTTAGTTTGCTGGCGCGAAGCATTTGCTGTGCCCAACGAAGGCCATCGCCGTCAACAATCCGAATTTACTACAGGCAGCAACGGTTGTCAAATGGCGGAAAGGGGAGGCAGAAAGGGGAGGTTTATAAGGTTCATAAGGTTGGAGGGTTCAAAGGTCGGAAGGTTAGAAGGTTGCCCGGAGGCGGGGAATCTTGAATCTTTGAATCTTCTGATTTGTAATCTGCAATGTGTAATCTGCAATCTGCAATCTGTAATCCCCCGGCTGCTGCGGTTTGACATCACTAGCGGCAATGAATTAGTATTTCCCCAGGACTCTGGAAGCGAGACAGATGCGCCACGCGGTTATCATTCGCAACGTATATGTTTGCATACATATTCGGGAGGAAAAACGATGAAAAAGAGCTTCATCTGGCTGACGGCGGTTTTCTTTGCCCTCATTTCCTGCGTTCCCACGCAGGCTCCCGCGCCATCGACGAGGGAACCCGAGGCAAAGACTGCCGTCAAACCAGCGGCCCAGGAGGGATGGGAAAGCGACTGGCAGAAGACCATCGCCGCGGCCAGGAGGGAAGGCGGCCTGACCATCAACAGTAGCTTTGGCCCCGAACAGCGTCAGGCTATGGGACAGGCCTTCAAGGACAAATTCGGGCTGGATGTAGATTGGGGGGTGGGGACCACTCCATTGATCGTCGCCAAGCTCTTGCGGGAACGGGCTGCAGGGTTATATCTGGCCGATTTGCAGACCGGTGGACCTCAGAATCTGAATGACCTCAAGCCTGCCGGCGCCCTGGACCCCATAAAACCTCTGCTCGCCCTGCCTGAGGTCCTGGATGAGAAAGTCTGGCATGGCGGCCGGTTGCCCTTTATGGACAAAGAGTTTTATGGTCTATCCCCTTCGCGCGCCATCTCCGGCCACGTGACCATAAACACCACCATGGTAACACCCGAGGAGATAACTTCCTACAACAACTTTCTCGAACCTCGCTGGAAGGGGAAGATCGTTTTTCGCGACCCTACCTCAGGTGGTGCAGCTTTTGACGTCTTCCGGGCCATCTCCGGCACCATGGGGCTGGATTACTGGAGGAAATTCGTCCAGAACAGCCCCGTAATACTGAGGGATGAGAGGATGGTTGTCGAATGGGTCGCCCGTGGCATCTATCCTATTCTTTTGGGCGGGAAAAGTGATATCGTTGTTGAGTATGCGAATGCGGGCGCACCGTTGAAAAGGGTAATGCCTATCTACGCTGTGGTGACCCCGATATTTTATGTCAACCGGGCGCCTCACCCCAACGCGGCCAAGTTGTATGTGAACTGGCTGCTCAGCAAAGAAGGCGCCGCCCTCTGGAGCCGGGTTCACATCAGGCAGTCGGCCAGGGTGGACGTGCCCGCCGACCATATCGCCCCCGAAGACCGCATTCAGCCGGGCGTCAAATACTTTGAAACTTTCACCCAGGAATACCTGTCAACAGCAACTTCGGCGCTGGCGGAGGCAAAGGAAGTATTCGCCCCTCTGCTGAAATAGCTCCGGGCGACCGTATTACGGGCGTCTCGCCCGATCCCCACGAACCAGCCCGCGGGCAAGATGCCCGCGGTACTGACTGCATAAAAGGACAATATCAATGTGTACCTGCGGTTGCACCCAATACGTCCCTCAGGGCAAAAAGGCCGTACTGGACCGGGCCGCACAAATAGTCCACGAATTGGAAATCACCCCTGAGAATGCGGCCGATTACGAGGATACTGAGATAATATGCCGGCTCATAGCCCCCTTCGCTCCGAAAGACGGTGTGGTCTTTGAAACGGCGGCATGGGTTGCCACCCTCCACAGCGCGCCTCGAAAGGGACGGGAAGACCGCTACCAGGCCCATGCCCGGGCTTTCCACGACATATTCAACCGGCTGCCCGCCAGGGGCACCCCCAGGGACATTACCACAGCCTGGCACCAGTTGGAGAAACTGGAAGAGACGCTGGATGATCAGGCGCTGGCCGCGGTCGAGCCAACGGTCAGGGCAGCCATCGAAGCGATGCGAAACGTCCGCGGAGGTTACCAGGACAAGGCGGCCCGGTTGAAAGAGCGTTACGGCCTGTAGCTGCAGTGAGGCAACGGTGAGTTTCCAGGACCAACACACCAAAGATACCATCAAGTATACCACCTGCGGCTATCACTGCAACTGTGAGTGCGTGGTCAAGGTGAGGACCAGGAACGGGATGATCGTGTCCTGCGAACCGGATGACACGGTCAATCCGGGCGTTCCCCGGGAGGACGGCTACCTGCCGGATGAGGTTATCGACACTGGAATGGTGCAGACCCGCGCCTGCGCCAAGGGATACGCCCAGACGCTGACGCTGCAGGACCCTGACCGGCTGAGGTACCCCATGAAACGCCTTGGGAAGAGAGGCGAAGCGCGATTCGAAAGGATATCCTGGGAGGAAGCGCTGGACACGGTGGCGCGAAAGCTGGTGGAAATGAAGCAGGCGCACGGCCCCTACTCGATTCTACACGAGCCTTACAGCAACTACTCAAAATGCAGTTTCCCGCTGGCGCCCTGGTTTGGAGCGGGTGTCGCGGGGTGGTATGCCCATTCCTCCAACGGATGGCAGGAGCCGCAACTCTGGGTGCTTGGGAAAGAACATACGGTCGGGGAGGGGAACGACCTGGAGCAGGACGAGGCCAATGTGTTCAGGTCCAGACTGATCGTGCTCTGGGGGTTGAACCCGCTGGTAACCTTCAACGGGGGCTGGGCCTACAATCTACTGCGGGCAAAGGAACGCGGCATCCCCATAATCTGCGTCGAATCCCGATATACGCCTACCGTGGAAGTGCTGGCCGACCAGTGGATACCCATTCGCCCCACAACCGACGTGGCCTTGATGATTGCCATGGCTAATGTGTGGTTCCGCGAAGACCTCTGTGATAGGGAGTTCGTCGAGAAGCATGTGGAGCCCGGGGGACTGGCGCTCTGGAAGGCCTACGTTCTGGGCGACAGCGACGGCATCGAGAAGACGCCGGAATGGGCTGCAGGGATATGCGGTGTTCCGGCGGAGACCATCAGGGAGTTCGCCCGGCTGTACGCCCGAAGCAAGCCGGTTAACCTGAACGTGTCCGTATCTATCGGCCGCCAGTTCTACGGGGAAAACCCGGCGAGGGCATCGATGTATCTTCAGGCCCTGACCGGCAACACCTGCATTCCGGGTGGTACAGCCGCAGCCAGAACCGGCCTCTTTCGCGGCAGGATGACGCTGCCGGTCCCGAAAGTGGACTGGCAAAGAAGACCCGGAACTTACAAGCCACTGGTCCTTATGTGTGGCTACAAGTGGCTCAAGGCGGTCGACCTCAGGGAAAAGCTGGATAAGGGACAGATGAGCCGGGAAGCCTACAACAACGCCATCGGAAACTCTCCGGGAAATCCTTGTCCGAATATCAAGATGGCTATCATTGAATCCAACTGCAACCACCCGAGCAGCCTCCCTGACATTAACGGGAACATCCGGGCCCTGAAAAAACTCGAATTCTATGTGGCGTTCTCCCATTATGCCGGGACTGCGGCAGCCAGGTATGCCGACATACTCTTGCCGCAGATGGCTACTGCCTACGAAGGCAGAGACTGCGTGTGCGCCGCGGGCTCCACCGACCTGTTCAAAAGCGGCCGCCACCTGGCAAACTATTTCCTGTACCGCCAGAAATGCGTCGAACCCCCGGGGGAAATCAAGTCCGGGGACTGGTTCTGGGTGCAGATTGCCAGGAGACTGGGCCTGGCCGGCTTGTTCAGCCCGCGCCTGGCAGAGACGCCGGACGACCAGTGGGACGACACCATAGAACTCCTGCACAAGGAAGCCTACGAAGGATGGGCCGCCCGAGAAGAGATCGCCGTCCTGAACCCTCCCCACTGGGAGGAGTTCCAGAAGAAGCCGGTCTTCCGCTATCCCATCAAAGAGCCGTCGCACCCTTTCAAATCAGCCGTTAAGAGCGGCTTGAATCCTTTCCGCGGAACGCCCTCGGGGAAGATAGAATTTCATTCTGAGAAACTGGCCCGGGGACCGGGCTTCCTGGCGGCGAACGAGTTCTCCCCCGGAAAATGCTACGGCGGGGGGAACCTGCCCCCCGTGGCGCAGATGACAGTGGGAGGCAAGGACAACTTCTACAGTCAGGATTCCGTGAAATATCCCTTGCTGATGTCGACTCCCCATGCCGCCCACCGGGTTCTCTCGTTCCTCGACAACAACCAGTGGCTCAAAGAACACTACCGCCATGCCCTCTGGATGAGCGTGACGGACGCCAGGGCCCGGGGAATCGCGGACAATGACCGGCTGAGGGTCTTCAATGACCTGGGCGAGTTGATTGTACCCGCCTACGTGACTTCGAGAATCGTGCCGGGAACTGTTTGTCTGTTCAACGGAGCCTGGTACCAGCCCGGTGAAGCCAGGACCGAGTTGATGCCCGACGGGATAGACACCGGCGGGGCTCCCAACTTCCTGACTCACAATGAAGACCTGCCTTCGACAATCGTCGGGTTCCTGCCCTGCAAGGGGCTCGTGCAGGTCGAGAAGTGGCGGGACCCCCTTAGTAGCCAGGGCCGGATCCCGGTAGAACCAGCCAGGATCAGCCATGCCGGCGGGCCGGGCGGCCCCGGAAAATAACCCGTCTCCCAGGCGGGGACGCCCGGGGACCTGCGATCCTTAACCCTCTCTGTCTCTGTATCAACTCCGTGTCTCCCGCCCCGGGACGGGGAGTTTTCGAATCCGAATCCTGGAATCTTCTAACCTGCAATCTGCAACTGCAATCTGTAATCTGCAATCCGGCATCCCCTATTTGACAAGCGGCCAGAGGCGGTTTACAATCCCCAAAACGGCGAATCATCATGAGATTAGCGCATATCGGTCTGGCCATTCTGTCTCTCTTGCTCGGTATCTTCATAATCGTTTACTCCCTGGTACAGACCACCTTATCTGTCAACCTCGGGCTCCTTATCGGCATCATGCTCCTCCTGAATGGTTCCTTACGACTCTGGATGCACCATTTCCGCAAGCAACGCCAGACTTGATGTATGAGACAAATCTGGGAACCTAAACCCGGAGACAAGATATTCCGGCCGCAACGCCTGAAACCGCACCGTCTGCGGAGGGTGCTGGGGGTAACCGGCCTTTACGCCGCGGGTTACGGTGACGTCGGCTCATCCATATACTATGCTCTTGGCCTCGTCGCCACCGTGGCCCTGGGCGCCACCCCGGTTGTTCTTGGGATCGCCGGTATCATCTTCGTCTTCAATTCCTTAACCTACGCCGAAGGCACCGCCATGCTGCCTGAGGCCGGAGGTTCGGCCAGCTTTGCCCGGCATGGCTTCAACGACCTGGTCGGGTTTATCGCCGGCTGGTCGCTCATATTCAGCTACATCATCACCATAGCTATTTCTGCATATACCATCCCCTCCTATTTGAGCTACTTTTGGGCGCCATTCAAGGACTCCTTCGCTATCGGCACTCTGGCCGCCATGGCCATCATCGTTTTCCTGATGAGTATCAACATCGTGGGGGTCAAGGAATCATCCCTGGTCAATTGGATCCTGGTTATTACCGACCTGTGCACCCAGTTGCTCCTGATTGTTCTTGGCTTCCTGCTGCTTTTCGATAAGGACCTGTATTTCCAACGCGTCACGTCCAACTGGCCTTCCACGTCCAACCTGATCTTTGGCGTCGCCATTGCGGCCATCGCGTTCACGGGGGTGGAAAGCGTTTCCCAGATGGCCGAGGAGGCCAAGAAACCGGAAAAAAGAGTCCCCCTCGCCCTGGTATCCATGATGATCACGGTCATTGTGATATTCGCCTGCATATCTACCATAGCGTTTTCCGTGATGACTCCCCAGGAGCTAGCTACGGAATGGGCCACCGACCCCATCGCCGGCATTGCTAACGGCCTCTACCAGTACCTCAGCGAACGCCATCCCTTTGTTATCGTATCTACCCAGGTCTCCCCCCTGGACCTGTTACAAAGCCTCATTATCGAAGGCGTACGCTACCTGCTCCGTCCGCTGGTGGCCATTCTCGCGGCCACTATCCTGCTCGTCGCCACTAACGCCGGGCTTCTAGGGATTTCCAGGGTGACCTTCCACCTCGGCAGCCACCGGCTGCTGCCTCCATTTTTCAGCCGCGTCCATTCAAGGTTCAAAACGCCGTTCGTAGCTATCATGCTCTTCAGTGTGGTGGCAATCTTTGTTCAGGGACAGGGCTTTTTCGGCGGCGGGGCCCTATCGAGCCTGGGCGGGTTGTATGCCTTCGGTTCCCTGCTGACCTTCGCCCTGGCCCACGCCTCTATCCTGATGCTTAGATTCAAACGTCCGGAGGTACCGCGCCCCTTTACGTTCGGGCCGCAGATCAAGATAGCAGGAACTTCGTTCCCAATCACCGCAGTGCTGGGTATCATAGGGACCTCTTTTGTCTGGCTGGTCCTGCTTTGGGGTCAGCCCTACGCCCGGGTAGGAGGCTTCATGTGGATGGCTATCGGCATACTGATTTACTACCTGTATAGAAAAAGCGCCGGACTGACGCTCACCCACGGCAGATCTCAATTGAAACCGCCCCGTAAACACCCCCCGGGCTGAGGTTCAGAGAATGCCCCGTGGAGCCCGCAGCCCGATGATCGGGCCGGCGGCGCAGGCCAGTTATTCTGATGCAGAAAGGAATGAATGACATGACTACAGCAAAACCCAGGCTACCCGTACCCCAGCCACTGACGCTCGATGCCAAAAGGACCGGGGTGCTCGTCCTCGACTTGACCGAGCTGTGCGCCAACCCCAAAGAAGTTTGTTCCAGGCTGGTACCTGGAATGACGGCGTTTCTCGAAAAAGCCCGGAAAGCCGGCGTCTTTATCGCCTATACCGTGATGGCGAGCCTCAAAGGCACGCCGATGGGGAGGGAATACTCCGGGTTCCGCCGCCAGCCTGCCGAGCCGGTGTTTTATCCCGACGGGTTCAACAAGTTCATCGGCGGTGACCTGGAGCCCGCGCTCAGGTCCCGGGGGATCGACACGGTGATCGTCACGGGGTTTCGCTCCAATATCGCGGTGCTCTACACGGCGACCCACGCCGCCCGGCCCCTCAAATTCAGGGTCGTTGTCCCGGTGGACGGGATGGCCGCCATGGGCGATTACGAGCAGGACTACACCCTGTACCAGTTCACCGTCCTGCCCGGCGGCGCCAGCGACCTTTTCACCTTCACTACCCTCGACGGAATAACCTTCGGTCAAGCAGTCAAGCAGTGACCGGTCAAGCAGACCGTAGCGGCACGTTGCACGTGCCCGACGCTGGCTGTCGGCTGTCGGCAGCCAGCGTCGGCGGTCCGGCGGGGGGAACTGAATAACCCAACAACTCAATGAACTCGTTGGGGGGAATTGAAAAACGGCGCGGGTAGGCTTATAATCATACGCTGGGTAATAGTGCGGCGGCTAATTTAACACTGGTAACATATGGATTACAAAAGAATACTCGTGCCGGTCAACGGTGAGAAGGCTGACGACGAAGCCATCATCCTCGCCTGCAATCTGGCCAAGAAGAACAAGGCCAGAGTACACGTCATCAACATAATCGAGGTAGAAAGAGCACTCCCCCTCGAGGCCCCCATGGTACCCCAGCAGCGCCGGGCTGAGGAAATCCTGGAGCATGCCGAGAGAGTGGCCGAAGAAGAAGCCGACTACCAGGTAGACACGGGGTTGCTTCAAGCTCGGGAAGCCGGACCCGCCATTGTTGATGAGGCTGTCAACCGCGGCATTGACCTTATCGTCATGGGCTTCAGCTACAAAAAACGGTTCGGCCAGTTCAGCTTGGGGAATACAATGCCCTATGTGCTGCGCGGCGCCCCATGCCGCGTCCTTGTCTCGAGGGACCCGATGCCGGCTCGGGTGGAGATGGCCGGCAGGACAGCCGATGCCAGGTTTGAAAGCCGCCTGGATGGGAGCCGGAAGTTCTTCATGGTCCCCAATAAGACGTAATGAATGTTCTCATCATGGGGTGCGGGCGTTCCGGGGCGGCCCTGGCGGCGCTGCTGGACAATGAAGGCCATCGCGTCAGCATAGTAGATATCTCCTCTTCCGCTTTCCGCAGGTTGCCTTCCAATTTCGGTGGTTCTATCGTTCTTGGCGATGGGACGGAGGAGGATGTACTGCGCAACGCCGGCATCGCCGAAGCCGATGCCTTTGTCGCACTGACCGAGGGTGACAACCGGAACATCATGGCGGCGCAGATCGCCCAGATGATTTTCAAGGTCCCCAGAGTCCTGTGCCGCATCTACGATCCCCTCCGGGAAGACCTCTACAAGAGCCTGGGCCTCGACGCCCTATCGCCCACCAAGATATTCAGCAAGATTCTCCGGGATACCATACTGGAGCCTGATGTACATAATAATCGTTGGCGCTGGTAAGGTGGGATATTTCCTCAGCAAGGCCCTTCTCAGCGAAGGTCACGAGGTCTTGATAATCGAGAAGGAAGCCGACCGCTGCGAACGGATCAAGGAGGAGTTGGGCAGCATCTGCGTCCGTGGTGACGGCTGCGAGACGTCGACGCTGACAGAAGCCGGGACCAACCGGTGCGACATGTTTATCGCCGCGACCGACGGGGACGAAGACAACCTGGTCTCCTGCCAGGTCGCCAAGAAGATCTTCAATGTTCCCCGGACCATCGCCCTGGTAAACAACCCCAAGAACGAAAATCTCTTCAGGAGCCTGGGTATCGACGTGACGGTCAGTTCCACAGCCATCATCCTGGAGCACATAGAGCAGGAAGTCCCCACCCATCCCCTGGTCCATTTGTTCACCCTCGGCAAGGGCGAACTCGAGATCGTCGAGGTCAGGCTCCCGCCCCAGGGCTATGCCGTAGGCAAGCGGATCAAGGACCTTCACCTCCCTTCTCCCAGCGTCGTCACCCTGATCATACGCCCGGGGCAGAAGCCCCTGATACCATCGCTGGATACCCTCCTCGAAGGAGGAGACCAGGTGGTGGTGGTTACAGGCCACGAGTCTGAGGAGTCCTTGCGGGAAGAACTTACGAAGGCACGGTAGCGAGTAGCCAGTAGCGAGTAGCCAGCGGCCGATGGCCCATTGCTGATAGCTGCTAGCTGTATGCTGTTAGCTGCTAGCCGACAGCCTTTGGAACTTGGCACTTGAACCTTGGAACTTAACCGAATGCGTTTAGCCTATCTCGGACCCGCAGGGACTTATAGCGAAGAAGCCGCTCTGAAATACGCGCCCGGCGCCGAACTCGTCCCATTCCCTTCGGTCGCCGCCGTCGGGTCGGCAGTGAGTTCAGGGATGGTGGACGAGGGAGTCGTGGCCATCGAGAACAGCCTCGAAGGCTCGGTCAACGACACCCTTGACCTTCTCATCCACGAATCAGGCATCTTCATCCGTAAGGAACTCATCCTGCCGATAGAACATTGCATCCTGGCCAAACCCGGCGTCAGGGTCCAGGACGTGAGGGTAATCTTCTCCCACCCCCAGGCTTTCGCCCAGAGCCGCCGGTTCATCGAGCGTTGCTTCCCCAAGGCCCAGTTGGTCGCCGCTTTTAGCACCGCGGGCGCCGTCGAGGAAATGCTGGCCCATGATGGCGATGCCGTGGCCATCGCCTCAAAGAGGGCGGCCGAGCTCTACGGCGCTCAGATTCTGGCCCGGAATATTCAGGACCGGTCCCCCAACGTCACCCGGTTCGTTGTTCTGGCCGACAGCGACCACGCACCTACAGGCAACGACAAAACTTCTCTCTGCTTCACCTTCGCCGAGGACAAGCCGGGACAACTTTTCAGCGTCCTCAAAGAATTCGCAGAGCGGAATATCAACCTGGTCAAGATCGAATCACGGCCCCTCAGAGAGGGTCTCGGCAAGTACTTTTTCCTCGCCGACCTCGAAGGACACCGGGAGGACCCCATAATTGCCGAGACCATCGATCGTATCAAGGCCTTCACCTCGAGCCTGAAGATCTTCGGCTCCTATCCCCGCTACCAGAACGACGCTTGATGGTTGAGACCTTGATTGCGCATCCGCAACCAAGAAATCAAACATCAAAAACCAAAATGAAAAATGACAAATCAAAATGAGAGAATGAACTGCCCCCGGCTGGCAAAACGCCCTCTTAGCCAGCAGTCAACCGCCAGGAGGAATGCCGCTCGCCGGCCGGAACAGCCGACCACATCTTTTCATTTTGACTTGTCATTTTGGTTTTTGACTTTTGATTCTTCCATTCTTGCGCAGGACTACCTCCTCGAAGGACTGCGCCGAATCCGCAATCCGTAATCTTCGCTGTTGCATCTGCCCGCTATTCAGACCAAAAAAAAGAACGAGGCCGTCCTCGTCCTGGTCACCACCACGGTGATCAGCAATCTGGGCAGTGGCATCATCAGCCCCATACTGCCCCTTTACGCCAGTTCCTTCGGCGTCACCATCTTCTGGGTGGGGCTGATGGTAGCGGCCTACGGTGTGGCAAGGATTTTCATGGACATCCCTTCCGGGCGCCTGGCCGACCGCTACGGCCGCCGGCCCATGATCATCGCCGGCACTTTGCTGATCGGTTTGAGCTCCCTGGGAAGCGCCCTGGCCTCCGAATTCTGGCAACTGGTGGCCTTTCGTCTGGTCATGGGCACCGGCTCGGCTCTGTACACCACGACGTCCCAATCCGCCCTGGCGGACTTGAGCACCCCCAGAACACGGGGACAGTTCTTAAGTCTCCACCAGGGAGCGCACCAGATCGGCAACTCCCTGGGACCGGCGGCGGGTGGTTTTCTGGCAGAATATCTCGGCTTGAGAGCGCCTTTCTTCGCCTATGCCGCCGTGGCGTTCATCGCCTGCCTGTGGGCCTACTTCCGCATCCCCGAGACTTCCCGCTCCAGGGCTATCGCCACGACCGGGGTTGCCGGCAGTGCGGAAACCGGGGGGACCCGGAAGCATTCCCCGTCCGTCATAAAGGCCCTGCTGCTGGATGCCAGCTTTCTCCTGGTGGCCTTTTTGGCCTTCACTAACTTCCTCACCCACAGCGGGGCTCAACAGACCATCATCCCCCTGTACGGTACGCAGAACCTCCGTTTGACAGAGGGACAACTCGGCCTGGGGATGACCGTTATCGGTGTGGCCACGCTGATAACCTCGCTTCTCGCGGGCTGGCTCTCTGACCGTATCGGGCGCAAAAGGGTTATCGTGCCGGGAATGATAATACTGGGCCTCTCGGTAGCCTTCTTCGGCGTCAGCAGCAACATGGCCCTGTTCGTTGGGGCGGGGGTCCTCATGGGGAGCAGCCGCGGCTTTGCCGGCTCCGTGCCCACCGCCTATGCGGCAGACATAGCTCCCGGAGGCAACTTCGGGGCCACCCTCGGGCTATACCGGACTTTTGCCGATATCGGAGGGGTCACGGGCCCGCTGCTGATGGGATGGCTGGCGGACGCCAGCGGCAGCCTCTCCTTGCCTCTCTTCGCCTCCGGCGCCCTGACAGTCCTGGCCGTTATCCCCTTCGGCCTGTTCGCCAGGGAAACCGTGCGCACAGGAAGTAGGAAGGAGTAGGAAGGAGTAGGAAGGAGTAGGAAGAGTAGGAGGAGTAGGAGGAGTAGGAGGAGTAGGAGGAACAGCAAATCAGGGTGGGTTAAGCGCAGAGGCGGTTCCGGGACGCCGGGGCGGCTGCGGGAACCCACCAGTGAGTAGCCAATAGCGAATAGCGAGTAGTGAGTAGCCAGTAGACAGCAGCCCCACACCGCACCCCGGGCAGTCGGCCGTCGGGCGTTGCGGGGAATCTTTGAATCTTAAAATCTTGGAATCCGCACTGACTCCAGACTCCACCAGACTCTTGACTCCCGGCTCGCAGTTAGGCTAGACTGGCAGCGTAAGCATATTCTCAGCAAGATCGCGCTATTCGCGACAAAGGGACACGTCTTCACTCGAAGACACAAGGACACAAAGGATCTCGCGTAGCGGTGAAAGGCCTGTTTGCTGGAACAGATTTTCACCGCAAAGGACACAGAGCAAACGCAAAGGGGAAATCCCGGAATGGATAACGGTCTCTGCGAACCTCGGCGTCCTCCGCGGTAAAAGGGCCCCCTTTTGTCATTACCGGCGCCGCACAACATCTATCGTTGCATTCATCATGGCAACTACCAGGCAGTAGCGCAAACTCGACTCTAGACTCCAGACTCTAGACTCTAGACTCTAACATGTCGGACCGGCAGCCGGACACAGGACTGGAACGGCGTCTCGGACTCATATCAGCCACCCTGGGCGGCATCGGCGTGATCCTGGGCGCGGGCATCTACGTGCTCGTAGGCGCCGCCGCCGGACAGGCCGGGAATGCCGTATGGCTGTCTTTCGTCATCGCGGCGGTCAGCGCCACCCTGACCGGCATCTCCTATGCCCGTCTGGGCAAGCTGCACCCGAAGGACGCTCCTGAATTCCAGTACCTCAGCCTGGCTTTCGGCCGCCTCCTCGCCTTTCTGGCCGGATGGCTCGTCCTGTGGGTGAGCATCATATCGGCTTCCGCGGTCGCCCTCGGATTCGCCGGCTATCTTCACCACCTGGTTGGCGCGCCCCAACTGCCGGCTGCCATCGTCCTGATAGTATTCTCCGCCCTGGTGGTATTCCTGGGTATCGGTCAGTCGGCCCTGCTGGCCGGGGTCCTGACCCTGGTGGAAATAGCCGGGCTGGTCTTTATCATCTTCATTGGCCTGCCGCACGCCGGCGGGGTCAATCTGATCGAGGCCCCCAACGGGATTGCCGGCGTCGTCGGCGCGGCTGCCCTGGTCTTCTTCGCCTATGTGGGATTTGAGAGCATAGCTAACTTCTCGGAAGAGATGAAGAACCCGCAGCGCGACCTTCCCATCGCCATCTTCCTGGCGGTGGGTGTTACCACCCTGCTGTACATTCTGGTATCCCTCGCCGCCGTCGGCGTGATGGGCTGGAGCGCCCTGAGCCAGTCCACGGCGCCCCTGGCGGCGGTGGCGGAGCGGGCGCGGGGAGCCGGCGCCGACCTGCTGCTGACCTTCATCGCGCTGGCGTCTACCGCCAACACCGTCCTGCTCTTGCTCCTGGCGGCCTCGCGCTCCATGTGGGCCATGTCCTGCGCCGGCGTTCTGCCGGCAAACTTCTGCGTCATCGGACGCACCCGCCGCACGCCGTGGCTGGCCATCCTCCTGGTGACCTTCTTTGCCAGCCTGTTCGCTGTTATGAAGAACATCGAAGAGGTGGCCAGTTTGACCAACTTCGCCATTCTTCTCGCCTTCATCGGAGTCAACGCCAGCGCCATCAAGCTGTTCAACTCCGGCAATTCGCGCCGGCGATTTTCCGGCGTCATCATCAACTCCGGCCTGCCCGCGGCGGGGATCGCCGTTTCCCTTTTTCTCGCCGTCAACACCGGATGGAACGCGGTGGCCCTCGGCGGGGCGCTCCTGCTTGCCGGCCTCGGCATCTATCTGGCCAGGACCGCTCGGGGGTAGCCGCAGGTCTTCAGCCTGCGGGGGAGGGTACAAGGTTTGAAGGTTGGGCCGGTAGCTAACAGCTATCAGCTATCAGCTACGCAATTTCGTCATTCGGGTTTCGTCATTTCGCCTTCGTTTGGTCATTCGTCATTCGGGTTTCGTCATTCGTTTGGTCATTCGTCATTCGGACTTCGTCATTCGTTTGGTCATTCGTCATTCGGACTTCGTCATTTGTCATTCCTTCCCGGAAATGTCATAAATTTGTAATATG
>JACQUA010000164.1 GCA_016210565.1 Chloroflexota bacterium
CGGCAACATGACCAACCGCGCGGGGCAGACATTGACCTGGGACATTGAAAACCGCCTTACCGCCGTCACCGGTGGGGTGAGCTACGTCTACGACGGCGACGGCTTCCGGGTCAAAAAGACCGAAGGCGGCCAAACGGTCCTTTACGCCGGCAAATACTACGAGAAGAACCTCTCCACCGGGACCGTGACCCTCTACTACTACCTCGGCGACAAGCTGGTGGCCTACAAAGAAATCCCCCAGCAAGGCAGCAGCACGCTGCGCTACATCCACCAGGACCACCTGACCGGCACGTCCCTGACCACGGACAGTTCCGGCAACAGCGCCGGCAGCATCAAGTACAAGCCCTACGGGGAAACCCGGTCTTCCACCAGTCCCCTCCCGGCCCACAAGTTCACCGGCCAGCGACTGGATGACATCGGCCTGTATTACTATGGGGCCCGGTACTACGATCCCCAACTCAGCCGCTTCGTCAGCCTGGACCCAATCATGTCCAAGCTTAAGAATCCCCAGGGCCAGAATCGTTATTCATACGTGGCCAACAATCCGCTGAAGAATATAGACCCGAACGGGCTGGATTGGATCATCGTTGGAGGGCAAAATTCGACGCCGGACGATTACAAATTCTGGTATGACCATCTTAAAGCCAATGACCTCCTGAAACCCGGCGAGAAGGTCTATTTCCTTCCTGACACCAACCCGGGATTGCTTGTCTTTACAAACGTGAACGTCAATCCACGCTTCATGGATTTGATCGGTCTTCTCTACAGCCCGAACGACTATACGGACATCAAGATCATGGGTCACAGTGAGGGAGCGGCTACCGTCGGTACGCTTATGGCCGAATTGGCTGACAATCCCAATATTCTTCCCGAATCCGTCAGGAACCAGCTCAGGGCGGTGTTCCTGCTGGAGACGCCCACCGGTCTGGCCAACCTCGGGGTGAGGAATTTCAACTTTTTCGAACTTTCTGATCTGCCAAGAAGGCTGGGAAATGTACGCGGGGGTATCATCATAGCCGACATATATAATTCAGCCAGTAAAGTTCACGACATGATGATACCCGGCTGGGAGGGAAACACCTATGACGTGGCCACGCTGTATCAAAAGATGCTGGCCATGTATCTTTCCGGGAACTGGGGCTTATTCTCGCTCGCCCTGACTGCGATAGAGCACGATGCCATTAAGGCCGATGCTATGAAAGTGATACAGAACCTCCTCGGGACCTCCGGCGAGTGAAATGAGATAAGAATGTTTCAATACGGGATAGATTTATAGCGAAACACGGATGGAGCTGACAAGATTGCTGGTACCGATTTTACGGATGACCCTGGCGTCAACAGTCGTTTTCGTACTGGCAGGGTGCAACGAGCCTGACGGATCAGGCTATAAGCTATTTGCAATGAAAGAGGGACCGGTCCGGTACTCTTTCGAATACAGTTCCCGTTTCAAGATCGCCGAAACACGCCAAAGGGCAGATTTGGCATATGTGACTCTCCTCGGGGCAACGATAAGACAGCTAAATGATTACTCGAGCATAAGCGCCGGGTGGTTCGTTCCCAATAAGTGGATTCCGGATGCCGAAAGCGCACAAAAGGACTTGCTGGCCACAGTAAGCGGAAATATGGGGTTTGAGCTACTGGACCAATCTCCGGTTACCATTGATAACGTACCGGCCAAACTGATTGCATACAAACAGCGAAACATCCGTCCCATATTCAACCGCGAAACCAAAGGGCCAGTTTATGAAATACTCAGGGTGGTCGATTTCGATTACGGTGGGCTACGGTGGAGTATTGACATGAGATCGGCAGACGTTTCCCCCGAAGCGGCGGACCGGGACAAGGCGGATTTCGAGCACCTTCTACGGACGTTCAGGATCCTGGATTGAATTCCAGGCATGACAACCCCAACCGCCTCAAGGAGAAGAAGTCGACCGGCAACACCCTGGCCAGCTACAGCTATGACGACGTGTCCAGCGGCAACTACGGCTACGGGAGGCGCACCGGCATGGACTCCTCCGCGACCGCGGCGGGCACAGCGGCCTACAAATACGACGCCCGGGGGCGGCTGGGCCAGGAGGTCCGTACCGTGGACTTCGCGGACTACATCACCCGCTACAGCTACGATTCCGCCGACCGGGTGTCCAGCGTGCAGATCGCCTTCAAGCAGAGCGGCAACGAGACCATCCTGGACGCCGTCACCCAGGGCTACAACGGGCGGGGCCTGCCTTCCAGCCTCACATCCTCGGCCAACGGAACGATCGTGTCTTCCGTGTTGTATAATAACCTGGCCCTGCCCAGCGAAATCAACCTGGGCAACAACACCCGGACGACCTACGGCTACTGGGGCATTGAACAATCGGGCGGATACTACGGCAAGCTGTACAGCATCAAGACGGTGAAAAACCCGCGCCCGCAGGCCGACAGACAGTGGGAGAAGATCGGCGAGCGGAATGACCCCGCTCAGCCCAAGGATGGCGAGAGCATAAGAGAGCTCTGGAGGAAGAAGAAAACCGGCGACCTGCTGGAACGGCACGTTTTGGAAAGGGGGACCACCCCTGCAAAGGGACACCCTCACTATAAGGAACCGAATCCCTCAAGTTGGAGCTTTCGTGGGGGAACGAATGATTGACAAGATAAAGGCGTACATCCTTGATTTTGCGGAGTACGACAAGGAGCCTTTGCACATAATACTGGGGGCACTACTGGAGGAGAAGCTGTCCACCAACGTGCGGGATGCCGTTGCTCCCTTGCTACAGTTGCTGAACGATGGCTACATAGAATGTTACCATCATTCATCCTGGTCCGGCGACCCCTATGTCAGAATCCCGCACCTCAAGGAAGCTGACCTGATGCGTTATGTCGACCTGCACGAGCCGGAAGGCTTCCAGGAATATCCTGATCCGGAGCAGGGCGGCGAATACTTTTTCAGGACCACCCAAAAGGGCCATGCGCTCTTGGAAGGTGGTGGGCCGTCAACGCATGACGCTGCAGGCTAGTCACCGAAGCTGGGTCGAGCCACTGCGCGGCGGCGCTCCGAGAGGCCAAATCCAGCTTCCCGCTGCTTTGATCGCGAAGCGCCCAAGAGTTCGTCCGGGTGAGGTCCGCGTCTGCAGTGCTGCGGAGTCAGCCACGTGACCAGCGGCTCGGGTGGTTCAGCGACTCGAACCCAAACCCCGAGAAAGAGACGGTTACCTATGACTTCCTGGACCGGCTGACCCAGGAGACCAACTTCCTATTCAACTTCGGGGACACCGGGGACGCCTCCAGCCACGCCAATGGCCAGATTACCGCCTATATCTATGACACCTTCTGGCGGCCCACCCAGGTCATCCGTCCCGGCGACTTCGCCCATAGCAGTCCCACGATACGTCACTACTACGAAAGCTGGGGCTCCACCGGCCAGCAGAACGTCTACACGGTCCGGACTACCAGCACCCCCAACAACGTCTGGACGAAGCGGTTCTTCGACGGCCTGGGCCGGGTGGTGCAGGCGCACTCCAGCGGCAACACCAGCAAGACCATGGTGACCACCACGACGTTTAGCGACCGCGGCCTGGTCCGCAACGAGTACGTTCCCCAGGAGGTCTTTTCCACTTCCCTGAGTGGGTACAAAGCGCGACAGGCTGTGGCGCAAGCACATCGCTGTCTACAACCGCAACGAAAACATGGCGCTTGAGGGGCTGCCTGTGGTCACCCTCTCGTAGGGTGGGTTGAGTCCCGATTGCCATCGGGACGAACCCACCAGAACCACAGAAGAAGAACAAAGGTGTAAGAGCCAACCAGGCGGCATGGTGGGTTCGCGTCCCGATTTGTCTGAAGGAATCATCGGGACGCTTAACCCACCCTACACGCTACCGGCGGGCGAACCCATGTGTTCGCCCCTACGGGTGGGCTGACCGCCTCACTCTATTTTCTTAGCTGGCCAAAGATGTCCTGCGCCAGTTTGAGCCTTTCGGGTCGCCCCTGCAGGAAGTCCTCGTCCATGGCCTCGATGTACTTGACGCCGGCCTGTCTCTTCACATCCGAGGACAGGAAGCTGTTGTCTATGTCGAGGCGGGCTGAGTCGGTCATGTTCAGCCTGGCGTTCATGGTCTGCCCTTCTTTACCCAGGAACCAGTTAAGAAAAGCCTGGGCCGCTTTCGGGTGCGGCGCGGTGTCAAAAACGGTGATGACTCCCATGGACCCCATGAGGTAGGTGCCGTCTTCGGGCACCACGTAGCTGATGGGCGCCGCAATCTTAAAGAACTCGGCGGCGGCCGTGACCTGCGGGCCTACCAGGACCGGGTATTTGGACCGGGCCACCCATTCCACCATCAAGCGCAAGTCTCTGACCAGCACCGGCTCCTGTCTGGCCAGTTGCCTCATGAAATCGACGCCCGTTATCTTCTCCGTGTTGATCTCAAACCACTCCAGGCCTCCCCCGTCAATGGTCGGATCGCTCATCACGATCTTGCCCTTCCATTTGGGGTCCAGCAGGTCCTTGTACGACCTTATCTCGCCGGGCTTGACCATTTCGGTATTGACCAGCAGCGGCTGACGGGGGGTGAGGGAAGTGGCGATGATGTTCTGGTCCCTGTCCAGAAAGCGCACTCCCCCGCCATACCACGCCTTCGGATCGGTAACCTCGGGCAGGACCAGCATAGGGGCCAGCGGCCGCGTCATTCCCCCCTGTTTCCAGAGGGTGACCGCCGGTCCGGGCGAGCCGTAGTATACGTCCGTCAGATGAAGCCCTGCCCGGCGCTCCATCTGTATCTTCTGAGACGTCTCGGCAACCCTCCCCACCAACCACTCCAGGGTGACCCCGGTCCTTTCCTTGACGGCGCGGCTTATTTCCTCGCGGGCGTCGCTGGCGGCCGCCGTTACGATGCGGACGCTTTCTTCCTTCCGGGCTTCCTGAAGCACCTTGCTCCACTGCTGTTCCCAGCTTTCCTTAGCGGGTACTTCCGACCTGGCCGCTCCCTGAGGAGACGCCGGTGCACCGGTTGGCGCCGGAGCCAGGGGCGGCCCCCCGCAGGCCGCCAGAACAAGCAACGAGACCATGAGAAAGGGTAACAGGTTCCATTTCATGGTGACCTCCAATTCAAGAGACCAAAAATCAAAGTGAGTGGACTGTCATTGCGAGCGAAGCGAAGCAATCCCACGGCCTGTCAAGCCAACTGGGGGATTGCCGGGCTTCACTCGCAATGACGGCCTGTTCGCACCTGCCCGAAGTTCACCCGTCACAGGCAGGGACGCCTGTGCCACCGTCCTGGGGCCCATTGGCTTTGCTTTCAATGACATTGTCACCCTGAGCCGTAGCCCTGAGCGAAGCGAAGGGCAGGCGAAGGGCCTTTTGTCAGGGCTGCACGACCAACGAAAGAACTTGTCCTGAGCAGAGCGAAGGATTCTTCGACTATGCTCGCTGCGCTCACTTCGCTCAGAATGACAGCAAATATCCCCATTTTTCCATTGTCCGTGCTCTCAGCGCGTCGCTGGCCCTGTTGACTTTGGGGAAGTCCTTTCTCCAGTGATAAGGACGGACGGCCAGGATGACAGCCCTGGAATTGGTCAAGTCGCCCCTGGCCTTTCGCTCCGGGGGAATCGTCGGATCGAGCGGCCCGCTCCAGCAGCCGTTGACGATTTCCATCGCGGTGGCGGGATCGCAGCGGGTGGCTACAGCCCAGAGAACATCTTCATGGTTAGAAGGGTCTATATCATCGTCTACTACGATCACAAACCGCCCGAGGTAGGCGCCATCGGCGCCGGACATGGCCGCCATGGCGACTTGCCGGGCATGACCGGCATATTTTTGCTCAATGGAGATGACGCTGATAAAGCGGGAGGAGCCGGCCCTCATATTCCAAACTCCCCTGATGCCGGGAATTCCCAGTCCTTCCAACTCGTGCCAGATGTTGCTCGCCCGCATGATGTAGTGCGCGTGACCGCTGGAGGGAGGTCGCATCGGAGGCGCGCCGGTGATGATGGGGTCATGGCGGTGCATGACCCTCTTTACCCTGACCACCGGTTCGCGGCGTTCGCCGGAGCCGTAATAGCCCGGCGCCTCGCCAAACGGCCCTTCTTCTCTGGATTCCACTTGAGGAGGGGGGCAGTCGCCTTCAATCGCGATTTCTGCCAGGGCCGGGAGGGGAAGCCCCGTATAGTCCCCCCTGATGACCGGCAAGGATTCCCCGATGAGGCCGCCGGTAAAGGCATATTCCTCAGCGCCCCATGGAATGCCCAGGTAGGAGGGTATCCAGACGAGGGGGTGGGCGCCAAATACGATGGCCACCGGACAGGATTTCCCCTCCGCCCAATACCTTTCCCTGATCAGGCGGCCGTGATGGCCGGGCGAAATATAGAGTCCCAGGGTGTTCCGGTCATGAAGCTGCACCCGGTACGTTCCCACGTTGACCCAGCCGTCCTGGGGGTCTCTCATTATGACCATGTCGGCGGTACCCGGGTAACGGCCCCCATCGTATTCGTGCCATTTGGGGAAGGGAAAGTTCAACAGGTTGACTTCCTCTTCGCGATAGACTTCCTCCAGTATGCTCCCGTGTTCTACATAGGTGGGCGGTATCGGTCTCAGTTCCTTGAATCTATCCCTCATCCGGCGGACCAGCTCGATGTTGGCAATGTCCGGAGGAAAGCCGAGAGCCGCCGCCAGCCGCCTCGGGGTGGCGGTGAGATTGCTGGTGACCCGGTAGCCGGGCGGATAGTCCTTGATGCAGTCAAAAAGAAGGGCGGGGCCGTTTCTTTCGTCAGACAGCTCGGTTATGGCGCCGATCTCCAGATTCCAATCGGCCCCCTCGACGACCTTTAGTTCGTTTAGAGCCTCTAGCTGGCTGATGAATGCTCGTAAGTCCATTGATATTACCCCGCCGGTGGATTCGCACAGCCACCCAGTTTCCCCGTCGCCTCCCCGTGCTTAACCCACCCTACGCCGCTTGGTCGGCCAAGCACCATGAAGGATGAAAACCGCGGCTCGCAGGCACGGTGGCCTGCGGTACCGGTTGTAGATTTGCTGCGATGGTGGCCCGGCTATAGCGCCACAAAGCCCGCTCCGTCCCGGTAATCTATTTTTGTGCCGAAGGGCGCCGACAGCTCTCCGATGTAGGCAATAATCTTTGCGGCATGTTCGCCGGCAGCCAGCATGGGGAGGCCGCTGGCTGGGCGGGGGGCGCGCGCCACCGTTACCGGGTAGAGTTTCAACTCCGCCAGCTTCCCGTTGCCTCCCAGTGAGCAACGGGCCAGGATGGACCCTTCAACCGGCGCGGAGGATGAGCTGGCAGGCGGATGCAGCCTGGGCAAACCCTCCCGGGCGTCCAGGGCATCGGCGGTGGTGGCCTCCCATCTTCGCATTTCGGCGCTATGCCCTGGCCTGAAATAAAAGTCGGACGGAAGCCTCGTTACAGTGTTGGTCATCCCGATAAAGGTCCCCGGATCATAGAATACGGGCTTCCCATTGTAGATTTCGATTCCCCGGGGGGTAATATGGCCCTGGCCGAGAAACATGTGCGCCCCGGCGTCCAGGCACGCCCTGGCAAAAGGAGGCACAAAGTGGGGCGGCACGTGAAAGCCCTGGTCGGGATGGAATTCGTGGAAGTGAAGCTGCGCCAGCACATAATCGGCCTGTCGTACCGCGTCCCTGATGGACCGGAGATTGGCCTCGGCGTCCTCTTCCTCGACCGCGGTGGATATCCCGGGCTGGTCGCCTTCAACGAACTTGTAGAGCGTCCCGGCCAGGCCGGTCGGATTGAACAACCATACTTTGCCCGCTTTCGAGATTTGCCAGGCGGACTTGATGGCCAGTTGCTTGATGACCTCCATGGTCCCTGCATCCGCGACGGTGTAGAACCGGAGGGGGTTAATCCCCGGCCTGCCCTTCATGTCCCGCCTGGCTTCGCCGGCCCTGGACCAACTGGGGAAGGTGGCGCACATCGATACCAGCGCCACCCTGCCCCGGGCGGTGTCAAGATAGGCCGGCGCCCTGGCTTCTCCCAGGTTGCGGCCAGTGCCGGCGTGGACCAGCCCGGACGCGTTCAAAGCTTCCCACGTGGAAAACAGGCCTCCGTAGGAATAGTCCAGAACATGGTTGTGGGCCAGGGACACCAGGTTGAATCCGGCCCATTTTATCTCTTCGGCAACGAAGCGGGGCGACCGCATCGGCGTGGCGGCAGGCTCAGCGGCCGGGTAAACTTCCGGCCCGTCATAGTCATGTATCACGGTCTCGAAATGAGTGTAGCCTACATCGGCTTCCCTGATGATCTTGATCATCGAGAGAAACCGGTCTTCGGTATGGACCGAGATCCGCCGGTTGATTATCGAGTTGCCGGCAACGGCCACCGTGATTCCGGTTGACATGGTGAGTCCTTCCTCACAAGAGTAGAACAGGCTTTCCAGCCTGTTCCCCCCAATGTAGTTAGAGCCTCGACAGGCGGCGCGACAGGCTGGAAAGCCTGTCGTACCGCCGGCTAAACAGTCGGCGCGGAGATCTGCATAATGCCGTCCGTGAAGACGCCGGTCCTGGCCCCGTCCGGGTGCCATTTCTGAAGCGCCATCACCACGTCGGTCCAGTCCTTCATGAACAGTATCCTGGGCCAGTCCTTATCGGCGAACATGTAGAGATATCTCTTCTCGGGGAATTCAGAAAAGATGATGACGTGATTGACGTGGGCCGGGATCTGGGTCCGGCCCTGGTGCCTGCCGCCGATGCTCTTGCCGAAAGGGCCGCTCAGGAAATGCACCACCTGTCCCAACTCGGAGTTGGCAATCAATACCGCGTCGCCGCCGGTGCGCTTGAGCAAAGGCACGGTGTCGATCAGGGCGGCGGTTGGTTCGGCGGGCCTGATGAAAGCGTTGGCGACGACAATATCGTTGCCGCCGGCGCAGGCGACCCGGTAGTGCTCTCTGGCTTCCTTCACCCCGGCGAAGTAAGCAGCTTCCAGGTCGCCGGCGAAGACGGCCACCGGCTGGCCCCAGGAGTTCTGCATGACGTTGATGATGAAGTCGATGCCGGCCATCCTGGCGTGCTCGATGCAGTCCAGGGTCCGGGGATTGCCTTCGGCAAAGCCCCGGTTATTCTTGAATCCGGCCTGCTTTCGCCCTTGCTCGAAAGCTTTGTGGGTTACAGCGTGATGCTCGGAAACGGCCTCGTAGGAAGAAACCCCGGGCATGACCGTCTTGCCCCCGCCGCTGAACCCGTTATTGCCGTGGGTGGACATGCCCCCGACGGTGATTTTCAGGTCGCAGGACATCACCTCGGTGTTTACCTCAACCTTGCTGCCATACTTCGTCCTCCCCAGCGGCGTGCAATTCATGAAGCAGCAGTGGGCAAAGACCGGGAACCTGGCAATGATGTCGTCTCCCAGCTTCTTGGCCAGGGCGCGCCGGTCCCAGGGCGAGTGCGTTCCGCCCCCGCAGATGAATTCTATTTGCTCGTCGGCGATTCCGCCCGCCGCCAGCTCTTCCAGGACAGCAGGCACGATCCGGTAAACCTGGGTGCTGCGGGTCATATCGTCAAAGATGATGACCACCTTCTTCTTGCCCCGGGCCAGCTCTTTCAAAGGCGGGGAGCCGATGGGCGAAGCAATGGCGGCCCTGACCTGCTCCGCGGTCATGACGGGCCTGCCAGCCCCGGCGATGTTGTAAACGGTCACGTCCCAACTATCAGGGAAGTGAAACTCGATCTCTCGAGGATTGTCCGTCCACTGATACTGGGGCATTCTGACAATGTTGGCCATTTAAGCACTCCTTCAGGGTTTCTCTCCATCCGGTATGACAGGCCACCGTGCCTGCCAGCCGTGAACCACACCGGCGACGATTCATTCTGCCGGTGGGTATCATCAATGCATCATCACTTACTTCGTTCGAATCACTTCAACTCTTTCAGTTGCATCGCATATTAGCAATGTGGAAACACTTTGTCAACGCGCGCCGGGCCAGGGGGTGGCACGGTGGGTGGCACAGGCGTCCCCGCCTGTGGTCCGCAGTTCACCGCACAGGCAGGGACGCCTGTGCCACCCGGTGTTCCCTGAACCTGCCTTCCCTTGTTTGACTTCAACCCGGGGTGATATACCATAGACCGAATCTAGCTATTGGAGTATCGAGGGCATGTTTCCCTTAAGGAGTTCATCAAGAGGTCCATGTACGGCCCGGTAATGACCGAGCAGGAGTTCGACCTCAAGCTCAGCCAGCGCCTGAGGCGTCTTTCTGCGGACTTCAGCGTACATTTCAATCCGGGCGAGATAATCTGCGACGATGCCACCGCCGACGGCATCTTTCAGGCCGCCGTGGAACTGCTGGGGCAGGTGGGGCTTTATAATACCGATACCAATCGTGTGGTAAACCCTGAGCCGGGCCGAGTTGGAGGACGTCTGCCGGACCACCCCCAAAACCTTTGTCCGCGGGGCCGACAAAGACGTGGTCACAATCGCCGCCAGAAGCCACAACAGCCGGACGGCGCCGCACATATTCAAATGGCCGCTTTCGACTGACCGGTACAAAGGAGGTAAGGAAGCATTCCTGTCCGATATGATGGAGGCCCACCTGTCAGTGCGGAACGAACTGGGAGACCTGGCCGGAGAGTTGAAACGCTGGCTGGACGGGGTGGACAACAAGGCGGGGACCGTGGGCGACTCCATGTGGGCCATCGCCGGCGCCAGATGGTGTGCGACCGTGGCCAGGATGGTGGGCCAGCCGGACATGTTCATGGGCACTGCCCCCGTGGAGAACCGAAGACCGACCTGGACTGCGAGTTGGCAACAAAGATCTCCCGGGCGGTAAGCGGCATGGAAAGGGAACAGGCGAACGAGCTGGTGAACCGGGTCATCGGGCTGTACATCGACCGCTGGGACCGCCCGGAGAAGGGCAAACCCTATTCGTACTACTACGACATCAGGACCCTTACGCCGTTGCCGGAGCTGGTATACCAGTACCGGCGGGCGGAGGAGGAGCTGACGCGGGTGGGGGCGCCTCTGTCATGAAACTTGCGCTCATTCCCTCTCCCCCTTTTTCAAAGGGGGATTAAGGGGGATTTGAAAACGCTTTCCGCACGAGAGTCAATCCCCCTGTATCCCCCTTTACGAAACTGATCCTTACCCACATCTCCAGGGCTGGACACAGAGCGTCTCTTGAGATGTGGAACATAGGCGCAGCCAATAGTTTGATTGCTCCAGGCGAGGTTGCGAATAACCGGTACCACAGGC
>JACQUA010000149.1 GCA_016210565.1 Chloroflexota bacterium
GAACAAGGTCTTCCACCCCGCCATGTGGCGGCAGCTCTGGTCCGAATACCTGTCATTGAATCCTGAGTTTCAGTTGGTTTCCAAACACGTCACCTGGAAGTGGGCTTGATCAAATCACATAACTTTGTTACAACGTCAAAAATTGTCGACCGGCCTGCAGACCGGCCGACCCAAGAATTAGGCGGTGGATTTTGGTCCGTTTTCGGGGTTGCCGGAGTTGGGCTGCTATGCTATACTATCCGTTCAGACATTTGATTATTAGCCCCGGGGGACGGGGCGTGGTTTGAGAAAACCAGACAGGGAGATTTATGGCTCAAGATACCAACCAGCGCCCTCCGACTGCACCTCCTGCCGGGCCAGGCGGCAATGGAGTAACTATCAAGGCCCTCCTGGAAGCGGGGGCGCACTTCGGGCACCAGACCAGCCGCTGGAATCCCCACATGAAGCCGTTTATCTTCACCCAGCGGAACGGCATTCATATTATCGACCTCCAGCAGACCATGTCCCTGCTTCAGAAAGCCTGCGCCTATGTGAGGGAAACCGTGGCCAATGGGGGGACCATCCTCTTCGTGGGCACCAAGAAGCAGGCCCAGGAAGCGGTGCAGCAGGAAGCTACCAGGTGCGGGGCCTTCTACGTGAACCAGCGGTGGCTGGGTGGCATGCTGACCAACTTCGCTACCATCCAGGCCCGCATCGACTACCTGGTGCGGCTGGAAGACCGCAAGGTCCGGGGGGAGCTTTCGCATCTGCCCAAGAAGGAAGCGCAGAGGCTGGATGACGAGATCGTCCGCCTCAACCGGACCATGGGCGGGTTCAAAGAGATGACCGCTCTGCCCGGGGCAGTATTCATCGTTGATCCCACGAAAGAAAGAATCGCCATCGCGGAGTGCAAGCGGGTGGGTGTGCCTATTGTGGCGATGGTGGACACCAACTGCAATCCCGACGAGATCGATTACCCGGTCCCCTGTAACGATGACGCGATACGGGCCATCAGGCTGATTTGCAGCCGGATCGCCGATGCCGTGCTGGAAGGGAAGGCGATGAGGGAGGGTACCACGCCTGACTATGTGGCGGAAAAACCTGCTGAAGGAGTGAAGGTAGAGGCGGCGCCTCCGACGCTCAGTTTTAGCCCGGAAGACCAGGCCCCCCAAAAGAAGGCTTAAACCAAGGAGGAACAATTGCAGATCACGGCCGCTATGGTCAAAGAGCTCCGCGAAAAGAGCGGGGCCGGGGTGATGGAGTGCCGCAACGCCCTGGTGGAGGCCAACGGGGATATAGCCAGGGCAGAGACTGTCCTCAAGGAAAAGGGACTGGCCAAAGCCGAAAAGAAGGCCAGCCGGATTACCACGCAGGGAATCGTGGAGTGTTACATCCATGCCGGCGGGCGCATCGGGACCATGGTGGAACTCAACACCGAGACGGATTTCGTGGCCCGGACCGGCGAGTTCAAAACCCTCGCCCACGAGCTGGCCATGCAGGTAGCCGCTCTCGCTCCCAAATATATCGGCGATGGCGATATCCCGCCCGGGACCGAGGTCAATCCCCAGGAAGATTGCCTTTTGCAGCAGCCTTACATCAAGGACCCCAGCAAGACCATCCAGGATGTCATCAAAGAGACCATAGCCAAGGTCGGAGAAAACATCAGGGTCAGAAGGTTTGTTAGATTCGTCCTGGGTGGATAGACAACCCGCCTCGGGCGGACCGCCTTCACCGAGGTGGAAGCGGGTCCTGCTAAAGATCAGCGGCGAGGCCCTGGCCGGCGGTAGAGAGTTCGGCATCGATACGCAGGTGCTGGTCTCTATTGCCAGGCAGGTGAAGCGGGTGGCGGCGACCGGTGTTCAAATCGGAATTGTCATCGGGGGGGGGAATATCTGGAGAGGTAGCGACGCCGAGGCGAAGGGCATCGACCGGGTAACCGCAGACTATGCGGGCATGTTGGCCACGGTACTGAATGCCCTTGCTCTTCAGGATATTATGGAGAGAGAAGGCGTCGTCACCAGAACTCTTTCCGCCATCAACATCCAGGCGGTGGCCGAGCCCTATATCCGACGCCGGGCGATACGCCACATGGAAAAAGCAAGGGTCGTCATTTTTGCCGCGGGCACCGGCAATCCCTATATGACGACGGATACCGCGGCGGCCCTGCGGGCAGTGGAAATGGGCGCCGAGGTATTGCTGATGGCCAAGAACAACGTGGACGGAGTGTATGATAGCGACCCCAGAAAGAACCCCCGGGCCAAGAGATTCGACCATCTCACTCACCTGGACGCTATCAATAAGCGCCTGGAAGTGATGGATGCCACGGCGCTTTCCCTGTGTCTGGAGAACCGCTTACCCATAATAGTTTTTGACCTTAAGGTGACTGACAATCTGGAACGCCTTGTTGGCGGCGAGCCAATCGGAACGCTAATCACAAGCGAGGTTTGAGATGGTAAACGAGGTCCTGGCAGAGGCGGAAACCAAGATGCGCAAGGCCGTAGACGCCTTGAAGAGAGAGCTGGCCGCGGTGCGGACCGGAAGGGCCAGCCCGGCCCTGGTCGAACACATCCGCATAGACTATTACGGCGTCCCCACCCCTGTACAGCAGGTAGCCAACGTTTCGGTGCCCGACCCGCGAATGATCATGATCCAGCCCTGGGATCGGAACATGCTGGGTGTGATCGAAAAAGCGGTACTGAAATCCGACCTCGGCCTGACCCCCACCAACGATGGCAACGTTATCCGTTTGCCGGTGCCGCCTCTTACCGAAGAAAGGAGGAAAGACCTGGTCAGGATGGTGCGCCGCCGGGTCGAGGAAGGACGTGTTGTCTTGAGGAATATCAGGCGCGATGCCCTGGAAGAGTTCCGGAAGATGGAGAAGGAAAAAGAGATATCTGCGGACGAAGACAAACGCGCCCAGGACCAACTGCAAAAGCTTACCAATGCCTTCATCGCCGAAGCCGACAAACTGGGACAATCCAAAGAAGCCGAATTACTGGAAATCTAACCCGGACGGCGCAGGGCCGGAATGACGAATGACGAAATTCGAATGACTAATCAATGCTCAAACCTCGAATGCCAAAACAGGCTTGCATTCGTCATTAGTCATTCGAATTTGATTCGTCATTCGGACTTCGATTTTCGTCATTTCTAAGGAGGTTACCCGTGGACTTTGAGTTTACCGAAGAACAGAAAATGTTCCGGGATGCATTCCGGGATTTTGTTCAGAAGGAAATTGCCCCTTTAGTGGAAGAAGCTGAGAAGAAGGAGAAGTTCCCCAGGCAGATATTGAAGAAAATGGCTGCCCTGGGATATCTCGGCGTAGATTATCCTCCCGAATACGGAGGCGCCGGGTTGGGCAAGATGGGAGGGTGCATTTGCATCGAAGAGATCGCCCGTGTTTGCGTTGGCATTTCAGCAGCAATTATTATCCACACCGAGAACTCCATCATCTCGGTCTTCAACCACGGCAGCGATTATCTCAAGCAGAGGTACCTGATACCCGCCCTGAAGGGCGAGAAGCTGGGGGCCTTCGGACTCACCGAGCCGAATGCTGGTTCGGACGTGGCCGGCATCCAGACGCGGGCGGTGCGGCAGGGGGACCACTATATCATAAACGGGACCAAGATGTTCATCACCAACGCCCCGGTGTGCGACTTCATACTGGTGGCGGCTTACACGGACAAGAGCAAAGGGGTCCGGGGAGGCATGAGCCTGTTCATGGTAGACGCCGACACGCCCGGCTACTCGTGCCGGTCGTTGGAAAAAGTCTGTTTCCGGAGTTCCGAGACGGGCGAGCTGACCTTCGAAGACTGCAAGGTCCCGGCGGAGCACCTGGTGGGCCAGGAAGGGAAAGGTTTCGGCTATATCGTCGAAGCCCTGGCCGGAGGACGGGTGATCCATGCCGCCCGGAGTGTCGGGCTGGCCACGGGGGCTTACGAGGCTTCCCTGAAATATTCCCAGGAAAGGGTGCAGTTCGGCCAGCCGATTTACAAGAACCAGGCCATCGCCTTCAAGTTGGCCAGGATGGCCACCAGTATCGAAGCGGCGCGCTGGATGGCCTACCGGGCCGCGTGGCTGATGGACCTCGGCAAAGAATCGTTGAAGGAAGCTTCCATGTCCAAGCTGTTTGCCAGCGAGATGGCCGTAGACGTGGCCAATGAAGCCATGCAGATACACGGAGGCGTGGCCTTCACCATGGAATCTCCGGTGCAGCGATTCTTCCGCGATTCCCGGCTGTTTACGGTCACCGAGGGTACTTCCGAAATCCAGCAACTCGTCATCTCCCGGGAGCTTGGGCTGCGTTAGTAGCTATCAGCAGTCAGCTTTCAGCCGATTGGAGATAAAGTCTTGGGCGTAATGGAAAGAAAGGATGACGAAGGCTGTCATTGCGAGCGAAGCGAAGCAATCCCCCGGTTGGCTGGACATCTGGGAGATTGCTTCCTCGCTTCGCTCCTCGCAAAGACGGCTTATTTTCATCCTTCATGGTGTGCCATCGGCGCATGGAGCATTGATTCGTCATTTGCCCCCGATCTAGTCGGGGGTCGTCATTCGTCATTTTGGCTCCGACTTGTTAGAGTTGGGATTTAATGAAGGGTAAGCTTGGCTGAGGAGACCAGAGAAAGAATCGCGCCGATTCCGCGCCACGTGGCCATCATTATGGATGGCAACGGTCGCTGGGCAAAGCAGCACGGCCTGCCCCGACTGGGGGGCCACCGGGTGGGCACCGAGAACCTGCGGCGCGTCATCGAGACCATGGCCGAATACGGGGTGGAGTATTTGACCCTTTATGCCTTCTCCACCGAGAACTGGAACCGTCCCGTCAGCGAGGTCAGGGGGCTTTTCCGTATCCTGGGCCAGGTAATCGACAGGGAGTCCCGGGCGCTTCACGAGAAGGGCGCGCGCATATGCCACCTCGGGACCATGGAGGGCCTGGACCCGAAGTTGCAGAACAAGGTGCGCCAGGCCCTGGAGCTGACCAGGAATAACCGCCGCATCACGGTGTGCATCGCATTCAACTACGGAGGCCGCGCTGAAATCCTGGAGGCGGTCCGCCGCATCGTAAGGGAGGGGGTCCCCGCCGGGACCATCAATGAGGAGGAGTTCCGCCGCTATCTCTATTCGTCAGAAATGCCCGACCCTGACCTCATAATCCGCACCGGCGGTGAAATGCGTATCAGCAACTTCCTGCTCTGGCAGTCAGCTTACAGCGAGTACTATTCCGTGCCGACCTACTGGCCGGATTTCGGCAAGGACGACGTGGAAAAAGCCCTGATCGCTTACAGCCAGCGGCAGCGCCGCTTCGGAGGGCTGGGACCCGGCGAGAAGCGGGGGAAAGCCGGAGGCGGCGCGCCGCCTGGTAAGGCTGCCGGCTCCTGATATGCTTTCTCAGAGGGCCTTCAGCGCCGCGATAGGCCTCGCTGTCCTGGTTTACTTCCTCTTGAAGGGGCAGCCGTGGTTCAGCTTTCTTGTGGCGCTGACGGCGTTCATTGCGGTCCGGGAATTCTACCGGCTGGTGCTTTCCGAACAGCCGCCGCTGCTGCGGTTGTTCGGCCAGGTCTGGACGGTGCTGCTGGTCCTGGCCCCTCTTTCCGGCGAGAGTTATGCTTCTCCCCTTTTGATATCTTCCGCAGTGGGGGTTTCCCTCGTCATCGGCCTCTTCCACCCCGGACAGAAGGCGCTGCTGGGCTGGACCTGGAACCTGGCGGGCATCTTCTATGTGGGGTGGCTGTTAAGCCATTACAGCCTGCTGATGGATCTGGACAAGGGGCGTGAGTTTGTCGCCCTGTTGCTGTTTACTACCTTTGCCTGCGACACCGCTTCGTTTATTACCGGAGCGGCCTTCGGCAGGAACAAGATGGCCCCGGTGGTCAGTCCACGCAAGACCTGGGAAGGCGCCACCGCGGGATTCCTCGCCGCCGTCGGGGCGAGCTATCTCATCGGAACGCTACTGGAGCTTGAGATTGGCTATCCGCATCTGCTGACGTTGGGTGCGCTCGTTGGCGTCCTGGCCCAGGTGGGGGACCTGGCGGAGTCCATGATCAAGCGGAGCGCGGGAGTGAAGGATACCGGCAACCTTATGCGCGGCCACGGCGGATTGCTGGACAGGATAGACGGAGTGCTTTTTGTGGGCGCCGGCGGGTATTATTATATAATATTGTTATTACTATGAGGTGTTTGCCAGAGGAGAGAATGACGACCCCCGACTTGATCGGGGGCGAAGTCCGAATGACGAATCAAACCGGAAATGACGAATGACCGATTGGAGCCTTGTTTGAGCATTCGGAAATTGAGCATTGATTCGTCATTCGAATTTCGTCATTCGTCATTTGTCTTGCATTCACCCTCTCCTTAGTCCTCTCCCATCGAGGGAGAGGAAACAAATTAAATGAAATCGATAGTTATCCTGGGTTCCACCGGTTCAATAGGCCGGCAAACGCTGGAAGTGGTCCGCCTCTTTCCCGACCGGTTCAAAGTGGTCGGGCTGGCGGCGGGCGCCAACCTGGCCCTGCTCCGGGAGCAGGTGGCGGAATTCCATCCCGAGCTGGTGGCGGTCAATGCCGGAAGAGATCCGTCCGGGTCGATTCCGGCCCGGACGACCTCCATGGAAGAGATGGTTTCTCATCCTGGCGTGGACCTCGTGGTCGCGGCAGTGTCCGGCAGCGCCGGGCTGCGCCCGGTCCTCGCCGCCATTGAGGCCGGCCGGAACGTGGCGCTGGCCAACAAAGAGGCCCTGGTGATGGCTGGCGGGATTATTACCGCCAGAGCCAGGGAAAAGGGCGTCCGGCTGCTGCCGGTCGATAGCGAGCACAGCGCTATCTGGCAATGTCTCTGGGGGGAAGGCGACCCGGAAAATGGATGCCGGATTGCCCGGCTCATTCTGACGGCCTCGGGGGGGCCTTTCCGGCGGCTGAGCGCGGCGGAAATGGCCCGGGTAACGCCGGAGGAAGCCCTGCGCCACCCGACCTGGCGGATGGGCAAGAAGGTGACTATCGATTCGGCAACCCTTTTTAACAAGGGCATGGAAATCATCGAAGCCCACTGGCTTTTTGGCGTGCCCTATGCGAACATTGACGTAGTGGTCCATCCTGAAAGTATTATCCATTCTATGGTCGAGTTCTGCGACGGATCGGTCAAGGCTCAGATGAGCCGGCCCGATATGCGTTTGCCCATACAACTGGCCCTTTCTTACCCTGAGCGCTGGTCCAACCGGCTGCTGCGGTGTTTGGATTTCAAAGAGATAGGATGCCTGGCATTCGAGTCTCCGGATTTGTCCCGGTTTCCCTGCCTGAGGCTGGCCCGGGACGCGGGGGAAAAGGGAGGGACCTTTCCGGCGGTGGCGAGCGCCGCCGACGAGGTGGCGGTGGATCTGTTCTTATCCGGCAAGCTGCCGTTCACCGATATCGCGCGCTTGCTCGAGGCCACTCTGGGGATGCACCGGGGGGCCGATAATCCCGGTATCGAGACCGTCCTTGAGGCGGATGCCTGGGCGAGAGAGACTGCCCGGAGATTGGCTAGAGAACCCGTATGCTGACTATCGTTGCTTTCCTTGGTACCCTGGTAATCCTGATTATCGCCCACGAACTGGGCCATTTCATCACGGCCAAGCTGTCGGGGGTCAAGGTGGAGGAATTCGGCATTGGATTCCCCCCCCGGCTCTTCGCTGTGAAACGGGGCGAAACGGAATACTCCATCAACTTGATTCCTCTCGGCGGCTTTTGCCGGATGCTCGGGGAAGAGGACCCGAAAGAGCTGCGCAGCCTCGCCAGCAAGAGCAAGCGGACCAGGGCGCTGATTCTGAGCGCCGGCTCTCTCATGAATGTCCTGCTGCCTTTGCTGCTGTTCACCGCCAGCTACATGGTCCCCCACCAGGTCCTGCTGGAGCAGGTGCGTGTCGAGACCGTGCACCCGGGTTCCCCCGCCGAGAAAGCAGGGATCAATCCGGGCGACCGCATCCTGGAGGTCAACGGTGAGACTGCCAGAAACCGGGGCGATTTGACGTTTAACATCCGGCGCAACCTGGGTTCGGAGATAACGCTTCTGGTCAAGCAGGGCGAAGACCCACCCCGGACGCTGTATCTGACGCCGCGCTGGAATCCCCCGCCGGACCAGGGAGCCATCGGCGTCATCCTTGTCGCCGCCGAGCCGACGGCCGTCACGGAATCCCTGCCCGTCTGGCGTGCGATTCCGGCCGGGGTCCAGTCCACCATGGACACCCTCGTCCTATTTCGGAACGAAATCGCCACCTGGTTCATCAAGAAGCAAGCCCCCCAGCTCGCGGGCCCTATCGGCATTGTGCACGTGACCGGCGAGGTGGTGCAGACGGGGTTCGGCCCGCTTCTTTCTTTCGCCGCCCTGATCAGCATCAACCTGGCCGTCTTTAACTTGCTGCCGATTCCCGGTCTGGATGGAGGCCGTCTTCTGTTCGTTCTCCTCGAGCTGATAATGGGAGGCCGGCGCATCTCTCCCCAGAAGGAAAGGCTTATCCACTTTATTGGGTTTGCCATGCTGATCGCCCTGGTGGTTTTCGTGAGCTATTTCGATATTATGAGGATTGCGGCGGGGGAAAGCCCGACGCCGTAGGACCTTCCTCCCCCTTTGAAAAAGGGGGATTGAGGGGATTCAAAGCCCGCAGGGTGGGTTAAGCGTCCCGATGCGGCATCAGGACGCGAACCCACCGGTCTGAAGGTTTGAAGGTTCGAAAGTTAGAACGCTGCTCAGAAAATGTCATTGCGAGCGAAGCGAAGCAATCCCATGGCCGTAGGGCGCATGATGGAATCCTTTAGTTTATTGAGCTATTGAGCATTGAGTTAGCCGATAGCTGACGGCTGAAAGCTGAAAGTTGACGGCTGATAGCTACTTTGAACAATGTTCCCTCGCAGAACCACTAAACCCGTCAAAATCGGCGGCGTGACGGTCGGCGGCGGCGCGCCCATCGTAGTCCAGTCCATGACCAAGACGGATACGAGGGACGTTCCGGCGACGGTCCGGCAGATAAGGGAACTGGAGGAGTGCGGCTGCGAGCTGGTCCGGCTGGCAGTGCCTGACCAGGAGGCGGTGGAAGCGCTCAAGGACATCAAGTCCCAGGCCAGGGTTCCCCTGATTGCCGATATCCACTTCGATTACCGCCTGGCCCTCGGCGCTCTCGAGTCGGGGGTGGCCGGCCTGCGCCTGAACCCGGGGAACATCGGCGACGCGGACAAAGTGGCGGCGGTGGCGCGGGCGGCCAAGGAACGGGGAGTTCCCATCCGCATCGGCGTCAACGCCGGAAGCCTGCCGAAGCACGTCGCCGCGGGAATGAAAGAAGGGGAACTCGCGCCGCGAATGGTTGACGTGGCCCTGGAGCAGGTGCGTCTCCTGGAAAGCCTGGACTTCGACCTGATAAAGATATCTTTGAAGGCTTTCGATGTCCCCAGCACGATCCAGGCCTACCGGCTTATGGCGGAAAAGGTTTCGTACCCGCTTCATCTCGGGATAACCGAATCCGGCCCGTTCCGCAGCGGCGTGGTCCGCAGTTCAGTGGGCCTGGGTATCCTCCTCTACCAGGGCATCGGCGATACCATCCGGGTGTCCTTGACGGCGCCCCCTTCGGAAGAGGTCATCGCGGGCTACGAAATCCTCAAGAGCCTGAACCTGCGCGAGAAAGGGCCGGTACTGGTGAGCTGCCCTTCCTGCGGGCGGGTGGAAGTGGAGCTGATGGGACTCGTCCAGGCGGTGGAACAGAAGCTGGCGGGCATGACCCGTCCGGTCAAGGTGGCGGTGATGGGTTGCGTAGTCAACGGTCCGGGGGAGGCCAGGGACGCCGACGTGGGCCTGGCCTGCGGCAAGGGGAGAGGGGTCATCTTCCGCAAGGGCGAGCCGGTGCGGACGGTGGAAGAAAAAGACTTCCTGCCCGCCCTGATGGCGGAGATCGAGGCGGTGTAGCCGCACCCTTTACGGGTGCGCCTGGACTTTGGACGTGTCGGGCGCGCATCTATGCCTCCGCTTTGTGGAGCGCACGGCCGCCCGATCATGCCCCCTATTTCCGCAACTGATGGGAACGCAGTAGTAAATGCCGCATCGCCCCCCTAATGAGAAAGGGATACTCCAATTCTGTATCTTCCCATCTATCCTGTTAAACTTTATGCTGAATCCGTTTTCGAGAGACTTCACTTCCTCGTCGCGCAGCTTGCGGTCAAACCAGATCAACACGTTGGCCCCGCCGAGTTTATCCACGACCGCTAGAACCTGCCTCAAGTCAGGCAGAAACCTCGCCAACCCTTGCTCCCGGTGGCGCATCAGGGTGCGGAGACCCCCTCCGACCTTTTGCGGCTCCGCAGCCAGGGCATCGCTCCCGTTGCCTCCTATCATCACAGCCCGGTGACTACCGCCAGCGAGAAATGTGACGTTGGCAGACAGCATAAGCAAGATCACGAAAAACACGCGAACGATTCGGACTGCCCCGGGACTTTTCCATTTGTCTCCTCTCCTTCTGCTTGTAGTGTCGGTCAGTTCCATACCGAGGAATCGATCTGTTGCACATCGGGCAATGCTAAGAAAGCGGCAAATTTATCGATGGGAATTACAACGGAGTAGACGCGGCTGAACTTCTGGACCTCACCGTCCTGTCTGCCGAATCTTATCCCGTATTCCTTCTCAAGCCCCCCTATTTCTGAATCCGAAAGCATGCGGTTGAACTGTACCACGCAAAGGACTCCGCCCATCTGCTCAATGAGTGCCAGCGCCCCCTTCATTCCTGGAAGGTGGTCAAACTGGGAGCCATAGCTCCGGTAAGACAAGAACGACCTCAGCGGACCTCCCAGTTTGGGAGAGCGGGAAACGGCAGCTAGATAAGGGTCTGTTGGCTCCAGCACCACCGGCGTCGGTAGGTCAGTCTGGGTGGACGGTGGCGCTACCGTGCTGGTCGCTATTGGCGTGGCCACGGGCGCTGCCGGAGCCGTCGCTGCCGTCTCCGGAGTACTGGCGCTGGCCGGCGACGGTGCAATCACCGGCGTGGGTGACGGGCCTGACGGAGAGGGACGGGGGGGCAGAGGGCTGGCAATTTCGTTGGTGGGGGCAAGCGGGGTTTTAACACAACCAATCGCCAACCCCAAAGCGAGGAGAAAGCAAATACAAATATGCGTCGCCGCAAGCCCTTGGTCTTTCAATTAGCGCCTCCACAGTCAAAGGTCCGTATTCGCTGGATATTCTACCAGAACTCCGGCAAGGGACGCGGCGCGAAGCGATGTCGCAGGGATTTCTAAGAAAGCCTTCCGGGACAGAAACCGGGCTTGACCGGGACGGTTACGTGGGGGATCCGCACAGCGCGGGGGAACCAGCCAACTTAACTTATCGTACTCTGCCCCCCCCGGAGGTCAATCCCTTTTTCACTGGTTGTTTGGAGAATATTATTCAGCTTGCCGGCGCGATGAAGCGTCAAATGAATCCCCTTCTCCCATTTGGAGGTCAGCCCGGCGCCAAAACGCATCAATCACTCATGCTCTGCTGGCGCGCCGTCAAGTATGAAAACGTCGCCCCTGATTGAAGAGGGGCGCAAGCGAGCCGTCCCGACGTAACGCGATCCCGATAGCATCGGGAGAGGCGAAGAATCTTTCGTCTGTTGATTCTGCCCGGCAAAAGACCCTTCGACTGCTCCTTCGCTTCGCTCAGGACTCCGGCTCAGGGTGACGTTTTCAGACTAAGTCGCGGGTGTTATAGCCGGTGAACCGGGAAGATGCCATGCGGCATGGGACTGGAGATTGTAACAAAACGGCGCATGCTGCGTTGGTAGGCTGGACAAAATGGAGTCGGATGTGGCTCGTTCCGCGTCGCCTCTGTTTAATCGAAATCCGGTTCAAAGTGAGACCTTCATGACCAAACCCCGAATGTTCATCGCCATCCTCTCAGGCGCGCTGTTGCTGTTAGCGGCTGCCGCGATGGTAATGCCAGGCGCCGAAGCGGCCAGGATAAGCGGAACGGTTGAAACCGTAGCCGATTCCGGTGCGGCGTCTATTGGCCGTGTTGTGGCTGTCAACGACGGCGCCGGGACTGGTGTTCTGTTGCGCGGTCCTGCGGCGGCCACGGCGACTATAGATGGTCAACCAAACGGTGCCGGTGAAAAGGACAAAGACGGAACACCGGGAGTGCAGGAGCGAAAGAAGAAGGATAGGGGCGGGCACGGGAAGAAGGACGGCGATAAGGATGACGATGATGACGACGACCGGGACAGGCACAAGGATGGGGACGACGACGATAGAGACAAGGACGACCGCAAGCCGCGCGCGACCCGGACGCCCAGACCGGGGCCGACACTTACCCCCGCTCCTCCGACACCCACCCCCACGCCACGTCCTGCGCCTACGGCCAGCCCGACTCCTGCGCCTACGGCCAGCCCGACTCCTGCGCCTACGGCCAGCCCTACGCCTGTGCCTACGCCCACCGCCACGCTGCGTCCTACGCCCAGTCCGACCCCTGCCAGCTTCGTAATCGTGCAGGTGGGAACCACGGTGGTGGGTCCCGGGGGCGTCGTAAGCGTACCGGTAACGATAAAGAATGTCCCGGGTCCGGGCCTGGGCGCCTATGAGATCAGGATTGAGTTCGACCCCGGTGTTATCAGTGTTACCGGAGTGACCGGCGGGACCGCGCCCTTCGATAGCTCCCCCGTCAGCAATGTTGGCGTTCCGGGCCGGGTTTCCTTTGCCGGATTGCAGGGGAGCCAGAATCCCGGACCGGTCGGGGACATCATTGTGGCCAACCTCGTGGTTTCGGGGGTAGGCGGCGTGGGCACCAGCACCGCCCTGACTCCGACGATCTTTATCGTGTCTAATACCGCCGGGGGTACCCTGGCTGCCACGACCGTTACTGGTTCGGTCACCATCTCCTGAACCGGTTTTACCTCCCTCCTCCACCTTCAACGACGGACCCAAACCCGCCCGTTTGGCGATGGCGGTCACAAGCCGCCTGCGGACCACCAGTCGCCCTGGCGCCTGCCGCCCAATGCCAGAGCATTCGCAGTTGCTGCATCGTGGCAGTGACACGAACCGCATAGGCTTTCACCGCAGAGACACCGAGAACAGAGAGACCAGGTTCCTCCGCGCTCTCGGTGTCTTTGTGGTGAACATATGCTTTCATCTGGTACCCATTCCAGGCATGGGATAGTTGAAGGATTCACTCTTCCCCACCCTGCAAGGCTGAAGCCATGGGCTACGCACTTTACCCCACCCCCGCAGGCTAAAGACCTGCGGCTACCCCCTTTGCCACGCCGCAAGGCTGAAGCCATGGGCTACGCACTTTATCCCACCCCCGCAGGCTAAAGACCTGCGGCTACCCCCTTTGCCACCCTGCAAGGCTGAAGCCATGGGCTACGCACTTTACCCCACCCCCGC
>JACQUA010000150.1 GCA_016210565.1 Chloroflexota bacterium
CGGCAACATGACCAACCGCGCGGGGCAGACATTGACCTGGGACATTGAAAACCGCCTTACCGCCGTCACCGGTGGGGTGAGCTACGTCTACGACGGCGACGGCTTCCGGGTCAAAAAGACCGAAGGCGGCCAAACGGTCCTGTATGCGAGCAAGTACTACGAGAAGAACCTTTCCACCGGCGTTTCCACTCTCTACTACTATCTCGGCGACAAACTGGTGGCCTACAAAGAAATCCCGCAACAAGGCAGCAGCACCCTCCGCTACGTCCACCAGGACCACCTGACCGGCACGTCCCTCACCACCAACGCCGACGGCGCCTCGGCCGGCTCCATCAAATACAAGCCCTACGGCGAGACCCGCTCCTCCACCAGTCCCCTCCCGGCCCACAAGTTCACCGGCCAGCGCCTGGATGACATCGGCCTGTACTACTACGGCGCGCGCTACTACGATCCCCAGCTCAGCCGGTTCATCAGCGCGGATTCTACCGTCCACACAGCCCCATTTCCGAGCGGCCGGATAATTCGAGCCTTGACTGTGTCCCACGATGCTTTGCCTGAGGTGAATGCATTCGCGTCGCAGCCTGATGACCAAGGGTCTACGTCAATTGCCTTGCTCTTGAGTAGCCAAAAGCCCGGCTACTGGGTCGTTGCCCCTCAGGAGCTAAATAGGTACACTTATACACTTAACAACCCTGTTAGGTACAACGACACTGCAGGCAACTGGGGAAAGGAAGCAGCATTAGCCATCCTCGGGAGTGCGGTCCTGATACCAGGGATAGGCGAAGTCGCCATAGTGGTTGCCATAGGAGCAGCGGTCGTAGTCGCGGGGATTGAAGTTGAACAACGTACAGGGTTCTTCTCTTCGATAAGAGACAAAGCCCGGGATGCGTTAGGTAACGTCCTGTCATCCGTTGCAGGAACGGAACTCGGCAGGCTTTGGGACGATTTTCAAAAAAACCCGAACGACTGGGAGAAAGTTGACGAGCGGCCTGACCCTAAGCAGCCAAAGGACGGCGAAAGTCTGCGAGAGCTCTGGAAGAATAAGAAGACCGGGAAGCAAATCGAGGTGCACCGCTTGGAGCGGGGCGGGAAACCGCCAAAGGGCCACCCTCACCCAGAGAAGCCACAAGGATGGGACGATGCCGGGCCACAGCCTAACTCAGGAGGGGCCGTTAGCGGTGACTAAGACCGAATCCTATATACTTGACTTTGCAGCGTACGGTCCCGAGCCTTTGTACGTAACCCTCGGCGCACTGATCGAGGAGGGACTTTGCTCCGTTGCGTCGGAAGCCATTGTCCCCCTCTTAGAATTGACAAGGAGTGGGTATATCGAATGGTCCTACCACTCGGGCTTAGAGAACGCCAACTATGAAAGGGTGACCAAGTTGAATCAAGAAGATCTCGTGCGGTACGTCGCTCGCCACGAGGGCGGTGGCTTCAGAGAGTACCCAGAGGGAGGCGAATACTACCTTAAGACGACAGACAAAGGCTGCCAGATTCTCGAGGCTGGTGGTTCCGGCCAGCAATAGGCCATGGCTGTTTTCCAGTGTCGTGTTGGGCAGCCCATGCCAAGCTCTGGAAGATCAAGACGGTGAAAACAGGAACGCCAGACACGACCCTGCAGCAGGCCAACCACACCTGGGACGCTGGCGGGAATTTGACGAAGCGGGAGGACCTGCTGCCGGCGCAGGCAGAGACCGAGACCTTCGCCTATGATTTCCTGGACCGGCTGACCTCGGAAACGAACTTCCTGTTCAAGTTTGGGGATACCGGTCCTTCTTCTACCGTCAGCACCCCCTGGCACGCCGAGACCAATTCCTCGGGGAATACCTGGGTGGCTGACTGGGGCAACTACCGCATCGCCGAATACACCTCCACCGGCCAGTTCGTGGGGTCCTTCGGGGAGCAGCAACTCGGCAGCCCCACCGGGGTGACGAGGGACGGCGACGGCAACTTCTACGTGTCGGACTTCTGGAACGACAAAATCTACAAGTTCACCAGCACCGGCAACTTTGCCTGGGAAAAGGGCGGCTACGGAAGCGGCAACGAGCAGTTCAAACATCCCGCCGACGTGGTCTTCATCTCCAGCAACAACAACGCCTATATCTACGTGGCGGACCAGTACAACAGCCGGGTGCAGTATTTCGACACCTCGGGGAACTACGTGGGGACCATCGGCGGCTTCGGCAGCGCCAACGGCCAGATGAAGTACCCCGGGGGCGTGGGGAGGGACGTCCAGGGCAACCTCTACGTGGCCGACACCGTCAACCAGCGCATCCAGAAGTTCACGTCCGATGGGACGCATCTGGCCACGTTCGGCGGGCCGCCCGCCGGGAGCGGGGACGGGCAGTTCAGCGCGCCCCGGGACGTGGCGGTGGACAGTTCCGGGAACATCTTCGTGGCCGACACCGGCAACCACCGCATCCAGAAGCTGAGCCCCACCGGCGTCTTCATCACCAAATGGGGCGCGCAGGGGTCGAATCCCGGCCAGTTCGACAGTCCCTACGGCGTGAACCTGGCCTCCGGTCGCATCTACGTAGTAGATTACAATAACTCAAGACTCCAGACTTTCGACTTATCGACTACCACGGCCTGGAGCTACAACCCCGTGGGCAACATGACCTCCCGGGATGGCCTGGCTTACACCTA